>JAJZUC010000012.1 GCA_021847245.1 Deltaproteobacteria bacterium | reverse complement strand
TTGTGGGGATGTTGGGGTGAGACGGATCTCGTACGGACAGCTTTTGGGGATGAGGCTTTCCTAGGCTCATCTAATGTAAAAATTTTTTTATTATCATTTCTTGCAGCACTGTGTCAATCGCGTTGAGTAAGGGGGGAGGGGAAAATACGGGGGGACGGTGCGGCCGGCACCGTGGGGGGGAGGGGGCTAAACCCGGAAGGCCTTTTCCCCCTGGGCGGAGAGCCACCCCACGAGGTTGCGGCCGATCTCGTGAAGCGGCAGCACCGTGTCGACTCCCCCCCTGGCGATCGCCTCCTTCGGCATCCCGAAGACGACGCAGCTCGCCTCGTCCTGGGCGATGGTGAACGCCCCGGTCTGGTGCATCTCCACCATCCCGTCGGCGCCGTCGTCCCCCATGCCGGTCAGGATGACGCCGGCGGCGTTGCTGCCGGCGGCGTTGGCGGCGGAGCGGAAGAGGACATCCACGGAGGGGCGATGGCGGTTCACGGGGGGGCCGTCGGAGAGTTCGGCGACGTAGTTGGCGCCGCTGCGGGCGAGGAGGAGGTGGCGGTTTCCCGGGGCGATGTAGGCGTGACCGGGGAGGACCCGGTCGCCGTGCTCCGCCTCCTTCACGCCGATGCGGCAGAGCCCGTCGAGGCGCTTGGCAAAGGTGCGGGTGAACGCCTCGGGCATGTGCTGGGTGACGAGGATGCCGGGGGAGTCGGCGGGCATGGCCCCCAGGACCTCCTTCAGGGCCTCGGTCCCACCGGTGGAGGCGCCGATGACGATCACCTTCTCCGTGCCGGCGTACCGGCGGTGCGCGACCGGCAGGACCGCGTCGGCGCTCTGCTTCGGCGCCACGGTGCGGTGGAGCTGGGCCGGCTCCGGCCGCTTCAGGCGGGCCCGGGCGGCGACGCGGATCTTGTCGGTGATCTCCCGGGCGTATTCCATGATCCCGTTGCGGATGTCGAGCTTCGGCTTGGTGATGTAGTCCACCGCCCCGAGCTCCAGGGCGTGGAGGGTGATGTAGGAGCTCTTCTCCGTCAGCGACGAGATCATCACCACCGGCATCGGGCGAAGGCGCATCAGCTTTTCCAGGAAGACCAGCCCGTCCATCCGCGGCATCTCCACGTCGAGGGTGAGGACGTCGGGGTTGAGGGCCTTGATCTTATCCCGGGCGATGAGGGGGTCGGCGGCGACGCCCACCACCTCCATGTCGGGCTGGCTGTTGATGATCTCCGTCAGGAGGCTGCGGATGAGCGCCGAATCGTCGACGACGAGAACCTTGATGGCCATGGTTAATCTCCAATGGATGGCGTCCCTCGCGGGGAGACCGGCGCGTAGACCGTCTTGCCGCAGAGCCGGAACAGGTCGCCGGCGTGGTGGAAGCTCTCGGAGTGGCCGGCGAAGAGGAGCCCCTCCGGCTGGAGCCGCGGAAGAAAGCGCTTCAGGACCTGGTACTGGGTCTCCTTGTCGAAGTAGATCATCACGTTGCGGCAGAAGATGGCGTCGAACCGCTCGGTGATCGGCCAGCGCGCCTCCAGGAGGTTCAGCCGTCCGAAGGTGACAAGCCGCTGCAGTTCGGGCTTCACCCGGACGCACCCCGCATTCTTCCCCTCCCCCCGCAGGAAGAAGCGCTTCATCCGGGCCGGGGAGAGCTCCTTCACCCGCTCCGCGGGGTAGATCCCCCGCCGCGCCCGCTCCAGGGCGCCGGTGTCGATGTCGGTGGCGTAGATCCGCACCGGCGGGGTGAAGCTGCCGAACTGCTCCACCACCGTCATGGCGAGGGAGTACGGCTCCTCCCCCGACGAGGCCGCGCTGCTCCAGATGGTGAGGGGGCGGCGGAAGGGGAGGAGCTCCTCCAGGTGCCGGACGAGGATCGGGAAGTGGTGTGGCTCGCGGAAGAAGGCGGTCAGGTTGGTGGTGAGGGCGTTGATGAACTCCTCCCGCTCCCCCTCCTCCTCCCGCTCCACCAGGTCGATGTAGGCGGCGAAGGAGGCGATCCCCTTCGCCCGCAGCCGCCGGGCGAGGCGGCTGTAAACCATGTGCTGCTTGTGGGGGTTGAGGGAGATGCCGGCGCAGCGGTAGATCAGCCCCCGGATCCGCTCGAAGTCGGCGGCGGTGTAGCGGAACTGGTGGAGGCCGGCGGCGCTCTCCACGGAAAATATGCGGTTGATCATCCCCATCGTCATCGGCAACCCCTGGCTAAAGCCCCCTTCGCCAGTCCCTAGTCCCCGCCCCTGCTTCAAAACTCCTTCCAGTCGTCATCGTCGTATCCCACCGCCTTCGAAAGCGGGGCCTCCTCGGCTGCCTGCTCGGGCTTGTGGTAGCCGTTGGCGGCGGCCTTCGGCTTCGGGAGCTGCTTTACCGGCTTTGCCGCTTTCGGCGCCGCAGCCGCTGCGGCTGTCTTGCGGGCCGGCTTCCTGGCGTTCTGGAGCGCCTCGTCGAGCTTGAACCGGCTCACCATCTCCACCATGGCGCCCGCCTGTTCCGCCAGCGACTCGGCCGCGGCGGCCGCCTCTTCCACCAGGGCCGCGTTCTGCTGGGTCACGTCGTCCATCTGGGTGATGGCGGTGTTCACCTGCTCGATGCCGCTCGACTGCTCCAGGGAGGCGGCGGAGATCTCCGCCATGATGTCGGTGACCCGCTTGATGCTGGTCACAATCTCCTGCATGGTGCTCCCCGCCTCGGTCACGAGGCGGCTGCCATCCTCCACCTTGCCGACCGAATCCTCGATGAGGGCCTTGATCTCCTTGGCCGCGGCGGCGCTGCGCTGGGCGAGGCTTCGCACCTCGCCCGCCACCACGGCGAAGCCGCGCCCCTGCTCGCCGGCCCGGGCCGCCTCCACTGCCGCGTTGAGGGCGAGGATGTTGGTCTGGAAGGCGATCCCGTCGATGACGGTGATGATGTCGGCGATCTTGCGGGAGCTGGCGGTGATCCCCTCCATGGTGGTCACCACCTTGCCGATCACCTCTCCCCCCTTCACCGCCACGTCGCTGGCGGTGACCGCCAGCTGGTTGGCCTGCTGGGCGTTGTCGGCGTTCTGCTTCACGGTGGAGGTGAGTTCCTCCATGCTGGAGGCGGTCTCCTCCAGGGCCGAGGCCTGCTCCTCGGTCCGCTGGGAGAGGTTCACGTTGCCGGCCGAGATCTGCTCCGTGGCGGTGGCGATGGAATCGGCCCCGCCGCGGACCTCGGCCACGATGTGGGAGAGGCTCTCGTTCATGTGGGAGAGTGCGGTGAGGAGCTTGCCGGTTTCGTCGGCGCTCTTCACCTCGATGGTGGTGGTGAGGTCGCCGGCGGCGATCTGCTCGGAGACCGCGATCGCCTCGGCCAGGGCCCGGCGGATCCGGCTCGCCACCAGCCAGGCGAAGAGGAAGATCAGGAGTGCGAAGATGAGGGTGGCGCCGATCACCTTGATTCTCAGGGCGGTGAGCTCCTTCTGGACGTCATCCACGTAGATGCCGCTCCCGATGACCCACCCCCACTCCTTGACCAGCTGGACATGGGAGATCTTGGGGCTCGGCGCCGTGGCTCCCGGCTTCGCCCACTGGTACGCCACGTCACCCTCTCCCTTCTCCCTGGCGACCTTCGCCATCTCCACGAAGATCTGCTTCCCGTCGGGGTCCTTGATGTCGTCCAGCTTCTTCCCGTCGAGCTCCGGCTTGATCGGGTGCATCACCATCACCGGCTCCACGGTGTTGATCCAGAAGTACTCGTTGCCCTGGTAGCGAAGATGGCGGATGTTGTCGATGGCCCGCTTCCGGGCCTCGGCCTCGGTCAGCTCGCCGCTCTTCACCCGCGCCAGGTAGCCGTCCACGAGGGTGACGACGGTGTCGACGGCGCTTTGGACGGTCTGCTTCTTCTCGGCCATGAGCTTCTGCTCCACCAGCGGGAGGAGGTAGAAGAGGATTCCGGCGATGAGGACGACGATGGTCGCCACCGAGATGCTGATTATCTTCGTCAGGATCGTCCAGTCTTTGAAGTGCTTGAATTTCATCGGTATCACCTTTCTCCGCGTAATGTCGTTGAGGCGGCCCCTCAGGCCGCCAGGTCCACGAGCTGCATCTCCGCGCTCCCCATGAGGGCCTCGATGTCGACGAGGATCAGCATCCGCTCCTCGACGGTGGCCAGCCCTGCCAGATAGCGGGTATCGAGGCTCGACGAGAGCTCCGGGGCGGGCCTGATCTGTTCCGGCGCCAGGGCCGCCACGTCGGAGACGCCGTCTACCACCATCCCCACCACCCGACCGAGGACGTTGATGATGATGACCACGGTGAACGGGCCGTACTCCACGGTGCCGACGCTGAACTTGATCCGCATGTCGACGATCGGGACGATCACCCCCCGCAGATTGATGACCCCCTTGATGAAGTCGGGGGTGTTGGCGATCCGGGTCACCGCGTCATAGCCGCGGATCTCCTGGACCTTGAGGATGTCCATCCCGTACTCCTCGCTGCCGAGGGTGAAGGTGAGGTACTCCCTTGTCCCGCTCGCCGCCGTTACTGTTCCCTGCTCCATATGCTTCCCCCTTGGCTTCGAAGGTAACGCGGGCTACGCTCGCGCGGCCCGTTCCCTGCTCTTTCCCCGCCACAGCGAGGTGATTTCTCCCACGTCGAGGATCAGCGCCACCCGGCCGTCCCCCATGATGGTCGCCCCGGCCGACCCCGGGACCTTGCGGTAGTTCTCCTCCAGGCTCTTGATCACCACCTGCTGCTCGTCCACCAGGGCGTCCACCTGCAGGACCACCCGGTCCCCCTCGGAGTCCACCACCACCAGGACCCCCGCTTCGGGGCGCTCCGCGGCGCCGCCGATGGCGAAGAGCGCGTGGAGGGGGATGAGCGGCAGGTACTCCCCCCGCATCTGGAGGACGCGGCCGGTGCCGTTCACGGTCCGGATGTCGCCGGCCTGGGGCTGGAGCGACTCGACGATGGCGTTGATCGGGATGATGAACTTCTCCGCTCCCACCGCCACCGCCAGGCCGTCCAGGATCGCCAGGGTGAGGGGGAGGCTCAGGGTGATGCGGGTCCCCTTCCCGGTCTCGCTGGCTATGGCGACCCGCCCCCCGAGGGCCTGGACGTTGCGCAGCACCACATCCATCCCGACCCCCCGGCCGGAGACGTCGGTTACCGTCTCGGCGGTGGAGAAGCCGGGGGCGAAGATGAGCTGCCAGACCTCGTCGTCGCTTAGCTGATCGCCCACGGCGAGCCCCCGCTCCGCCGCCTTCTTCAGGATCTTCTCCCGCTGGAGCCCCGCCCCGTCGTCCATGACGTCGACCACGATCTTGCCGCCGATCTGGGAGGCCCGCAGCGTCACCGTCCCGGCGGCGGGCTTGCCGGCCGCGAGCCGCGCGGCAGGGGGCTCGATGGCATGGTCGAGGGCGTTTCGCACCAGATGGGTGAGGGGGTCGGCCAGCTTCTCCACCAGCCCCTTGTCGAGCTCGGTCGTCTCCCCCACCAGCCGCAGCTCCACCTCCTTGCCGAGCTTGGCGGCCAGGTCCCGCACCAGCCGGGGAAAGCGGCTGAAGACGAGGCTGATCGGCACAAGCCGCATCGACATGACGCTCTCCTGCAGGTCCCGGGTGTTGCGGGAGAGCTGCTGGAGCCCCCGGTGGAGATCGGCGAAGAGCACCGGATCGAGGACCGCCCCGAGCTGGGCGAGCATCGCCTGGGTGATGACCAGCTCCCCCACCTGGTTGATGATCTGGTCCACCTTCCCGACCCCGACCCGGATCGACCCTTCGGCCTGCTCCCGCCCCCCGCGGTTCTCCGGCGCCGGCGCGGCTCCCTGCCGGGGGGCGGGCTCCTCGCCGCCCGCCGCCGGCGCGGCGGTTGGCGCGTCGACGGCGGTGATGGCGAGGTCGCTGTCGTCGGCCACGAACTCGAAGATGTCGCGGATCTCCGCCTCCGGGGCCGTGGTCTCCAGCTCCAGCTCCCAGCGGCAGTGGCAGAGCTCGGGATTCAGGTGGGGGAGTTGCGGCGCCCCGGCGACCTCGCCCCTGACGGTGAGCCCCCCCAGGCCGGCCAGCTCGTCGAAGAGGTTTTCGATCCGGATCCCCCGGCAGAAGATGTCCGGCGCAGGGGTGAAGCCGATCCGGTAGCGCCTTGCTTCGGCGGCAGGTGGGCCGTCGGGGAGGGGGGCGACGGAGGGCGCGGCATGGGCCGCCGTCCCGGCGAGGAGCCCCCGGAGCGCGCCGCAGACCCGCTCGATGGCATCCCGCTCCACCGGCGCCCCGTCGCGGTGCCCGGCGAGCTGCATGGCGATCACGTCGGCGGCCTGCAGGAAGAGATCGACCATGGGGCGGGTGAGCCCCAGCTCGCCGCCGCGCACCAGGTCGAGGACCGATTCGAGCTCGTGGGTCACCACGGTCATGTCGCCGAAGCCGAAGATTCCCCCTCCCCCCTTGATGGAGTGGGCGGCGCGGAAGATGGCGTTCAGCTCCTCCGGGTCGGGGGCGCCGGGATCGATGGCGAGGAGGAGGCGCTCCATCTCGGCCAGGTGCTCGGCGCACTCCTCGAAGAAGACCAGACCGAAGGAGCTGATGTCGATCGTCGGCGTTTCGCCGCTGACGGCGGTCATTTCCCCGCCCCTCCGGTTCCTTCCAGCTCGTCGTCAAAGCCGAGGAGGGAGACGCACGACCGGAAATGCTCCGGCGGATTGACGATCGCCGGAGCGAAGCCGTGGCGGCGCAGATGCCGGACAAAGACGGCGAGAAGCTGGCAACCGCTGGCGTCGATGGTTTCCACGTTGCGCACGCAGATCTCGGGCTTCGGCGGGGGGGCCGCTGCGCCCCTGCCGGCGAGGAGCGATCCCAGGTGGGCGATCAGTTCGTTCAGCCGTTCGGTAACGCAGCCGATCGACCAATCGCCGTCGAGGGTGATTCGCGCGGTGGTGTCGACATGTTCGGACATGGTTTCGGTCCCTCCTCAGCATTGTAGTCTGTGCGGGCCGACGCTGCGCCCCGCCTTCTTTCCCGTTAGCATCGGAAGTGCCAGGCCGTTTACAATATAATTCCAATGATTACAGAGTGTTGCAGACGAGGGGCGCGGAGAGGGGTGCGACGAAAGTTGCTCCCGCGGGGGGGCGCAGGCGCCGAAAGCCCGCGGGGGGCCGGTGCACGCGGGATGCAACCGTAGTCCGGGGTGCGCGTTTTGTCGCACCGGTCGCGGAGGGGCCGGCGGGGAAGGGGAGAGAGGGGGAGGGGTGAGGGGGAAAATGGGGGCTTTCGCAGCGGCGGCAAGGATAGGGCGTTTACCCGGCGGGTACTCCCGGCGGCGCCAGCGGCAGGGTCACCGTGGCGGTGGTCCCGGCGCCGGGGGCCGACTCGAACCGGAGCGTCCCGTCGTGCTCCTGCACGATGGAGGCGCAGATGGAGAGCCCGAGCCCCGTCCCTCCCCGTTCGAGCCTGGTGGAGAAAAACGGCTCCGTGAGCCGCGCCATGACCTCGCCGCTCATCCCTTCCCCCTCGTCCCGGACGGTGATGACGACGGCGGCGGCGGCCCGGTCGACCCGGGTGGCGACGGTGAGCCCCGCCTCCTTGCCGGGGAGGGCCTGGAGCCCGTTCATGATCAGGTTGATCACCACCTGCTCCACCTGCTGCGCCTTGCCCAAGGCGGGGGGGAGGATGTCGTCGAGCCGGAGCTGGAAGGCGTCGGTGTGGCGGTGGATGTGGTGGCTCAGGATCAGGGCCGCATCGCGGATGATCTTGTTGACGTCGATGGGGGCGTGGCCGGCGGCCCTGTCCTCCCGGGCGAAATTCTTGAGGTTGCCGACGATGGCGCTGATCCGGCGCGATCCCTCCCTGAGACCCAGGAGGAGGCGGGGGACGATCCGCTCCACCTCGTCGGCGGGAAGGCCACCGAGGCTCAAGTTGCCCGTCGACTGGCGGTGCCGCTCCAGGATCGGCAGGACGTCGAGCCAGATCCTTTCGAGAATGCCGGCGTTTCCCTGGATGAAGGTGTTGGGGTTGTTGATCTCGTGGGCGATGCCGGAGACGAGGATGCCGAGGGAAGCCATCTTGTTGGCGTGGATCAGCCGGGCCTGGATGCTGCGGGACTCCTCCTCCAGCCGGACCCGGTCGGTGATGTTGCGGATGGAGCAGTAGATGACCTCTTCGTCGCGGAGCCGGATGATCTTGCCCCAGATGGAGACGATGATCGCCTCGCCGCTCTTGCGGGCGGTCCCGAGGCGGTCCAGATAGAAGGGGGCGTTATCCCCCCGGGAGGGAACCGCCCGGATGAAGGTGGCGTAAGCCTCGGGGGAAAAAAAACTCCAGGGGCTCTGCCGACCGAGCTCGTCGCGGGAGCAGCCGAAGAGCCGCTCCGCCGCCGGGTTTGCGTCAAGCACCTTGAAGCTTTCGCGTCGCAGCAGGACGATGGCGTCCTCATTCTGCTCGAAGAGCCCGCGGAAGCGCTCCTCGCTCTCCCGGAGGGCCTCCTCGGTCCGCTTGCGCCCATGGATATCCCGGGCGATGCCGGTGGTGCCGACCACATTGCCCCCCTCGTCGATGACCGGGGTCTTGATGGTCTCGATCCAGCGCCGTTCCCCCGACGCCGCTTCCAGTGCCTCTTCGATCCATTTCCGCTGCCGCAGCGCCATCACCAGCCGATCGTCCTGCCGGTAGAGCTCCGCCAGATCCCGGGGCCAGACGTCCAGGTCGTTCTTTCCCACGAGCGCCGCGGGGGTCGAGCCGCAGGAGCGGGCGAAGGCCTCGTTGACGGCGATGAAGCGGCTCTCGGTATCCTTGAGCCAGACGAGGTCGGGGATGTTGTCGAGGATCGCCTGCTGCTGCCGCTGCAGCGCCTTGAGGGAGCGAAGGTGCGCTTCGAGCGCCTCCCGTCCCCGGGCCCGCTCGATGGCGATGCTCGCCAGGCTCGTCGCCCGCTCGATCTGCCGCAGCTCGTCGTCGGTGGGGCGGCGGACGCAGCGGTAGTAAATGGCGAAGGTTCCGAGGAGCTCGCCGGTGCTGGCGAAGATCGGCGACGACCAGCACGCCCGCAGCCCGTGGGCGAGGGGGAGCCTGCGGTACTTGGCCCAGAGGGGATCGGTGGCGATGTCGGCCACGATCACCTGCCGGCGCTCGTGGGCCGCCGTGCCGCAGGAGCCGATGGCGGGCCCGATCCTCGTGCCGTCGATGACCCGGTTGTAGTCGCAGGGGAGGCTCGGCGCCGCCCCGTGCCGCAGGTGCGATCCGTCCGCATCGGCCAGGAGGACCGAGCAGAGCCCGCCGTCGCTCTGCCCCTCGATGGTGAGGCAGATCCGTTCCAGCACCTCCGCCAGCGGGGCCTCGCCGGCGATGAGCGTCATGATCCGCTGCTCCCCCTCCCGGACGGTGCGGCGTCGGAGGGCGAGGAACACTCCGGCAGCCAGGGCGAAGATGATGGCGATGAGGGTCGCCGCGGCAATCACCTCGATGCGCATCTGCTCGACTGTCGCCTGGCGATGCGCCTCGCCGTCGAGCCGGATGACGAAATGCCACGTCGCCAGGACGAGGGCCGCGATGACGGCGGATACGGAAAGGGGAATCGAGTTCCTGAAACTCTTCATGGGTGACGAAGGCCTCGACGCATGGAGGAGGGAGAGAGCGGTCACCGTGCGGGCGTCCCGCTGGCGGTGGTGTATAACTTATCGCTCTTTCCGGGGAAAGGTTTAGCGGTTTTTGTCCTCTCTGTGTTGCCGGGTGGTGGGGTGGGCTTGGAGGTGAAATTTTTGCGCGTGCAAAATAGCTGCAGAGTGAGTATCTTTTCAATCCACCAATATTGGCTGAGGGGGCATGAATATATGCCGTTATCGTTTCATCCGCAACAGGGCATGGTGTTAATCTGTGATTTCACCACCGGCTTTAAGGCTCCTGAAATGGTGAAAAGACGCCCCGTAGTGGTGGTCTCTCCCCGACCCAGGCGAAATACCCAACTTTGCATTGTCGTCCCTTTGAGTACAACGCCACCGTCGCCGGTTGAACCCCATCACCATTGTCTTGTGCCGACCTCGCTTCCTGGTTCTCTGGCCGCAAGGCAGACATGGGCAAAGTGCGACATGCTTGTGACGGTTTCTCTTGACCGACTGGATCGGGTGAAGATGGGGAGAGACAGGGCGACTGGGAAACGGCTCTACGCCTCCGGAACAGTGACTTCTGAAGACTTTCGGGCCATTCAAAAGGCAATCCTTGCCGCGCTTGGGTTAAACCGATTGACAGGAAGGGTCTGATAGTGGATACTGAAATTGTTCCCGCTCTTCACCTTTGGTGAATCGGGCTTGTGAGACTCCCGCAAGGGAGCCACCCTTGGCAACTGCGATAACAAGCTAGTCAAGGGTGCCGTTTCAAAGCCTCGTGTCTGACCGGCACGGGGCTTTTGTTTTTTCGGGGCGTTTATTCCATTCTGTTTCATTCTAGCGTACCCCTCCTGGAGGTGAAATGTTTGCAAAACCGGATGCACATCGAAGAGAAAAAAGAAAAAGGAGTCAGGCTGTCTGCCTAACTCCTTGTTTTTTGGTGGAGACGAGCGGGATCGAACCGCCGACCTACGCGTTGCGAACGCGTCGCTCTCCCAGCTGAGCTACGTCCCCGATGAACGCTGAAATGTCCTTCTTATACATGAAAGGACGGAGCTTGGAAAGGAAAATTTACGGTTTGAGGGGGATGGTGACCGTGAATTCGGCTCCCCCTTCGGGGCGGTTGGCCACGGCGATCCGCCCGCCATGGTTCGTGATGATCCGGTGGGAGATGGCGAGCCCGAGGCCGGTGCCGGTCTCCTTGGTGGTGAAGAACGGGTTGAAGATGGTGTGGATGACGTCGAGGGGGATGCCGCTGCCGGTGTCGGAGACCTTCACCGCTACGGCGCGATTGCCGTTGAGCTGCGTGGGGGTGGTCTCGATGGTCAGGGTGCCGCCGGGGTCCATGACTTCGTTGGCGTTGCTGAAGAGATTTATGAAGACGTGCCGCAGTTGCTGACAATCCCCAAGGAATGAGGAGAGTCGCGTCGTCAGCCGTTTTTCGATCCGGATCCGTTTCTCTTCCAGCGGCATCGCCACGACGCCGAGGGCATCTTCGAGGAGCTTGTTGATGCTGCAGCGGGTGTAGCAGATGGCGGTTTTCTTGGAGAAAAAGAGGATGTCCGAGAGCAGTTTCTCCAGCTGCAGCACCTCACGCTGGATGAGGTCGGCGTGGTGCCATTCTTCGGACTCCGCGGCTACGCGTTTCTTGAGGCGTGCGGCAAAGCCGCCGATGGAGACGAGGGGGGTCTTGAGTTCGTGGGTGATGGTGGCGGCCATTTTCCCGATATCGGCGAGTTTTTCCTCCTGGAGAAGCCGCTGCTGGGTTTCATGGAGGTTGCGGTTGGTGTCTTCGAGCCGGTTGAAGAGGATGGAGTTTTCGATGGCCATCCCCGCCTGGTTGGTGAACAGCTGAAGGAGGTTGATCTCGTCGGCGGGGATGGGGCGGCCACTCAGCTGGTTGTCGACGAAGATCGCCCCGATGACCCGTTCCTGGGCGATGAGGGGGGCGATGGCGCAGGGGGCCGAGCCGAAACGCCGCAGGAACGGGCGGTCCACCGGGTGCTCGCGGGACGGGCGCTCCGCCAGGATGACGGTGCGGTCGAGCACGGCGCGGGAGATCAGGTTCCGTGTGCCGTCGAAGGGGAGTCTCGTGGCCTTGACCAGGGAGTCGAATTCAGCCGTGGGGCCTTCGTCTCCCGTGGTGACCTGGAATTCGTCCTCGAGCGGCGTCGGGGTTTCCAGGCAGGTCATCCCCATCATCCCCTGGAGCACCTTCGACCGCTCGTTGGCGAGAAAGAGCATGGCCCGGTCAAAGAGGGGGGTGGGGCCGGAGGTGAGGGAGGAGAGGATCAGACGGATCAGCCGGTTGAGTCTGATGGTGGAGAGCATGGCGTTGCTGATCCGGTTGAGGAATGAGAGTTCCCGGATCCGCCGGTCCGTTTCCTCGAACTGCTTCAGGCAGCGGATGATCCCTGCCCCCACGATGAGGAGCACCTGGAGGAGTTCTTCTTCGTCGCCCGAGAGTGTGTCGGGACGCTGGGAACCGAGGGAGACCACGCCGATCAGCCTGTCGCCCTCGGTGAGGGGGTAGGCGGCGATCTGCCGCTCGTTGCCGACGCATGGTTCATCCTTGTGGAGCGCCGTTACCCCGCGCCGCAGATGCCGGGCGCTCGCTGCGCATCTCCCCGCAACCCCTCTGCCGAAGGGGATGCTGCAGGGGAAGGGGCCGTCGGGGAGCAGGGTCGATATCTGCTGGGTGAGAAGCCGCGTCTCGCCGTCGGAGATGAAGAAGGTGACGGAGGCACGATGGAACGCCTCGGCCATGAGGTGGGCGAGGGATTTCAGCCGCTCGTGGTGGGGGCGGTCAGGGGTGTTGGCAATCCGGATCGCACTGCTCACTATCCCGAAATGATCTTGAACAGCCATTCAAACTCCGGTTGGGGGGTTCAGGCAGGATGGATGCGAGTGGCGGTTGGCGGGGTCAGGGGCGCTTTTCCTTCCGTTCCTGCTCCATTTTGCAGTCGATGCAGAGCGTGGTGACCGGCCGGGCCTTGAGGCGGGCTTCGCTGATCTCTTCGCCGCAGACCTCGCAGGTGCCGAAGGAGCCGTCATCGATCCGCTCCAGGGCGTCCTTGATCTTGTTGATGAGTTTGCGCTCGCGGTCGCGGATGCGCAGCTCGAAGTTGCGGTCCGACTCCTGGGTGGCCCGGTCATTGGGGTCGGGGAAGTTGGTGGAATCGACCGTCATCTCGGATACGGTCTTTCCTGCGTCCTCCAGGAGGGAACGCATTTCTTCGTTGAGGATCGATCTGAAATACTCCAGTTTTTCCCTGTCCATGCAACGATTCTCCCTTTGCTCGCTAAATCATATAGATAGTAGGTGAATCGCGGCGGCAAGTAAAGAAAAAAGTAGGGCACAATGGCTGCAATCCGTTCAGAGGAGCCGCTCCAGCGCCTCCTCCACCGAACGCACCCCGATCACTTCCATCCCGGGGAGGGGGGAGACCTGCTTGATGCTCCCCGCCGGGATGACGGCGCGGGTGAAGCCGAGCTTCGCCGCCTCACGGACCCTGGTCTCCGGCTGGGTGATGGCCCGCACCTCGCCGGCGAGCCCCACCTCGCCGATGACGACCGTCTGCGGGTCGATGACCTTGTCGAGATGGCTCGACGCCAGGGCGGTTACCATGCCGAGGTCCGCCGCCGGCTCGTTCAGCCGGGCGCCGCCGGCGGCGTTGAGGAAGATGTCGCTTCCGGAGAGATGGAGCCCCACCTTCTTGTCGAGCACCGCCACCAGGAGTGCGAGGCGGTTGTGGTCTACGCCGAGGGTGGTGCGCCGCGGCATGCCGAGGGAGGAGGGGGTGACGAGGGCCTGCAGTTCCACGAGGAGGGGGCGGCTCCCCTCGATGGTGGTGACGACGGCGGAGCCGGAGACCCCCACGGGGCGCTCGGAGAGGAAGAGGGCCGAGGGGTTCGCCACCTCGCGAAGCCCCCCCTCCTTCATCTCGAACACGCCGATTTCGTTGGTGGAACCGAAGCGGTTCTTCACCGCCCGCAGGATCCGGAAGGCGTGTCCCTGGTCCCCCTCGAAGTAGAGGACGGTGTCGACCATGTGCTCCAGGACCCGCGGCCCCGCCAGGGCGCCGTCCTTGGTCACGTGGCCGACGATGAAGGTGGGGACGCCGCTCCGCTTGGCGGCCACCATGAGTTTGCCGGCACATTCCCGGACCTGGCTCACGCTGCCGGGGGCCGACTCCAGCCCGGCGGAGAACATGGTCTGGATGGAGTCGATCACCACGGCCCGCGGGGCGAGTTCCGCAATCTGGCCGAGGATGGTTTCGAGGGAGGTCTCCGCCAGGACCAGGAGTTTCGGTCCCCTGATGCCGAGCCGCTCGGCACGGAGCCGGGTCTGGCGGGCCGACTCCTCTCCCGAGACGTAGAGGACCGGACCGGCGCTCTCGGCGAGATGGTTCATGACTTGCAGGAGGATGGTGGACTTGCCGATGCCGGGGTCGCCGCCGATCAGGACCAGGGAGCCGGCCACGAGACCGCCGCCCAGGACCCGGTCGAACTCGGAGATGCCGCAGGAGAGCCGTTCCTCGGTCTCGCCCGCCACCTCGCAGAGCGGCACCGCCTTCGCGCCGGAGGCCCGGGAGGGTCCCCCCGCTTTTTCCCGGCCCCGCACCTCTTCGGCAAGGGTGTTCCAGGCGCCGCAGTCAGGGCACTTGCCGAGCCACTTGGGGGACTGGTAACCGCATCCCTGACAGACGTAAACGGTAGTGGTTTTCATCGTTTTTTTTATCCTCGATATCCGCGCTGGGATAGTAGAACGTTTGCCGGCGGCTTGTCAATGGACGGGGGCCTTATAAAGGGTTAAGCGTTTGACAAAGATTTGGGGCGTGGCTACTATGAACGGGTGCCAGGCCAATGACGGGAGAGGGCGATGGAAATCGGAAGGGGGGAGGACAGGATGGGGAACGCCGATGCTCCCCGGCGCCGTTACGGCGCTCCCCTTGCGGAGCTTCACAAGGCGCTGAAGGCCCTGGGTTTCTACCCCGACGGCCATCCCCGCCGCGCCGAGGCCATGGAGCGCGCCTGCCGCCTCCTGCGGGATGCCATGGGGGGGGCGGAGCTCGTCCTCGTCATCGGGAAGGCCGGTTTCCTCGCCACCGACGGGGGGGCGGCCGTCGAGCAGAATCCCATGACCCTCGCCCTTGCCCGCGAACTCTTCATCCGGCGGGTCCGCCGCCTCACGATCCTCCCCGACCTCTCCGGTGCCGATCTCACCGCATTTCTCTCGCTCCTCACCCTCGACCACCGCGCCATCCCCGCTGCGGGGGGGATGGAAGGGGCGATGGCCGGGAAGGGGATTACCACAATCTGGGCCAACGAGCTCGACCTGACGGAGATCCTTCGCAAGCGCCGGGCGTTCGAGGCGGCTGCCGGCGAGGCGACGCCGGAGGGACCCGCCGCGGCCGGGGAATCTGGAGAACCTCCTCTTCCCGCCGGGGCCGTGGAGGCCGCCGCGGAAATCCCGCTCTCGTTCGGGGTGCTTGGAACCTTCGACGAGCTGTCCGCTCCCGAGCCGCCCCCCCCGGGGGGAGAGGTGGAAGAGCTTCTTGCCCGCCTCGACCTTGAGTATGCCGACGACCGTTACGGGGAGCTTGCCCGGCTTCTGGTGGAGGAATGCGACCGGCTCAAGGAGCGGGAGGAGTTCGGGCGGCTCCTGCCGATCCTGGACGGGCTCCTCGGCCAGGGGTGGAACCGGGCCAAAAGCCTCGTCAAGCGAAGTTACGCCCTCCTCGCCTTCGAGCAGGCCGCCTCGGGGGCGATGGTCGAATACCTCGCCCGGCTGCTGGAGGAGACGGGGGGGGATGAGCGGGAGCTGCTCTACGCCATCTTCCGGCAGCTCGGTTACCAGGCGGTCGACCCCCTCATCGAGCGGCTCGCCCTGGCCGAAACCCTGGCGGCGCGCAGAAATCTCGCGGCAGCCCTCGTGGCGGTGGGGGAGGAGGCGGCGGGCCTGTTGGCGGAACGGCTGGGGGACGAGCGGTGGTACGTGGTGCGCAACGTCGCCTCGATCCTGGGGGAGATCGGGGCCGCGGAGTGCGTCGCCCCCCTGGCGGAGGTCCTCGGCCATCCCGACGGGCGGGTGCGGCGGGAGGTGGTGCGGAGCCTCGCCATGATCGGCGGCGCCGGGGCGGAAGCTGCCCTGATCGGGCTTCTCGGCGATCCCGACCCCTCCGTCGCCCGCCAGGCCGTCGTCTCCCTCGGCCAGATGCGGAGCCGGTCCGCCGTCGAGCCCCTCTGCGCCCTTATTGCCGACTATGATCCGCTGCTCCGCTCCCTTCCCCTCAAGAAGGAGGCGGTGCAGGCCCTCGGCAGGATCGGCGACCGGCGGGCGGTTCCCGCTCTGTCGGAGCTGTTCGACGGCCGGCGCTTGCTTGCCCGGCAGCGCTGGGAGGAATTGCGGATTGCCGCCGCCTCCGCCCTGGGACTGCTGGGCGATCCTTTGCCGCTGCTCATCCTCGAACGCTTTGCCGGCGGCGGGGGACGGCTCGCTGTGGCCTGCGGCGAAGCCGCCGCGGCCATTCGCCGGTCGATGGAGGCTTCCCATGGCTAACGTCTCCCTCTCCCTGGCGCAACGGGTGGTGCTGCTCCTCTCGGGGGCGGTCAAGGGGGTTGCCCTCTATCCCGAATCCCACCCTGCCATCCTCCACCCCCTCCAGGAGCTGGCGGGAATCTTCGGCACCCTTCTGGCCGAGCGGGACGAGGTGCGGTTCGGCGTCGTCGACGGGGTCCTCTTCTTCGAGCAGCACCTCTTTTTCACCCCGAGCGCGGCGGTGGAGGAGCTGACGGAGCTCCTGGTGCGCAAGGGAGTGGAGTCCGTCACCGTGGCTCCCGGCCTGGTGGCCGATGAGCTGCGGCAGTTTGTGGCGCTCCTTTCCCGGCGGCAGCTGGGGGGGGGCGAGCTGGCGCAGGCCCTGCTGAGGGAACGGGTTGCCCACATAACCCTCCTCCTGGTCGACCGCGACCGCGTCCGGGAAGACGAGGAGGTGTACGACGACGGGGAGCTCAAGCCCCAGGCCACCTACCGGCAGGCCCTCACGGTGGTGGGGGGGATCTTTCGCGAGATCGAGAGCGGGCGGATCCCCAACAGCGACAAGCTGCGGGCCGTGGTCGACCAGGTGGCGGAGCTGACCATCAAGGACCCGGCAACGCTCATCGGCCTCGCCATGATCAAGGATTACGACAACTACACCTTCTACCACAGCGTCAACGTGGGGGTCCTCGCCATGGCCCTCGGCTCGGCCCTCGGCGTCAGGGGGGAGGAGCTCCAGGAGCTGGGGATGGCGGGCTTTCTCCACGACGTGGGGAAGACGCGGGTGGAAAAGACGATCCTCAACAAGCCGGGGAGGCTCTCCAGCGACGAGTACGAGGAAATGATGCTCCATTCGGAGAACGGCGCCCGGATCATCGGCGAGATGGAGGGGATCTCCCCCCGGGTGGGCCAGGCGGTGCTCGGCCACCACATCCGCTTCGACCGGACCGGCTACCCGCCGTGGGCGCGGACGCTCCCCTTCGACCGTTTCTGCGACATCATCGCCGTGGCCGACTGCTACGATGCCATCACGACGCTGCGGGTCTACAAGTCCCCCCTCAATCCGAAGGAGGCGGTGGAACTGCTGCGGGGGCTGGCCGGCTGGCATCTCGACAGCGCGCTGGTGGAGAAGTTCATGGAGATGATGGGGCGCTATCCGGTGGGGACCCTCGTCCGCCTCGACACCAACGAGATCGCGGTGGTCTGGCGCCCCGACCCCCATGGGGGGGAGCGGCCGACGGTCAAGATCGTCATGGACGGGGCGGGAAAGATGGTGGAGCCGCCGCTGGTGCGGGACTTGGGGCGGGAGGCGGAAAGGTCGGAGATCGTGGCGGTGGTCGACCCGCTCCTGAAGCTGCTCGACGTGTCGAAATATCTGGAGTGACCGTCACTCCTCCAGGGGGAGCAGCCCCAGGGCGGTGGCGGCCGCCTCGCGGGTCCGGGGGTGGGGCGATGCGAGGAGGGGGGCGATCCGCTCCTCCAGGTGCGGGGCGCCGATCCTGCCGAGGGCCAGGGCCGCTTCGGCGTCGAGGAGGCCGTCCCCGGCGTCGAGGAAAGGGAGGAGGAGCCGGACGGTCTCTTCTCCCGGATAGGCACCGAGGGCCGCGATGACCTTGGCCTTCACGGCCGTGCTCGGTTCCGAGAGCCGGTCGGCCAGTAGCGGAAAGGCCCGCGGCGGTGCCAGGTCGCCGAGGACCTCGATGGCGGCCGCCTTGATGTCCTCTTCCGGGCGTGAGGCACAGTAGAGGAGGGGAGGGAGAACCCGGTCGCCGCCGATCCTGCCGAGGGCATAGATCGCCCGTACCTTGGTCCCCCGATCCCCTTTTTTGAGGAGCTCCACCACCTCATCGAAGCTGCCGGCTCCCTCCAGACGCTCCAGTGCCCGGGCGGCGGCAAGGCGTACTTCCTCCGCCGGGTCTTTGAGGAGCGGCACCAGCCGTTCACGGCGTTTTCGGGTTGCACTCGTTTCCATGGCTATGGCATTAGTAGCAGAATTGCGGGATGGCAACAACTCTAATTCTACCCCGGCTCGGCGTCTCCGCAACGAAGCGGAGGGGGTGGCCGGCGAAAGGGAATCCAATGAAGCTCAACGTCAAGGCCGCGCTCCTTTCCGGCCTCATTCTGCCGGGGCTCGGCCAGTTTGCCAGCGGCCGCAGGGTGCGGGGGGGAATTCTCCTCGTGCTGGCGAACATCTTCCTCCTGGCGGCGCTCTTTCTGCTGCTGCGGGAGATGGGGCCGATTCTCGTGGAGGCGAGGCTTACCGGCAAGGTCGATGTCGCCGCCGTCACCGCCAAGGTTACCCGCGGTGCCCCGGCGGCCAGGGCGCTTCTCGCCTGTTTCGCGGGGCTCTGGTGTTTTGCGGTGGTCGACGCCCTCTTCGATCGGGGCTCGCGGCGTGACGACACCTCCGAAGAATAACGGCGGCAGCCGGGATTATCGGTTTGACATTTTTTACCAAAGTGTGCGATAAAATAGGGAATTCATAGCACTGGCCCCCGCAAGGGGGCTTACGTGTGTCTGGCAGCGGAAACGGAGCAGGCGTCATGTACTATTCTGAGATTGTGGCCACAGGCGGATTCGTCCCGGAACGGGTCGTTCCCAACGATTTTTTCAACTACCTGGTGGAGGATGCCGACGAATGGATCCGTTCGCGCACCGGCATCGGCGAGCGCCGCTTCGCCGCCCCCGACGTGGCGACCTCCGACCTCGCCACCGAGGCGGCGCACCGTGCCCTCGACATGGCCGGGATGCCGGCCGCTGAGCTCGACTGCATCATCGTCGCCACCTCGACCCCGGACATGATCCTCCCCTCCACCGCCTGCATGGTCCAGAAGAACATCGGGGCCGGCAATGCCTTCGCCTTCGACATGAACGCCGTCTGCAGCGGGTTTGTCTACGCCGTGGAGACGGCGGACAACTTCATCCGCTCCGGCAAGTACCGGCGGGTGATGGTGATCGGCGCCGACACCTATTCCAAGATCCTCGACTTCGACGACAAGGGGACCTGCCCCCTCTTCGGCGACGGCGCCAGCGCCCTCATCCTCGGCAGGACCGAGGAGAAGAAGGGAATTCTCCAGAGTGTGGTCCGGAGCGACGGCGGCGGCTGGGAGCTGATCCAGGTCCCCTCCTCCGGCTCCCGCAAGCCGGTCACCGCCGAGACCATCGCGGCCCGGGAGAACACCTTCAAGATGGCCGGGAAGCAGGTTTTCGTCTTCGCCACCGACGTCATCCCCAGGATCATCGCCGACGTCACCGGCGGGGCAGGGGTCGAGGTCGGGGAGATCGACTACATCATCCCCCACCAGGCCAACGTCCGGATCATCGACTTCATCTCCAGGAAGACCGGCCTCGGCAAGGAGCGCTTCCTTCTGAACCTCCACCGCTACGGCAACACCGCGGCCGCCTCCGTGGGGCTCGCCCTCGACGAGAACCTGCGCAACGGCACCATCAAACCGGGGCAGCTGGTCCTGATGATGGGATTCGGCGGCGGGCTCTCCTGGGGGGGCGCCCTCATCCGTTTCTGATCCCCGCAATCCCCTCGCCGGCGGCCGCCACCGAAAGTCCTGCCGCGGCCAAGAGCTCCCCGATCCGCTCCGGCGGCACCGACCGCTTCCATCCTTCGTGGAAGCGGTCGGCCGCCAGGACGATTCCCCCCGCCGCCAGCCGGCGGGAAATTCCCGCCACCGCCCGTACCAGGTCGTCGCGTTCATGGATGAACGGTCCGCCGAGGATCCCGTTGCAGAGGATGATGTCGTAGCGTTCGCCGCACTCCGCGGCCGTGAGTTCGCCGGTGGCAAAGCCGATCCGCGACAGCCCCCCCTGCGCCCGGAGTTCCTCCCGCACCAGGCGAAACGCCTCCTGCCGTGGCGGGTCGTGGGGGAAGAGTCCGTGGACGGCGGCGAAGATCTCCAGCGACTCGCTGCTCAGGCCGAGGATGCGAAACCTGTCGGGATGGCATCCGGCATCGAGGAGGAGCCGGGCAAGGGCGTAGGTCCCCTCCCCGGCGCCGCAGGCGAGGTCGAGGCAGCGGAGCCGCTCCCGCCGGGGTGAGCCGGAGCTCCGGAGCCAGCGGTGCAGAAAGGCCGCCTGTTCGGGATAGCGGTCGAACCGGGCGCCGTGGCGGCGGGGGACATAGAGCGAGAAGAGAAAGGCGCGTCGAAGGCGGTCGTCGGCCGCCAGCCGTTCCAGGAGCCGCGCGGGGCTGGCCGTCCGGAACGGGGGATCGAGGCGCCCGGCGCAGTCGGGCCAGCTTGGGGCGCGGCGAAGCGGGGTCCCCTCCAGGGAGGCGTCGAGACGGAGAGAAAGCCGCAGGAGCCGGCGGAAGGCGGCCCGCACCTCCCCCTGCGGGATCAGGAGCGCCGTCGCCGACCGGATCTCCGGCGTGATCACCCCACCGGGGGCCCAGAGGGCGAGGGGGGCCGTGGCGGCGCAGGCGGCGAAACGCTCGTGAAGACGCCCGATGCGCCGTCGGAGATCGGGGTCGTCGAGCTCACCGGTGGCGAGGATGAGGCGCAGGGCGCGCTCCGTCCCGGCGGGGTCGGTTACCGGGGGCTGGATGGTTAGGTGCTGTTCCATGGATCGGGTGCCAGGGCAAGGGGTGCGGAGGTGGTTTGTCCGGCGGGGGACCGCTCCATTGTACGTTGAAGTCCGCAATCTGTGAAGCGAGGACTGCCGTGAAGATGTACGATCGATTCCGGGTTTTTGTGCTGGTGGCGGTGAACGCGGTTCTCCCCCCCATGAAAAGAGGCGGCCCCCGTCTCCCGGCAACCGCCTCCCCCGGCGCCGCGGCGCCGCCGGGATTCATTCCCGTGCCGCCGGCCGCCATCCCCTCCTGTCTCGCCCACCCCGAAGCGCTCGTGAACGGGGAGGGGGAACTCTCCCTGTTTTTCATCGGCGCCCCTGCGCTGGCCGCGCCGTTTCTCCTCTTTCGCCTCAAGCGGCTCGGGTTTTCCCGCTGCCGGGCCGCCGTCAACTCTGGCGGCATCGCCCTCACCGCCCGGCGGTAATCTCTCTACCCGGCGATCCGCGCGATCTCAGGCCCGATCTGGGTCAGGGGAAGGACCGAGTCGGCCACCCCTCCCTCCACGCAGGCCCGGGGCATCCCGTAGATAGTGGAGGTCGCCTCGTCCTGGGCAATGGTCGTCCCCCCCATTTCCTTCAGGTGCTTCATCCCCTTGAAGCCGTCGGCCCCCATGCCGGTCAGGATCACCCCGAGCATGGCGCCGTTGCAGGCGTCGGCCAGGGAGGTGATCATGTGGTCCACCGACGGGACGTAGATGTACTGGGGGCAGTCGGTGGTGGCGAGGGTCCGGACCGCCACGCCGTTTCCCTGCCGCACCAGGGCGGTGTGACGTCCTCCCGGTGCCACCAGCACCACCCCCGGCTGGAGGAGGTCGCCGTCGTTCGCCTCCCTGACCAGGAGTGAGCACTTGGTGTTGAGCCGTTCGGCGTAGGGACCGGTGAACGCCTTCGGCATGTGGATCGCTACCATGATGCCGTGGGAGAAGTTCGCCGGAATCCGGCCGAGGACCTCCTGGAGGGCGACTGGCCCGCCGGTGGAGGCGCCGATCCCCACGTACTGGAGCCTCTGGAGAGGGGCGTGCGAGGCGACAGGTCGCGGCGCCGGAACAACCCGGGTCATGACGGATGCCGTGGCGGACGGGGCGAGCCGCCGGCCGAGGAAGGAGCCGGCGGTTCCCTTTACCTTGCGGAGCAGTTCCTCGCGGAATATCCGCTGGGCGTCGGTGCTGTCGCTGACGTTTTTCGGGATATAGTCGAGGGCGCCGGCGTCGAGGGCCTCGAAGGTCGCCCGGGCCCCCTCACAGGTCAGCGTGGAGACCATGAGGACCCGAGTCGGACACTTGGCCATGATCTGCCTGAGGGCCGAGATGCCGTCGAGCCGTGGCATCTCGATGTCCATGGTGATCAGGTCGGGGTGGAGCGCCAGGGCCTTTTCGACCCCCTCCACGCCGTCCACCGCCACCCCGATCACCTCGATGGCAGGGTCTTTTTCGAGGACGCTTCGAATCACCATCCGCATGAACGACGAGTCGTCGACCACAAGGACCCGCAGTTTGCCGCCTGGGTTGGGAAATATGGCCATCGTCACCTATCCTTGAAGATATTCTGCACCAGTTCCCGGATCTCCTCCACCTGGTCGTCCAGCTCGTAGCAGAACCGCTCGACGTCGAAGTCCCCCAGCCCCGCCCCCTCCCCCTGGACCATTTCCCACGCCGGTTCTTCCGCCAGAGAGAAGCGGACCCACTCCTTCCCGCCGTAATCGAGCCGCCGGACCGTGCAGAAGAGGTCCGCCAGGTTGACGATGGCTACAAGCCGCGGATCGTTCGTGGCCTGGAGGGGGGTGTGGTGGCAGGAGATCACCTCGCAGTAGTCGTCGGGGAAGTTCCATTCCCGGGCCATGCAGAGGCCGATCTCGCAGTGGGTGGTTCCGAACTCCTCCAGTTCGGCCTCCACGAGGAGGTGGGGGTGCTCTTTCATTCGGTCCACCAGGCGCTGGAACTCCTCCCGGAAGTAGTAGCTCAGGAAGACCTCGCCGATGTCGTGGATGATCCCCCCGATGTACGCCTTCTCCGTGTCGCGGTAGCCCGCCTTCCGGGCGATTATCCGGGCGACGATGCCGACGCCGAAGGAGTGTTCCCAGAACGGCTTGACGCCGAGAACTCCGTCCTTCCCCTCGAAGCTCTGGATGAAGGCGCAGGTCAGGATGAACTCCCTGATGTGCCGCAGCCCCAGGTAGATAAGGGCCCCCTTGAGGGAGGTGATCGGCTGGGAGGGACGGTAGAGGGGGGAGTTGACGATCTTGAGGACACGGGCCGCCATTACCTGGTCGGTCAGAATCAGGTCGGCGATCTCGTCGATATCGACTTCGGGCTGGTCGAGGAGGGAGAGGACCCGGGTCGCCACGGCGGGGATCGTCGGCAGGTCCGTCATCCCCTTGATGAGACTTATGGCCCGCTCCGTTCTTGCTGTTGATTCCACGCGCTCCACACCGCCTTTCATTTTTTGTAGGCAAACCCACCGGGGAAATGGACCGTCTTGAACCGGTCGTTGACCCCGTGGAGCGATTCGGACTGCCCCACGAAGAAGTAGCCGTAGGGCTGGAGGTTGTTGTAAAAGTGCTGCACCACCTTCGTCTTCGACGCCAGGTCGAAGTAGATCAGGACGTTGGCGCAGAGGATGAAGTCGAAGCTCTTCATGAAGACCATCTTGGCGTCGTCGTAGAGGTTCAGGGAGGAGAAGCTCACCAGCTTCTTCACCTCGGGGGAGAGGACGTAGCGTCCCCCCGCCTCCTCGCGGAAATATTTTTTGAGGTAGAATTCCGGGGTGTTGCGGACCGCGTAGGAGTTGTAGACCCCTTCCCGGGCCTGGGCGAGGACCGTTTCATTGATGTCGGTCCCGACGATCTCGATGATCCAGTCCTTCAGGAGCGTCGCCCGCTTCTCCAGCAGGATCATGGCGAGGGTGTAGGCCTCCTCTCCCGATGACGAGCCGGCGCTCCAGACCCGGAGCTTGCGGAAGCCGATCTTTCCCTTGGCGGCGACGATCTCGGGGAGAAATGCCGTTTCGAGGGCCTTGAGCTGGGGGGGGCTGCGGAAGAAGCAGGTCTCGTTGGTGGTGATCTCGTCGAGCAGCTTCGACAGCTCCGGCGACTTCCCCGCGCCGTTCCTCAGGAGACCCAGGTAGGAGGTGACGCTGGCGGCCTTGGTCTCTTCGAGCCGCCGGGTGATCCGGCTCTCCAGAAAGTACTTCTTGCTGGTATGGAAGTAGATGCCGCAGTGGCTGTAGATGAAGTCCCGCAGGACCTCGAAGTCCTTGTCCGATATCTTTGCACTCATTGCTCGATCCGTGTTCGTGACGTGGGGTGACCGGGCGGCGCGGCGGTCAGGCCGCGATCCGTCCGCCGCCGCTCCCGTCGCTGTTTTCCAGGAGGCCGGCCGGATCGATGATGAGGGTCACGCGCCCGTCCCCCAGGATGGTGGAGCCGGCGATTCCGGGGAGGTTCGCCAGGTATTTGCCGAGGGACTTGATCGCCACCTCCTGCTGGCCGAGGAGCCGCGACACCACGAGTCCCACCCGCTTTTCCGCCACGCCGACCACCACCACGTAGCAGGCGGTGCGGGCGCGGCCGCTCCCGGCCACGTTGAAGACCTTCTGCAGCCGCATGAGAGGGAGGACCGAGTTGCGGAGCTTGAGCACCTCCTGACCGCCGATGACGTGGAACTCCCGCTCCTCCACCCGCAGGGTTTCGAGGACCGCCGCCAGCGGGATGGAGTAGGTCTCGTCCTCCACCTCGACGAGGAGCGACTGGATGATGGCGAGGGTGAGGGGGAGCTTGAGGATGAATTCCGATCCCTGGCCGAGCTCACTCTTGATGTCGATGATCCCGTTGAGCTTCTTGATGTTGGTCCGGACCACATCCATGCCGACGCCGCGCCCCGACAGGTCGGTGGCCTTCTCCTTGGTGGAGAAGCCGGGGAGGAAGATGAGGTCGAGGATCTCCCGCTGCCCCATGGCCGCCAGCTGCTCGTCGGTGACCAGCCCCTTTTCCTTTGCCTTGCGGGCGATCCGGTCGGGATCGATCCCCTTGCCGTCGTCCTTGATGCTGATGACGATCTGGTTCCCCTCGTGGGCCGCCGAGAGGATGAGGGTCCCCTTGCGGGGCTTGCCGGCGGCCGTCCGCTCGTCGGGGGTTTCGAGACCGTGGTCCATGGCGTTGCGGATCAGGTGGATCAGCGGATCGCCGATCTCGTCGACCACCGATCGGTCCAGCTCCGTCTCCTCCCCGAGGACCACGAGGTCCACCTCTTTGCCGAGGTCCCGCGCCATGTTGCGGACGATGCGGGGAAATTTCTTGAAGACCTTCTCCACCGGGATCATCCGCATCTTCAGAACCTGCATCTGCAGCTCCGACGTGACGAAGCTGATCCGCTTGGAGAGCTTGCTGAACTCCTCGCCAAAGGCGCTGTCCTCGCCTCCCCCCTGGAAATCCGTATTGAGCTGCATCATCCGGTTGCGTTCCAGCACCAGTTCCCCCACCTGGTTCATCAGGTCGTCGAGGCGCTTGACATCGACCCGGACGGTGGAGTTGTCGGAAAGATCGTCCGCCTTCTTGTCGACATCCCTGGCCGCAGGAGGGGAGGGGGTCTTGGCCGGAGGCGGGGGGGGGGCACCCTTCGCCGGCGTCGTCTCCGGCGCTGCCTGCGGCTCGGGAGCCGGCGGGGGATCTGCCGCGGCCGTCCCCTGCTGTTCCGCCGCCGGAGTCTCCACCGGGGTGGCCGGTGCCGGCTGCCTGAGGACCGTTGCCTCCTTCGCGTTGTCCGAAAGGTAGGGAAGGAGCTTCGCGATGGTGCCGTCGATCTCCCGCTCGACGATATCCCCCCCCTTGATGTCGCTCACCAGCAGCTTCACCAGGTCCACCGCCTCCAGGATCACGTCCATGATCTCGGGGGTCACCGCCAGTTCGCTGCGGCGCAGCCGGTTGAGGACATCCTCGGTCTTGTGCGTGACCTTTACGAGGAGCTCGAAGCCGAGGAAGCTCGACGCCCCCTTGACGGTGTGGATCGACCGGAAGATGCCGTTCATCAGCTCCGTGTCCGCCGGGGCCTTCTCCAGCGCCACCAGATCGTCATCCAGCTTTTCCAGCAGCTCGGTGGTCTCGGTCAGGAAACCTTCCAGGAGTTCCTGGTCTTCGCACTCTATTGCCATGCGCTACTCCTCACGAACAGAAATGAAGCCGGGGCGCGGCGCTTGCGCGCGTTCCGAACGTGGTTGCTACAGGATGCCGCTGAACATCTGCCGCTCGTCGCGGGAGATGAGCTTCTCCAGGTCGAGGAAGAAGAGGAGCCGCTCGGTCTGGTTGATGACCCCCGAGAGGCACTCCTGCTCCACGGCGCTGTTGACCACTGCCGGCGGCGGCTGGATCTCGCTCTCGGAGATCCGGATCACCTCGGAGACCGCGTCGACCACGAACCCCATCAGCTCCCCGTCCATGTCCATGACCATGATCCGGGTCTGGCTGCTGGTCTCGCCTTCGGGAAGGCTGAAGCGCTTGCGCATGGAGATGATCGGGATGACCTTCCCCCGCAGGTTGATGACCCCTTCGATGTAGTGGGGGGTGTTGGGGACGCGGGTGATGGTCGGCATCCGGATGATCTCCCGCACCTTCAGGACGTTGACCCCGTACTCCTCCTCTTCCAGCTTGAAGCTGACCAGCTGTATGAGTTCGCTTCTTGCCACTTCCACCCTGGTTTGAAGTGCTGTCTCCATTGCCCTGTCCTCCTTTTTCCGTCCCGCCCTGCTGGAATTGAATCGTTGTCCCGTCGCCCCCGTGGGCAAAGTATCCGGCGATGCAAATATCGTTCTTATCCGACGCCCTCCCGCTCGAATTCCCCCGGTCAGCCGTGCTGCCGGATGGGGGCGGTGCCGCGCAGTTATACTCTTCGGCGCCGGCGGCGAAAATTTTAATAATATTTTTCAGCTCCGGATAACGCTCGAAGCGTGGTTTGCGCGGCCGTGACGGACGATTCGTAAAATTGACACAATCCGGAGCCCCCCTCCGCCACAATTCCTTCGGGTCCGGGGAGCCCCATTCTTTTCAGACAAAAGTTGTTTCCAGCGGTTAGAGAAAAATATTTTTTCGGCGCCCTCGTCATTTTGTTGACTTTTGTCATAATCCTGACTAAGATGTTTTCCCACAAAAGACAGCAGATGTTCCGGGGCGTTACGTTCAGGGGAGACCATGGAAACAGCGAGACTGCTCATTGCCGACGACGACAAGAAGACGCGGGATTTTGTGACGGCATTCCTCAAGTACAAAGGGTACGAGGTGGTGCAGGCGTGCGACGGTCAGGACGCCCTCGACAAGCTGGAGACCGAGGAGGTCGACCTTGTCATCACGGACCTGATGATGCCGCGGGTCAACGGGCTTGAGTTCGTCAAGAAGCTGAAATCGATGCGTCCCGGGACCGTCATCATCGCGTACAGCGCCTTCGGCAACCACGAGATGGCCTCCAACCTCCTCAAGGCGGGGGTGTTCTTCTATCTGGAGAAGCCGTTCAATCTCGACGAGCTGGAGACCCACGTCAAGCGGGGGATGGAGCACCAGTCCCTCCAGAGTCAGACCTATCGTCCCAAACCGGCGATCAAGAACCGCTCGCTCATCCCGAACATCATCGGCGAGAGCTCCAAGATGCTTTCACTCTTCGAGCTCATCGAGAAGGTTGCCGAATCCGATTCCACCGTCCTCGTCCAGGGGGAGTCGGGAACCGGCAAGGAGCTCGTCGCCCGCGCCATCCACGACCTGAGCAATCGCAAGACGCGCAACTTCGTTCCGGTCAACTGCGCCGCCATTCCGGACGAACTCCTCGAAAGTGAGCTCTTCGGCCACGTGAAGGGTTCGTTCACCGGCGCCGTTGCCACCCGCATCGGCCGTTTCGAGATGGCGGATCGCGGCACCCTCTTCCTCGATGAGATCGGTGACATGAAGCCGAACCTGCAGGTGAAGCTCCTGAGGGTGCTTCAGAACCGGGAGCTGGAGCCGGTGGGGGCTACCCGCTCCAAGAAGGTCGACGTCCGGATCATCGCCGCCACCAACCAGAATCTGGAGAAGCTCGTCGCCACCAAGGCCTTCAGGAAAGACCTCTACTA
The DNA here is from genome assembly GCA_021847245.1 of Deltaproteobacteria bacterium. Lineage (GTDB taxonomy): Bacteria > Desulfobacterota > Desulfuromonadia > Geobacterales > Geobacteraceae > Geobacter. Next base: position 24,032 of record JAJZUC010000012.1, on the reverse strand, counting down.
CCGGATCTCGGTCATCCCGATCTTCATCCCGGCGCTGCGGGAACGCAAGGATGACATTCCGCTCCTCGTGGGCACCTTCCTCGACCGCTTCAACCGCAACAAGAAGAGCAAGGTCAAGGGGATCGACAGCGATGCCATGGAGCTCCTCTGCCATTACGACTGGCCCGGCAACGTGCGCGAGCTTGAGAACCTCGTGGAGCGTCTGGTGATCCTCAAGGGGTTTGGCATCATCGGCGTCAAGGACCTTCCCGAGAAGTACTCGGGGGTAACGATCGCCCCCCCCTCCGAGGCGATGGCGCTCCCCGACAGCGGCATCTGCCTCAACACCGTCGTGGAGGAGTTCGAGAACGGCCTGATCATGCAGGCCCTCAAGAAGACCGGGGGGAACAAGAAAGAGGCCGCCCTCCTCCTCAATCTCAAGCGGACGACCCTGATCGAAAAACTAAAGAAAAGAAAGCTCGACTCGCTTGTCACGTCTTTTGCATAAGACGTGGGCATGATCGATCCACTCGCACAACTCCAGGCGGCAGCCGCCCGGGCGTCAAGGGAACGGGGCTCCACCCCCCCTTCCGCCGATGATCCCCGCTTTGCCACCCTCCTTGCCAATAACCTCGACGGCGCCCCGGCGCCGGAACTCACCGCCCAAAAGGCCGTCGCCGCGGCCGAACTGCTCCGGCTGGAGATGATGCGCAGCGCCTTTTCCCTCGGGGAGCCCGACGGGGAAGGGGTCGCAGCGTCCCCCTCCCGGGCGGTGGAACTCGTCCTCAAAAGCTTTGCCGAAAATGGTCGAAAAACCGACACGTCATCCCTTGCTTCCGGCGATCTACCCGCGGCCGGCGATGTGCCAGCCGCCGATATCCCTCCGGCCCGGGAGCCGACTGCCGGCAACTGGCTCGACGTCGTCGTCCAGCGCGCCTCCCGCCGTTACGGGGTCGAGGTCGGGCTGATCAAGGCGGTCATCAAGGCGGAAAGCAATTTCAACCCCAACGCGGTATCTCCCGTCGGCGCCCAGGGGCTCATGCAGCTCATGCCGGCAACGGCGCGCGGTCTCGGGGTCACCAACTCCTTCGATCCGGAGCAGAACGTCATGGCGGGGACGCGCTTTCTCCGCGATCTTCTGGATCGTTACGCCGGCAACGTCGACAAGGCGTTGGCCGCCTACAACTGGGGACCTGGAAACGTAGACCGCAAGCCCCATCTCATGCCCCGCGAAACCCGTGAATACCTGACCAGAGTCAGGCAGTTCTATACCCAGTACGCATGACGCCTGGCCGCCATCTACCGTTGAAGACCCGGGTTGTTCCCGGGTCTTCGCACGTCTGTGGCCATTATTCTTTCCGCTCGCCCGGCTGCAGACCGTGCCGGAGCCTGTAAGGCCAGGTCATGATGCCGCCGTCCAGGAACCTGGCATTCTCGAACCCGGCGGCATCAAGGATCTTCTGGGCTTCATAACCTCTCAGGCTGATTTTGCAGAACGTGACGATCTCCTTCTCTCTTGAGAGACCCTCCAGTTTTTCCCTCAATACCCCCAGGGGGATGAGCGTCGCCCCCTCGATCCCGACTTCCGCATGTTCCGCCGGCGAGCGGACGTCGAGCAGGATGAAGTCGTCGCCATCCTCCAGCTTTTTCTTCACCTCTCCGGGGGAGATCCCCTGGCGTGGCCGGCCAGCTTGTTCTTCAGGATATCCGCAGCCACGATGAGGTTGTCCATGGCGGCGGAGTAGGGTGGGGCGTAGGCCAGATCCAGATGGGAGAGCTGCTCTGCCGTGGCGCCGAAGGTGATGGCCGCTGCGGCGGCGTCCACCCGCTTGTCGACGGCCCCTTCGCCGACGGCCTGGAGGCCGAGGATCCTTCCGGTTGCCCGGTCTGCCACCAGCTTCAGGGCGATTGGCTTGGCGCCGGGGAAGAAGTGTGCCTTGTCGGGGGCAGGAGAGAGGACGGTTTCGACGTCATATCCGTGCCGGCGCGCCTCGGACTCGGTGAGGCCGGTCTTCCCGGCATTGATGCTGAAGACTTTGACGATGCTGGTGCCGAGGATGCCCGAAAATGCCGCCTCCCCCCCGGCGGCGTTATGCCGGCGACCCGCCCCTGCTTGTTGGCCGTGCTGCCGAGCGGGAGATAGATCTTCCTGCCGGTGACGAGGTGGGTGGTTTCGCAGCAGTCGCCGCAGGCGTAGATGGCGGGGTCGCTGGTGCGCATGGCGGAGTCGACGGCGATGGCGCCGGTGGGACCGATTTCCAGGCCGGCATCCGCCGCCAGCTGCGTGTTCGGGGTAACCCCCGGCGCCAGGACCACCAGATCGGCCGGCAGCTCGCCCCCTTCGGTCATGACCTTTGCGACCCCGACGGCGCCTTCGAATCCTGTAACCCGGCATCCCGTCATCACCTCGACCCCGTTCTGGCGGAGATGCTTCTCCACGAGGCTCGCCATCTCCGGGTCCAGGACCCCCGGCAGCAGCTGACCGCGCATCTCGACCAGAGAGACCTTCATCCCTTTCTGCTTCAGGGCCTCCGCCGTTTCCAGGCCGATCAGCCCCCCGCCGACTATGCAGGCGCTCTTTCCGGCCACGGCCCGCTCCTTCAGCAGCACGGCATCTTCAATGGCCTTGACCGTCAGGATGTTGCCGAGTTCCCGGTTTTTCAGGGGAGGAAGAAGCGGTGAGCTTCCCGTGGCCAGTACCAGCCTGTCGTACGCAAGGGAGTACGTTGTCGCGCTCCCCTTTTCGAATAGCTCCACCGTTTTCGCCTTCCGGTCGATGCTGAGCGCCTCGGTCCCGGTAATGACCTCAACCCCCTTCACCTTCCGGAAAAAGGCCGCATCCCGTACCACCCCCACCGGTGTGCTCATCAGTTCTTTCATATCCCCGACGGTATCCGATACGAAATACGGAATCCCGCAGGCACCGTAGGAGATGAAGCTGCCGCGGTCAATCAGGGTGACTTCGGCGTGCGGGTTAATCCGTTTGGCCTTGGAGGCTGCCTTCGCCCCCGCTGCATTGGCTCCGATCACGATGATGCGCAGTTTCATCTTCCACCTCCACGATAATGGTTTTTGCAAAATATATTATACAAATAATTGAATTACAATTTCCGATTCCTTCGGGGCTGCTGCTTGCGGACTCATATGCAGGGCATAGAATAGATGTTGATGTTGATTCCCGTTTTCGGGATGGAGGGATAGGAGAGGGTGCATGGAGGGTGAAGTGGCCATCCGTCTCGGTTTTTTCTTTGGAGTCCTTGCGGCCGTTGCCGCCTGGGAGGTGATAGCACCACGCCGGCCGCTCACCGACCGGAAGGGTAGGCGCTGGTTCGCCAATCTTTCACTGGCGGCAATCGACACGTCACTTGCCCGCCTCGCGCTCCCCGTTCTCCCCCTCGACATGGCCATGAGGGCCCGGGAAGGGGGGTGGGGAATTCTGAACGCCTTCGTCCTCCCGCAGTGGGTCGGGATTGTGGTGGCCGTCATCGTCCTTGACCTGGTCATCTATCTGCAGCATGTGCTTTTTCATTTCCTTCCGATTTTCTGGCGTCTTCACCGGATGCACCACACGGACCTCGACGTCGACGTCACCACCGGCAACCGCTTCCACCCCCTGGAGATCATCGTCTCGCAGGGAATCAAGCTGGCGGCGGTGGCTCTGCTGGGGGCACCGGTCACCGCAGTAATCGCCTTCGAGGTGACCCTGAACGCGACCTCCATGTTTAATCATGGCAACATCCGGATTCCCCCGGCCCTGGATCGGTGGTTGCGACTGGTCGTCGTAACGCCGGACATGCACCGCGTCCACCATTCGATCGTCCCCCACGAGACGAACAGCAACTTCGGCTTCAATCTTCCCTGGTGGGACCGTCTGGCTGGCACTTACCGCCCCCAGCCCGAAGGGGGGCATGGGGGGATGACGATCGGCCTGAAAGAGTTCAGGAGTCCGGAGATGCTGACCCTCCCCCGCCTCCTCGTCCAGCCGTTTCGATCCCCGTGACAGCGAAGATGGATGCGGGAACGAAAAAGCCCTCCCGCGCGGATGCGGAAGGGCTTTTCATTTTGGCGCGGAATTGAAGTTGGCGTCCCCTGGGGGATTTGAACCCCCGTCGCCGCCGTGAAAGGGCGGTGTCCTGGGCCGGGCTAGACGAAGGGGACGAAGGGAAAAGAACCCGGTGGGATGTCCCGACCGGGTTCTTTGCTGGTAGATGGTGAGCCGCGTTGGGATCGAACCAACGACCACCTGATTAAAAGTCAGGTGCAACACAGAACCAGGTCGTTATTTCAGGTAGTTATTTCCATTTCGGTATGGACCTTGACGCCTCCCTTATGACAATCTACATGACGCATTTTCGCGTGTCCTGTCGCTTCTTAGGCAGCCTTTAGCTCTTTATCAAGGCTCCTCAACAACGTAATGAGTTGTCGCCACACTTGATTCCCATGATGTCTGTTTTCCAGGGACGTAAACAATTAAGCAACTTTTAATTCTTTCCTCGTTTGACGGTCTTTCCCTTTGCACCCTTCCTTAAGTCGCTTCATCATTGCATCATAGAATATCCGGATCGTCTCGAAGATTTTTTTGTCCTCATCAGGTAAATTGTCCGGTAAATCGGCCAGTTTATGGACATACGTGGTAGAGTACGGCGCCCCTCCCTTCGCTGGATTCCTAGGGATGCGCTCACAAACAAGAAAGCATTGATAAAGGGCATGCTTGTAATCGTTCGCCTTTTTGCAGGTGAAGTGGCTATCAATTATATCCCTTATTCGATCAGTGCGTTCTTGGCTGTGATGGAGGATTATACCTTGATCACCAATTGCTATCAGTACCTGTCGAGCCACTTCTGGCGTTGGTCTTTCTTTTGGCTTATATCGCATAAGTACCTCATTCTTTGGATTTTACAATGTACTTCACAACAGCATGGGGTAATGTCCCGGTTGTCCCGCATGTCTTAGCCCAATCTAATCTGTCTCCACCATAAGGATGAAAGAGGCAGACCATCAGCCGTTCTTATTTTTTTTTTGGTGAAGGTAGGGCATCTAGGGCATCCGGGACATCCCCAAACTTTATGGGAGAAGTGGCTGCCTTACCTCGATATGTGAGATAGGGCAGCCACGCCAGTCTAAAACTCTAACGTATCAATGTTTTCCTCGACCTCCCATCTAATATCCATATGCGTGATTGTCCTGAAAAACTCCCGGCAGTCCTTCAGAGGAGGAAGCCCGTAATGGTACCCCTGCCGTACTCCGTTAATCATCGGACGGTATCTGTCGAGGTGGGGTACGAGCTTCCGGAGCTTCTTCCCAAATTCCTCGTCTGAGAACCTCGGGCTTACGCTCAAATCCTTCAGGAAGTCCTTGTATGCCTCCTTTAGCTCGATTACCGGGATTTCGGTTTTCCACTCAGTATCGCTATTTTGGAGTGTTCCGAGTTGGAGTCTTTCGTGCCAGAACTTTTCAATAGGCGACATGCTGAGGAGCTTTGTCTCGAACAGAGCCTTTGTCTTAGGTGCCGCCCGAAGGTTGATCTTTGACAGGTCGAAGTTTTCCAAGTAATGCAGAAAAGCTTCCCGGCCTCCGTTGTCCATCTGCTCCCTGATCGCGGAGAAATACCCATGATCCTGCTGGTGCCGGTCGCTTACGTCGAGGATGAGAAACCGCCGCTCCTCGAAGCTCGCCGGGACCACCCATTCGTTGTTGCTCGCCATCATCAGGTGGATGTGGTTCTTAACGAAGTATTGGTCCAGTCCTTTCCCCTCGATTGTCAGGCGCTCTTCTGTAATCAGCGCCTTCAGCGTTCCTTCCGATTCCTTCTTGCCACCCCAGAACGCCTCGTCTGCGAACACAAGGAGCGCGTCTTTCAGGTGGTTGTTGAAGTTCCCGGTGAGATGCTTCCCGTGGGCGAGGTGCTTGAAGTGCTTTCCGAAGAGCTTCCCGAACTCCGTGGCAAAAACCCCCTTGCCGGTTCCTTGCTTTCCTCTGAGAACTACCGCGACGCCGGGAAGGTCACGGGGCCGCTGAATTACATCTGCCATCCACGCCAGGAGGTAATGATAAATCTCCTCGTCCCCATTCGCGATGTTGTCCTTCACATGGTCCAGGTAAAGGCTACAATCTCCTTCCTTTGATTTCAGCGGAAATCCCCGCCACAAGTTATAGTAACCGGTCTTCTCAACACCAGGGGCAAAGATGACGCTCTCATACTGGCGACGGTCAGGATGTTCCAACCAGGCTTCACCGAGCTTCTTTTCGTTCAGCTTCCGGTTTCCGTAAAGCTCTTTGAAGTTCGCTGTTGAGGAAAAGGCAATGTCATCCAATCCAAGAACAGGATCATAGACCTCGCTGAGAATCCGGCACGCTCCACCAACCCGGACAACAGCGTGCTTCTCGTTAAGCTCCTTGATCTCTTCCGGAATCTCTTCCCCTGCCGGATACTGATAGGCGCTATTGAGGCAGCTTATCGCCTCTTCCTCAGGAAGGGGAGGGTCGCATTTTGCGGCAGCGGAAAGAACCTCCACTTCGGCATCTTCGATGGGGACACTTTTCCCCCTAAGGGCGGCAGCTATTTTGAAGATGTAGTTGTTTCTCTCTCCCTCTTTTATGCTTGTGTTGCTAGCCCTTTTGCTCTTGAGTATCCACTGAGGCATTTCGGCGACCTCAGCTCCCCAGTTGTCCCAGGCATAGTGGTTACCCTCGATGATGGATGGAGGAGCCACGATATACCCACCATCTCCGCGAGTGTCCAGCCCTTCGCCGAGTGCCCCGACACTTCCTCTTGTTTCCGTTCCAGGATGTCGGAAATAGTAGTGGAAGCCCCCGGAAGGAGTACTGCACGTGAGGGTATCAGGCAAGCCCCCGTGTTCGGCGCTCAGCTTTTCAAGGGCTCTCACGCCGTTCTTCCCATTTTTGACATCGACATCCAGGACTACGAGTGAAGAACAAGCACCTGTCGCGATGCCAATATTTGCTGTCGGATGCTTCTCCCACCATTCCTTGATCTGAGCGGTATCAGTTGTACCGGAGGAAAATCCACCGGAAACCATAGGTGTCTTTGCTCCAGGCCGCAATGGGAATACCGGCCATCCTTTTGCAACGTAATCAAGCGCAACATCAAGCATGTTCTTGGCATTGGGTAAATCCATACCAGTTTCGTTAAACATTAAAATTACTTCCTTTAATAGATTGTTGGTGACTGATTGACTGCCCACTGCTCGCTTGCAGATTCCTCGACATGGTCAATTCTCAATCCCCCTACGGGGATTCCAGGAGAAGCGGTGTTACCCGCGTTATAGATATTCTGTTGTAAGTTCATTGCTCATTTGCCCCATACGTCATTGATTCTATGTCATGAAACATCACCTCCTTGGTTAGAAACGCGAAAAGGGCTCCAGGTGTCACCCCGTAAAGCCCTTTTCTCCCAAATTGTAAGGTCCTGCCCTACTTGCCTCACTTACCCTGCGTCATTTCACATATCCAGTTTCTCCATGCTGTTTCTAATTTTTTGGAACAAAAAAGGCCTGAAGGTTTTATCCCCGAGGCCTCTTCCTTGTTATCGGAAGCTGATCGTCTTATAGACCAGTTATTTATGGCGCCACTTTACCATGACTCTTGCTGGTTTGTCAAGCATTAATTTGCAGCTCTTCACATAATGGAGGAACATTATCAGTGGAAGATGGAGGGGGGCGGTTCAACCCGGCTTTCCGGAAGGAATGGAGTGTCTGCGTTGGCAGCATTGAGGAATGGAAGGAGGTTACGGGGAAGGACAACATCTTCTTCTACGTGAAAGGGAAGAGATTCAACAGGGAGACTTATAGGTAAATCAAAGCCACCCCAAGGACTACCATTACCGGGAGGGTTAAGGAAGTTCCGAAAACCAGACTGTTGAAAACCTATTAATATTGTGATAGTGTGCAAAAATTGCAGAAATCCATTTAAGGAGGAAGGGAATGAGGTATTTTCTTGCATTATCAGTGATAAGTCTTGGTCTTTTACTCACAGCCTGCGTGCCTCCAAGTACCTATCGCTCATACGACACTTATAATTATACTCCACCGGTTTCTTTCCCCCCTATAGCTCACAATTACGAATTGAACATTGTTGATATAGACAATATTCCTATTGCTGGTGCCAAGGTAGAATATGCTCTCAAAAATAACGGCTCGATAAAAAAAAAGGAAGTTTTCACAACAGCTTCTGATGGCAAACTTACGGTAAGCTTAGATGCTAATGCTGACACTACTACCTACAGTACGTTGGCAAATTACAAAACTGAGTTCAGTTATCTTATAACAGCTAACAATTATTACCAGAAGTCAGGGTTAATGAAATCCGATTATGGATCATGCAGTAAGCCTTCTAAGTATTCTCAGTCTAGGTCATTTGCAAATGACCCACAATCTCAGGCTGATAAGGTAACTCTGTACAAGCCAAATGACTATTTTGTACCATCATTCCTTAACTCTGAAAAAGATAGTACTTTAACAAAGAAGACATTTGCATTTATTGATTTAATTAGACTGCAAAGCCTTTTGACTGATTCATACCTCAATTATCGTTCAATCGACATAGCTGAGTTTAAAGGAAAGAAATATTTGAAATTCAAATTTACTAATGGCTTAGTTTACAATTCTCTAAAACTCAACAAATATGATATAGCAAAAAACATTTTTGATGAAGTAATTAGAAAGGTACTGAACCCTCTAAATGAACATATAAGTGATCCTAAAAAGTTTTATGGATATGATCTTTCGGTTGTTGGTTATACTAAAAGCTTTGCTGAAAAGTACGCAAGCAATCAGTCCATTGAATATAGATTCTTAATACCGGAGTCAGCTGTTAAATCTTATAAGGAAAAAGATATATCTGGACAGCAACTCCTTGACAAATCTGTTATACTAATGAACGATGAAAGGATTGAATTAAAGCTTCAGTAAATTTTTCGCTTAGCATTTGGGACGCACAATAAAGGACAGCCATCCCCCGCCCACCCGCAGCACGGGGCAACCCTCCAGCGGGTCGGCTCCAGGCCCCACTCAAGGGCGCAAGCCGCTCCGTTCGGCACGTCCCATAATGGCGCCATTATGGGACGTGGCCCGGCGTCACGCCCTTTGCGATGAAACGTAGCAAAGGCCGTGCCCCCGGCCTCCCCTCGCTCCCGCTTTGACATAACAGGTTTGTTATGTCAACTTGCCCCCTTGGCCGGGTCCTTCCGCCACCCCACTTCCGGGCCGCCCCGTGCTGCTCCCGTCCGCCCCCCAGGGGCTCCCCGTAAAGGCACGGCTTGGGTCTTCAAAGCTCCGCTGGCGCTACGCTTTCAAGCCCGCCCATGATCACCCGCCCGCCCATCGCGGCGGCAAGACAGCCGCGAAAAAAGCCCGCGTCTGACTTGCCGCTGCTCCCGCCGCCCTCTAGGGCTCCCATAAAGCAAAAGCGGCTTCCATATTTGCCTGTGCGCGGTTTTTGGAAGGGGAAGTCACACCTGGTGTTGATATGTATTTTCTGTAAAAGTTAACGGGGGTGTCAGTAAAAGGGGTAGTCACCGAGTCTCGCTAAGAACACTTCGATACCGCCCCCACCTGCGTATACTGACACATTGTATGGATAACTATTCCTTAAAACCCCCTGTCAATTCGCTAGTGACCACCTGATTACTTATCAAGAGCGCGGGAGCAAACCTTGTGTAATCAGGGGAGAATTGCTGCCATGTCATGTAAACTGTCATGTTATGGTAAAGCCAGCAATAACACCCGTTTCATTGAGAAGTGTACTTTTTCAGAAGGTCAACAATGGCTTCTTCAACCAAGGCATTGATTGAAGTATCCCTGTCAATGGCAAGGTGTTTTAACTCCTTGAGCATTTCAGGAGATAGCCGGGCAATAAGCGATTTTTTTTCTTTAGTTGTTAGCTTCTCTGCCATGCCGGGATTATAGGGTCTAGTTGATAGCATGTCAACAAAAGTACATTGACAATAGTTGATGTTTTGCTATCATGCTATCAAACTATATTGCTAGCATGCGGAGTGTGTCATGAGGAGAAGCAAAGGTATTTTCAAGAGGGGCCGGATTTACTGGATTACATACATGGGGCTTGACGGGCTTCAAAAGTGGGAATCCAGTAAAAGCGACAAGAAGGCCGACGCTGAATATCTCCTGGCTTGCCGGAAAAAAGAGGTTGCGGAGGGCACCACACCAGTTGTCCAGAAACGGAGCCAGAACTTTACATTTAACGACCTTGCCGACAAGTACCGGCCTTTCATCGTCAAGCAGAAAGGGGCCAGCACAAAGGAGATTTTCATCTCACAGCTTCAGAAGGAATTCGGGGCCGTGAAGCTGAACAATCTCACCCTTTCAGCCGTGGAGGGCTGGCAGTCGCGGCTATTGATAGAGAGTAGGCCACCACGGAGAAAAGGCGGGGAGAAGCTGCCACCTGTCAAGCCTGCCACCGTCAACCGGGGCTTGGCCTGCCTCAAGCACATGATCACAAAGGCGGTTGACTGGGATATGATCTCTGAAGATGTTGCCAAGCGGATTAGGAGGGTGAAGCTATCCCCGGAGAACAACCGGCGTTTGCGTTACCTGTCGCTCGATGAAGGCCGGAGACTGGTAGAAGCTGCCGAAATGCACTTGAAGCCGATCTTGATAATGGCTTTGAATACCGGGATGAGACGCGGGGAAATCTTGAAGCTGAAATGGGAAAACGTCGATCTGAAACACGGCTTCATCTTGCTTGAGGAAAAAATGGTGAAGACAAGCCGCCGCCGGGAAATCCCGATCAACGACACCTTGCGGGAAGTGTTGCAGAAGCAGATAAGGCGCCTTGACGTGCCTTATGTCTTCTTTGATCCTGAGACCGGCAAGCCTTACCAGGACGTGAAGCGCTCCTTTGCCACCGCCTGCCGACGCGTCGGGATCAGGGATTTTCATTTCCACGATCTCCGGCATACCTTCGCAAGCCAGCTTGTCATGAACGGCGTGGACATTACCGCCGTCTCGAAGCTCCTGGGGCATACCACCCTGACTATGACCCTCCGCTATGCGCACCTTGCGCCGAATCATCTGAAGAATGCCGTCGCCGTTTTGAGCCGCCTTCAGTCTTCATCGGTACATGACAATTTACATGACAATGACACAAAAAAAGGAGCCAATCTTTCGATTGACTCCTTTACATGATTGGCGTCCCCTGGGGGATTTGAACCCCCGTCGCCGCCGTGAAAGGGCGGTGTCCTGGGCCGGGCTAGACGAAGGGGACGAAGGGAAAAGAACCCGGTGGGATGTCCCGACCGGGTTCTTTGCTGGTAGATGGTGAGCCGCGTTGGGATCGAACCAACGACCACCTGATTAAAAGTCAGGTGCTCTACCAACTGAGCTAGCGGCTCGTAAAGAGAAGACGATTATTATCAGACGATCTTCTGTGTGTCAATACTTTTTTGGGCTTCTCATGCGAAGGGGTTTCTGATGGTGATCGTCTGGTCGCGGCCGGGGCCGACCGAAACGAGGACAATGGGACAGCCGATCAGTTCCTCCAGGCGCTTGACGTAGCGCCGGGCGGCGCCGGGAAGTTCATCGAACGCGCGGGCGCTGCTGATGTCGCTCTTCCAGCCGGGCATCTCCTCGTAAACCGGCGTACACTTCTCGAATACGGCCAGGTTGGACGGGAGTTCCTCGAGCGGTTTGCCGTCGTAGAGGTAACCGGTGCAGATGCGGATGGTGTCGAAATCGTTCAGGACATCCAGCTTGGTGAGGGCGACGCCGGTCAGGCCGTTTACCCGCACCGCAAACCGGACCACCATGGCATCGAACCACCCGCAGCGGCGCGGTCGGCCGGTGGTGGAGCCGAATTCGTTTCCCGCCTGCCGAAGCTTCTCCCCGTCGGCGTCGAGGAGTTCGGTCGGGAACGGGCCGCTGCCGACCCTCGTGACATAGGCCTTGGAGATGCCGATGATCTCGTGAATCTCCCGGGGGCTTACCCCGGTGCCGGTGCAGGCCCCGCCGACGCAGGTCGACGAGGAGGTTACGTAGGGGTAGGTGCCGTGGTCGACGTCGAGAAGCGTCCCTTGGGCACCTTCAAACAGGATTTTCTTCCCTGCCGCGATGTCGCGGTGCAGGACCAGGGTGGTGTCGGCGACATACTTGCGCAGGGTGTCGGCGTAGCCGCAGTACTGCTCGTAGATCTCCTCGAAGGTGAAAGGGTCGGCCCCGAGCAGTTTTTCGAGGATGAAATTCTTCTCTTCGAGCGCCTCCCGGAGCTTGCGGGCAAAGATCTCCCGGTCGAGGAGGTCCATGAGGCGGATGCCGCGCCGGCCGATCTTGTCTTCGTAGGTCGGGCCGATGCCGCGGCCCGTGGTGCCGATCTTCTTCTCGCCGCTCTTCGCCTCGCGGGCAAGGTCGATTCTCTTGTGGTACGGCATGATGACGTGGAGCGACTCGCTCACGAGGAGGGCGCTGTCGTTCCGGAGCCGACCCTTTTCCTTGAGCCGGGTGACCTCCATGATGAAGACCTCGGGGTCGAGCACGACGCCGTTGCCGATGATGCAGCGCTTTCCTTCGTGCAGAATCCCCGAAGGAATGAGGTGGAGAATGGTTTTTTCCCCCGCCACGACGAGCGTGTGGCCGGCATTGTTGCCACCCTGGTAGCGGACCACATCGTCCGCGTGCTCGGTGTAGATATCGACTACCTTCCCTTTTCCTTCATCGCCCCACTGGGCGCCAACCACAACAACATTAGCCATCGCCTTCTCCTTATCAGGGGAGGATGTGGTGGGAAAAGCCGGTTCCCATCAGAACGTCCTTCTTCACCACGGTCCCTCTTTTGTCGGCCACGCGAACAATATAGACTTCGTCCTCTGCGCAATGCTCACCGCCGATGACCATCATGCGGAGTATGTTCATTCGCCTGGCGTAGTCAAGCGAATCATCGAAGTTTCTGCGGATGATGTCCCGGGCGGTCGTGTATCCGAGTGAACGGAGGAGCTGGGCGATCTCCAGGGCCTCCCGCCGGTCGTCCTTCAGGTTGAAGATCAGGAAATCGCGAGTCTTGCATGCCTCGACGTCAGGCTTCTTTTCCAGGGCGCTGAGCAGGGTGAGAATGTTGAACGCGAACCCGGTTGCAGGCGCGGGAAACCCGTACCGGGCCGTGAGGTTGTCGTAGCGGCCGCCGCTGCAGACCGCCTCGCCCGTGCCGGTGACAAAACCCTCGAAGGTAAGGCCGCTATGGTAGTTGAGGCCGCGTATTTCCCCCAGATCGATGGTGAGATGCTCCGCGACTCCGTGGATGTCGAGGATGTCGAGAACCTGGGCGATGTTATCGAGGGCCTGCCGTGACCCTTCGTTGGCGACAATCCGCCGGGCGTCGGCAAGGACCTCGCGTCCCCCGAAAAGGCGCGGCAGCGCGGCAAGTTCCTCCTTGGAAGAATCGGAAATCGCCGCGTTCTCAAGCAGGGCCTTCACGGCCGAAGCATCCTTCTTGCTGATCGCTTCCTGGAGTGCCGCGCGGATCGGGGCGTCCAGGGCGACCGAGGACATGATCCCCCTGTAGAACCCGACGTGTCCCAGATCGAGCTTGAAATCGTCGAACCCGAGTCCGCGCAGCACCTCCACGGCCATCGCCACCATCTCGGCGTCGGCTTCCGGTGACTCCAGGCCGATCAGCTCCACGCCGGCCTGAAAGATTTCGCGGCTCCGGCCGGCCTGCAGCTCGGCGTGACGAAGGACCCGGCCGCTGTAACAGAGGCGGAAGGGCAGGGGGTAGCCGCGCATGCGCGTTGCCACTATGCGGGCAACCTGGGGGGTGATGTCGGAGGGGATGGCGAGCAGCTTGCCGGACTGGCGGTCATCGAAACGAAAGGTTTTTCCCCGCAGATCCTCGCCGAGCCCGGCGGCCATGACATCATCGAACTCAAGCAGCGGCGTGATGATCCGGCGAAATCCCCAGAGCTCGAAAACCTTCCGGATCTTCCCTTCGATATAGCCGATCTTGTCGGCCTTTTCCGGAAGGAAATCGGTGACCCCCTTGGGGAGAGGGGCTTCTATGGGAACGGGAATCGTCAACGTTGTTCTCGGTCAGGCACTGCGGAAAATAATGAAAATACGCGCAAAACGCGAAAAATCCTAGCAGTATAGCGTTCTGATGTCAATCAATTATATCCGGCGGAGGGGAACGGAAAAGGGGGCACCTGAGTGCCCCCTTTGGAGTCCGTCGGGGTGAAAAGATCCTCGCTACTCCACCCTCTTCACCGCCACCACGCTGGCCCCCTTGCCGAAGAGCCCTTCCTTCTTCACCACCTCCAGTGCCACAAGTTCCTTTCGGGCGGAGTCAAAGAAGTAGTCTGCCTGGTAGTTCTGGCTCTGTTTGGTGTGCCAGATTTCGTCCAGGGACGACCCGTTCCAGACGAAGGCATAGAGGCTGCTCTTCTTGTAGGCGCGGTTGTTGCCGATGACGAACATCCCCTCGTTCTTCGGCACGATAATCTCCCCCGTCGGGGTCACCGTGATCCGCTGCTCTAGGAATATCCAGCGGAACTGGTCACCGGTGGTCCGGATGTTGGCCAGATCTTCCCGCTTGAAGTAGGTCTCCGAGCCGCCGAATTTGTCGCTGCTCCGCCACAGCTCCTCGCCCGCCGCCGAATAGACGATGAGGTAGCCGTCATCATTCAGCACCACGGTGCAGCTGTTACCCGCCGCGTCCCGGAACTGATTGAAGTTGTAAAGATAGCCGAAGCGGGGGAGCTTGATGGGATTTTTCAGCTCGAAGCGGTCACCGTTTTTGACCAACTCGTAAACGTCGCCGTAGAAATCCTTGTCGGTGCTCATCTGCTGGGCGTAAATCTTATAGTCTTTGCCGTACAGGGCGGTCCCGCGGAAGTAATAGGGGAGCTTGGCAGCAACCCGCTTGAGGGAGTCTTTTTCCGCCACCCACACCTGTGAAGCCAGTGATTCACCGCTGACAACGGTCAGGTAGGCCTCGGGGGTGCCGTCGCCGTCCAGATCGGCGGAATCGACCGCGATCACCCGGTCGCCGGGGGAAAACGACACCTCGGCCACCAGCTTCAGTCCGTCTCCCTTGCGATAAAGGCGCAGGCTCTGCTCGTCGGCCACGTAGAAATCCCGTGTTCCGTCGGCCGCCACCTTGCCTGGGGCGATGCCGATGAGGGTACCCGTGAGCCGCTGGCTCATCCAGCCGCCCGATGCGGTGCGGGTAAGCTCCTGGGGTTTCACGATGTCACTGGTGGTGGATGTCTTCACCACATCCGGTGTCGGCTGGGAAGCGGCGGGGCGCACCACGTCGGAGGGAGCCGCCGGCACCGGCGCGGGAACCGGCGGTGGAGCCAACGCCACCCCGGGCTTGACCTTCGCGGCGATCTCCGCTGCCAGGGCCTGCCCCAGCTTTCCGGCGGCTGGGATCAATTCGTCCTGGCTCTCTCCCTGCTGGAACGACCGGGCGATAACCCGACCGTTTGCGTCCTTGGCCACCGCGTCGAGGCTGAAGACCTTTCCGAAGGCGATGTAGCTTCCCTTCACCTGCACGTCGGCCCCCACGGGAGAATCCACCGTCAGCACCGAATCGCTGTTCAGGCGCGAGGCGAGCAGCGTCTGGAGGGTCGTCTTCAGCTCATCCTTGTTGGCGGCCCCGGTCACCGCGAATTCCGAGACGTAGACCCGGATCTGGGCGGCCGATGCCCCGGCAACCGCCAGGGCGACAAGCAGCAGGGAACAGGCAATAATCGCGATCTTTTTCATCCTCACTCCTGACAGGTTTTGTTTATCGGACCTCAATGCCGTTTTTGACGATTTCAGCCAAGAGTGTGCCGGGGCGAATTTTTTTCAGCTGGGAAGGCGCGTATCCCAGAACATCCATGGGGCAGGGGATGTCACGGGTTGCCCTCCCCAGTATCTTCGCCTTGTCCCACAGGCCCATTCGCTCGAAGTACGGCGAGATGACGGCAAGGTCAATGTCGCTGTCCTCGTCGGCGAGCCCCGTTGCCTGCGATCCGAAGACAAAGGCCTTTTGGACAGTCACACCCAGCGAGGCAAGATTCTTTAGATAATGTTCTACAATTTCTCTGACATCGATTGCTTGAGCCATTTCAGTAGGTTCCTCGTCTCTTCCAGCACTTCCCTGGCCCTTGCCTGATTGAATTCCCGGGAAAGAGCTCTAAGGTCTTCGGGATACCTGGTGACGACGCTCACATTGTCGAGTTGTTCAACAAATTCCATGAAATTTTCAGGCAAGGCAAGACCGGCTTTCTTGTAAAGGCTTACAAGGCTATGGATGCATCTTTTCCACTGACAGGTGGCACATGGAGACCACGTACAGATACCGGCCAGCCTTGAGCATGGCCTCGGCGGTGCGCAGGTCGTAGTTCGATGTGGCTATCCAGTTCTTTACGGTTGGATTCATGGGATCCGCCTTTGGTTGCCGATTATCGCAAACCGAGCGTCCCGATGTCAAAGCAATAGTGGCCCGACAAGAAGGGGGTAAAGCCTGGCAGGGCGCGAATAAAAAAGAAGGGGAGAGTCGCCTCTCCCCTTCCATTTTGCCTGCAAGGTTGCAATCCGGAGTTACTGCCCGCCCTGCAGCAGGGTGTCGAGCAATCTTCAGCTTGGCGTGATATCCCCGGCGGAGTAGACCCCTCTTCCCCAAACGGGGCCGATAGAACCGATCAGTCGTGCAGAGGCTATTCCACCCTCTTGACCGAGATCATGCTGGCGCCTTCGGTAAACGCCCCTTCCTTTTTCACGACTTCCAGAAGCACAAGCTCCTTGTTCGCACTGTCATAATAATAATCGGCAACATAGTTCTGAATCGGCTTCGTATGCCATTTTTCTTCCAGCGACGCACCGTTCCAGGCAAAGCCATAAACGGCGCTCTTCTTGTAAGAGCGTTGCGTCCCGAAGACGAATGTCCCCGAATTCTGCGGGACGATCACATCTCCGTCCCTGGTCGTGAAAATCCGCTGCTGTAAAAATACGGAGCGGTACGGGGAGCCGGTAACGCGGGCGAAAATAGCATCCTCCCGCTTAAAGCTGAGCGCGGAGCCGCCGTACTTGTCAGTGCTTCGCCAGAGTTCATCGCCGGACATCGAATATACGATGAGATAACCATCGTCGTTCAGAACGACAAAGTAGTCTTGGCCATCCTCGCCGCGGAACATGTTGAAATTGTAGAGAAACGCTTGATCAGGAAGCTTGATCGGGTTTTTCCGCTCATACTTGTCGCCGCTCTTGACCAGTTCGTACACATCGTCGTAAAAGTCGGAGCTCGTCCTGCCATAGCCGGTGCTTGTGTTTGGCGAGGTCGCATTCAGCCCCATCTGCTGGACATAGATCTTCCTGCTCCCGCCGGCAAGGGAGAGTCCCCGGAAAAAGTAGGGTAGTCCGTCGGCAATCCTCCTCAGAGCGCCGTTCTGGAAAATCCAGACCTCGGAAGAGAGACTCTCGCCCTTCATCACCGTCACATACGCCTCGGGCACACCGTCGCCGTCCAGGTCTGCGGTGTCGATTCCCAACAGATATTCGTTCGGCCGGTAGGAAATTTCGGCCAGGAGCTTGTATTTGTCTTCCTGCAGATAAAGCCGGAGGGCGTGATCGTTGATGACATACCATTCCCGTGCTCCATTCTGCCTTAGCGTCCCCGGGGCTAGCCCCACCAGCGAGCCGGAGAGGCGCTGGCTGAGCGAACCCGGCGTCGCGGCTTTGTCCGGCGCCGTGCGCACGACATCGGGCGAAGACGGAACAACCGGTTCGCTTCGGTCGATCTCGCGGCTTTCCGGTCTCTTTACTGCCGGAACCGGCGCGGCGACGCCCCCCGATCGCGGAGCCGGAACTGGTGCCGCCCCCGAAACAATCCGCTTTTCGATGGCCCCCGCCAGCTCTTTCGCCAGCTTCCCAATCGAGGGGATCAGTTGATCCTGGCTCTCCCCCTGGACGAAGGCGCGGGCAACGACGCTGCCCGCGGCATCTTTCGCCACGGCATCGATGCTGAAGACCTTGCCAAAGATGATATAGCTGCCAACGACTGTCACGTCGGCGCCAGCGGGACTGTCGAGGACGATAAGAATGTCGCTGCTGAGACGGGAAGCAAGAAGGGACTGCAGGGTGCCCCTGAGTTCATCCTTGTTCTGCATCCCGGTAACGGTGAAAGGTGCAACATAGGTCCTGATCTGGCCTGCATGGGCAATCGATGCAACCAGCACGAAAGTCACCATCAATACGAATAACGCTGCAACTCTTTTCATAAAATCTCCTGCAAATTCATCATCTGCTGTCGTAACAGGCGGCGGCGACCGCAAGACGGGGCAATCGGAAATCCGCAGCTGTTGGCAACTGCGGGATGTTAACAAGGTAGTTACGACAAGACTGCGAAAAATGATACCGAAAAAGGGGCGGGCCATTCCGGCCCGCCCCTTTTTCGGTGGGAAGCGCTCCCTCTTCCGCAATAGCTATCGATTACGGGCCCGTTTCGATCTTGTTCAGAAGTTCATGGGCTTCCTTCAGCTTCTGCTCGAGCTTTTTCAGCTCTTCGGCAGAATAGACCTTCTTCCCTTTCTTGATTTCGGCTTGAAGCTTTTTGATCTTCTTCTGGATGGTGTCCACCTCCATGGCGCAGTTCCTGGAGGCAAGGAGGCACATGTCCTTCTCCTCTTTGGTCATCTGGGCCAGCGCCGGGACAGTGGCGGACATCATGAATGCCGCCATTATCAATACTGCTACCTTTTTCATATGGTTTTACCTCCTGTAAAGTGAAAAGTCCTTCAAAATTTAGCACGGTTCAAGCCGATGTCAACGGAGGCCGGGGGGGGCTGTCCCCTCCGGCCTCTGCCCATCAATTAAAACGTGTAGTTCAGCATGACGCGGGCAGTATAGGGATCATCGGGGTCCTGACCGTCGTAAACGCCAGCGGTGGTCCTGTTAGTACCCTTGTAGTAGTCGCCGAGGATAAGATAGGCGCCCTGAAGGCTGGCGGTAAGGTTGTCATACAGTTTGTAGCCGACCTCGGCGTTGAGTTCGGTACCGATGTACTTGCTGTCGTTTGCCAGACCGGCTCTCGCCCGGGCTGAATTCGAGTTGAGCTTGGCAGCCGCCATGAAGCCGGCATTGGCGTTCGCGTAGACCCTGTCGGTCAGGTTGGCGTCATAGCCGATGAAGCCGCCGATGATACCCTGGCTCTTGAAGTTGACGTCATAGGCGATGGCGCGGGAAGTGTTGATGTCGTACTTGTTGGGAAGAAGGAGGAGCATGTCGGGCGACACATAGAAGGAGCCGGCCAGGTTGTACTGGCTGCCGGTGATGAAGCCGCTGTATCTGTCGTTGTTCAGGCCGTCACCGGAGACGTAGAGGAATTCAGCCTTGGCGGTGCCGGGGCCGAGCTTGGTGCGGGCGCGGGCATTGGCGGCAAAGGAGAGTACGTCCATGTTCTTGGGCACGGCCCCCAAATATGTAGCGGTCGCACCCTCGAATTTACCGAACTGGCCGACCACGAAGCCGTCAATGTTGACAGGGCCGACATTGGCCTCGGCAGTGGCGCCGACCATGTGGAGCCACAGGTTACCGTACGATGTCAGTCCGGTAGCCCCGGCAAGAAGCGCCGATGGTCCGCCCAAGGTAGCGCTACCATTAGTGGCCGGGAAGGCCCCGCCGGTCCCGTCGGTCAGCAGGTAGTAGTTGAGCCCCACGTTCAGCTTCGGACTGACCGTGACCTTGGCGCCGGCAACGTAGGTGTTGACCGAACTCTGGATGCCGACCTGTGACCCCTCGTTGATGTCCCAGAAACGGAGCCAGCCGGCTTTTACGGCCACGTTGCCGAACGTGCCATCCGCCACAAGGCCGGCGGTATCGGCATAGCCGAGGAAGATCCCCTTGTATTCGTCGGTGAAGCCCTGGATACCGGCCTTTGTCCGCACCGGCGTCCCGGGGATGCGGAAGTCGAGGTAGACGTTCTTCGTTTCGAGGTTCACCCGGTCGGCCTCGAGGCCGCCGCCGCTATTCCGGCCGGTGTAAGTGGTGCCGCTAACCGAGTTGGCGCCATACGCCTGGTCACCCCAGCGGGAATCGATCTCGAACTGCAAGACCCCCTTCAGGTCGTCGTTGATTTTGGATTCGTAGAGGAGCCGCGCCCGCTGCTCGAAGTAGAAGTTCGTTTTGGCGTCTTTCTGCAGAATAAGGTCCCCTGCGTTATAAGCGTCGGTGTTGGAGAGGATCGCCTTTTCCCTGAGCATGCCGTGGAAGATGTTCTCCAGCGCCAGGGCCGGAACCGCCGTCGCGGCGGTGACCGCACCGGCAGCGACTACTGCCAAAAGCTTCTTTTTCATCAGTTGCCTCCTTCATTGGTGATAAATTGCATGGAGTGAATTGGTGCTGCCAAATTTGGTTTATAGAGTGAAATCACCACCTTTCCGTTTTGAAATTGTCCAGACGAATAAACTGGTAAGTACCCCCTCCAAAAACAAGACCCTTTTCCGTTCCCCCCAGCGGGGGACGAGAAAAGGGTCGTCGGCACGTCACGTTGCCTTGCACTTTGCCATGCGTGTGGTTTTGAAAACGGTTCTGGTCAGCATTGACACCCGCACTTTCATAACAAGGGTGAGATAATACTCATTCAAGTTGTCTTGTCAAGAGCTATTCAGCTAACTATGCCTAACTACGAAGTTTTTTTGTGAGGCGCCGATTCCGGAACTCCGGACGTTTCGGAAAAAAGCAAAATGGCGTTTTAAAATTTAGGGACACTATAAATATTTCCCGGAGATTGTCAAGAAAAAATTCCCTGTTTTGCGCCGAGCTGACGCGGTGTTAGGGTGGTTTTACTGTTTTTGATACACAGGTTTCTCATTTTTGCGGGGTCAGTGACTCCCCTGGCAGAGTTCCGTCAGCACTCCTCCGCTGCTCCTGGGATGGATGAAGGCGATCCGGGTGCCGTGGGCACCGTCGCGCGGCACACTGTCGATCATGCGGGCGCCGTCGGCCATGAGCCTGGCGATTGCCGCCTCGATGTCTTCCACCTCGTAGGCGATGTGATGGATACCGGGACCGCTTTTCTCCAGAAACTTCGCGATGGGACTTTCGGCCGAGGTCGGCTCCAGGAGCTCGATCTTCGATGCGCCGATTGCAAGAAAAGCCACCCTGACCTTCTGCTCGGCGACCTCCTCCGTTCCGGTGCAGGTCATGCCGAGGTTGTCGCGGTAGAACGGGAGTGTGTCTGCAAGAGAGCGAACGGCTATTCCTATGTGGTTGATTTTTGTAAGCATATTTACCCCGTGAGAGGTGAGAGGTGAGACGTAAGACGGGAGAAAAAAAGTGTTCGAAGCCTTCTCACGTCTTACGTCTCACGTCTCACAACAGATTACAGCACCACCGTCTCCCGGTGGACACCGAAGACCTCGCGCATGACGTTGGCGATTTCGCCCAGAGTGGCGTAGGCCTTTACGGCGCCCAGAATCGGCGGCATGAGGTTGTCGGTCCCCCGGGCGGCAGCCTCCAGGGCCTTGAGGGTTTCCCGGACCTTCTCACCGTCCCGCTTCGCCTTCAGGTCGGCCAGGGCCTTCTTCTGGGCGATCTCCACCTCTTCCTTGATCTTGAGGAGCTCGGGCTGGGGCTCGTTCTGGATGGTGAACCGGTTGACGCCGACGATGATCATCTCCTCGGTTTCGATGGCCCGCTGGTAGGCGTAGGCCGAGTCCTGGATCTCCTTCTGCTGGAAGCCGCGGGAAATCGCCTCGACGGCCCCGCCCAGCCGGTCGATCTTCTCGATGTACCCGGTGGCAGCCTTCTCGATCTGGTCGGTGAGGGACTCCACGAGGAAGCTTCCCGCCAGGGGGTCGATGGAGTCGGCCACCCCCGATTCGCAGGCGATCACCTGCTGGGTGCGGAGCGCGATCCGGACGGAGTCTTCGGTGGGGAGGGCCAGGGCCTCGTCGCGGGAGTTGGTGTGGAGCGACTGGGTCCCTCCCAGAACGGCGGCCAGGGCCTGGATGGTGACCCGCATGATGTTGTTGTCGGGCTGCTGGGCGGTCAGGGTGCAGCCGGCGGTCTGGGTGTGGAAGCGAAGCATCATGGAGCGCGGATCCCTGGCGCCGAAGCGCTCCTTCATGATCCGCGCCCACATCCGGCGGGCCGCGCGGAACTTGGCCACCTCTTCCAGGAGGTTGTTGTGGGCGTTGAAGAAGAAGGCAAGCCGCGGGGCGAACTCGTCGACCTTGAGCCCCGCCTTGAGGGCCGCCTCAACGTAGGCGATGCCGTCGGCCAGGGTGAAGGCGACTTCCTGCACGGCGGAGGAGCCGGCCTCCCGGATATGGTAGCCGGAGATGGAGATGGTGTTCCACTTGGGGACGGAGTCCTTGCAGTAGGCGAAGATGTCGGTGATGATCCGCATCGACTCCCTGGGGGGGTAGATGTAGGTCCCCCGGGCCATGTACTCCTTGAGGATGTCGTTCTGGATGGTCCCGGAAATCCTGTCGGGGGAGACCCCCTGCTTCTCGGCCACGGCGATGTACATGGCCAGCAGGATCGAGGCGGTGGAGTTGATGGTCATGGAGGTGGAGACGTGGTCGAGGGGGATGCCGTCGAAGAGGACCTCCATGTCGGCCAGGGAGTCGATGGCGACCCCGACCTTCCCCACTTCGCCGGCCGCCATGGCGGCGTCGGAGTCGTACCCCATCTGGGTCGGCAGGTCGAAGGCGACGGAAAGGCCGGTCTGTCCCGCCTGGAGAAGGTACTTGTAGCGCTCGTTGGACTCTTTTGCCGTGCCGAAACCGGCGTACTGGCGCATGGTCCAGAAGCGCCCCCGGTACATGGTCGGCTGCACCCCGCGGGTGAAGGGGTACTGGCCGGGGAACCCGAGGTCGTCCCCGTAGCCCGGGTAGTCGAAGCCGGGGGTGAAACAGCGCTCCATCTCGATGCCGGAGGTGGTCCGGAATTCCCCCTTGCGCTCTGGGGCCTTGGCGATATTTTTTGCCACGACAGTATCCTGCCAGGCCTGTTTCTTGTCGCTGATGCTCATGGATCTCTCCTTCTGGTGCGTTGATGATCATGTCCTGAAAAAACGACGGCCCCGGCAGTGTCTTCCGCAGGGGCGCGTCGGGAGCCTTCCGGTTAGAGGATATTCTTGACCACGTTCCAGATGTCGGCGCTTATCTCCTCTTCCGGCCTGGCGGCCGAAGCGTCGATTCTGACGCCGTGCCAGCGGGGGATCTCCCGGAGATAGAACTCCCGCATCTTTTCGTAGTATGCGATCCCCCCTTCGTGATGGATCTGCAGGATGTCCTCGATCCGTTCGAAGGCCTCCTGGGCCGGCACATCGATGAACAGGGTCAGGTCCGGGTAGATCTCGTCCTCGAAGAGAAAGCCTCTCGAAATCTTGTCGAGATGGCGCAGCACGTCGAAATGCCTGGTGTAGCCGCTCACCCAGGCATTCGCCAGCGAGGAGATGCTCGATTGCTTGCACAGGACGATCTTGTCCTGCTGCAGGGCGGGCTCGACGATGTTCTTGAATATTTCCGCCCGCACCGCCCCTTCGAAGATGAAGTCGGCCCGGGCATTCTTGCCGAACGGCCAGTTGATCATGTTGGCAATCCCCAGCTCCTGGGCCCGACCCGAATCGGGGTTGGCGCATTCGACCACATCGTATTTCAGTTCGACCAGCGCCTTGTGCAGCCCCACGATGGCCCCTTTGACATGTTGGCCGGAACCGCTGATCCCTTCGACGACGATAAGTTTTCCTTTTCTCACGGTATCCTCCCGAGCGTAAGAGTTGTTTGTGGCAAGGCAATCAGACCCGGTGCCCTACGGTCAACGGGGGCGTTCCGGCCAGCCGATGTCCCCTGGAAAAAACCGACCCCGCCTTTTCAGGCGGGGCCGGCCGGGAATCCCCGCTTGCAGCCGGTCAGAGAACGGCCCTGAGGTAGGCGGAGGTCCGTTCGCGCCGGAGCTGCTCGATCTCTTCGGGGTTGACCTCGACGAACTTCTCGTCCGGGGTGACCTTGAAGAGCGGCTGCCCCTTCTGGACGATGCTGCCGTCGGCCCCCTGCATGATGATCCTGTCGATGGTGCCGGAGAAGGTCGCCCGGA
>JAJZUC010000088.1 GCA_021847245.1 Deltaproteobacteria bacterium | reverse complement strand
CTCCAGAGCTTCGTGGTCCGCACCATCTACGATCTCGGATACAAAATGAAACTCGGAATGGGAGTGATGCCGTGAAGATAACCCCCCTCGACATCCAGCAGCAGCAGTTCAAGGGCAAGATGATCGGCGGCCTCGACCCGGAGGACGTGGATGGCTTCCTCCAGTTGGTGGCCCAGGAATTGGAAGGACTCATCCGCGAGAACACGGAGCTGAAAGAGCAGTGCCGCAAGGCCGCAGCAGACGTCGAGCAGATGGCCCGCCAGGAGAAGGACCTGCGGGAGGCGATGCTCGCCGCCCAGAAGATCACCGAGGAGATGAAGGCAAATGCCCAGAAGGAGGCATCCCTTCTGGTCTCGGAGGCCGAGTTGAAGGCCGACAAGATCCTGGCCGACGCCGAACGGAGACTCGCCCAGCTGGGAGACCAGATCCAGGAGCTGCGCCGGCAGAAGGTCCAGTTCGAGAGCGCCTTCAAGTCACTCCTCGATACCCACTACAAAATGCTTTCCCTCGATGAAGCCTGACAGTCCCGCTGGCGGCCTGAAAATCTCCGAAAGCGCCGACAGCGTCACCTTCAGCGTCCACGTCCAGCCCCGGGCCTCGAAAAACGAGGTTTGCGGCATCCTGGGGGACGCCCTCAAGCTTCGCCTCACCTCCCCGCCGGTAGAGGGGGAAGCCAACCGTCTCTGCATCGAGTTTCTCGCCAAGCTTCTGAGAGTCTCCAAATCGTCGGTGACCATCATCGCCGGCGAAAGATCCCGCCACAAGACGCTTCGGATCACCGGCGTCGCAGCCCGGGAGATAGCCGCCCTGATCCGCTGAGGCAGCGATACGTTCCGTTGCCCTGCGGGGTTGACAACTCCCGCGGCGAATCACTATATTGGTTGAAAACCGTTTCACAGGAGGTCCCCCAAGCGATGCCACTCTACGAATACCAGTGTACCCGGTGCGACAACCGTTTCGAGCTGCGCCAGAAGTTCTCCGACGAGCCGGCCAGGGAGTGTCCCTCCTGCGGCGGCGCGGTTCAGAAACTCATCTCCCAGAGCGGATTTGCCCTCAAGGGGGGCGGCTGGTACGCCGAAGGCTACGGCAGCGGAAGCAAGAAGTCCGATGCGCCGGCCTGCCCATCGGGAGGCAGTTGCGCCGGCTGTCCCTCCGCCGCATAGTCCGCACACCCTCTCCGCCCCGACTCCGAAATCCCCCGCTCTCCGGGGGATTTTTTGTTCGGCGTCTTTCAAACTCCCTTTACAACACCGGCCCCGTTCCGTATTATTCTGAGGCCGTTTTCACCAACCTTGTCGCACTGCGAAAACCGTGAAAGGGGAGTCCTCCCCCCTGACATACCGGGATTATCCATGATCGTCAGCAAACAGAAGCCGTTCCCCGAAATCCTCGCTTCCCTTGAAAACGTTTCCCGGGTCTTCCTGATCGGCTGCGCCAAATGTGCTACGGTCTGCAAGTCGGGGGGGGAGGAACAGGTCTGGCAGATGCAGGAGGACCTTGTTGCCGCCGGCAAGGAGGTCACCGGCTCGGTGGTAATCGACGAGGCGTGCCACATGCTCCGGGTCCAGCGGGATCTGCGGGCGAAGGGGGAGATGGTGACGGCCGCCGAGGCACTCATAGTCCTTTCGTGCGGGGCGGGGGTCCAGTCGGTCTCGGCCGGCTCGAACCGGATGACCGTCGCCGCCCTCGACACCCTCTTCCTCGGCAACATCCGCCGCTTCGGCCAGTTCGAGCAGCGCTGCTCGCTCTGCGGCGAGTGCCGCCTCAACGAAACGGCCGGCATCTGCCCGGTCACGGTATGTCCGAAAGGGCTCCTGAACGGCCCCTGCGGCGGGATGAGCGAAGGTAAGTGCGAAGTCTCTCCCGAAGCGGAATGCGCCTGGTACCAGATTTACGTCCGGCTCAGGGACCGGGGCGGCCTCCCCCTCCCCCAGGAAACGATCCCCCCCAAGGACTTCTCGAAGCTGATCAAGCCGGGGAGCCTCAAACTGGAAAAATAGATGGTCAGCCCGATGAAATCCACCCTCCACGACCTGCTCGCCGTCGACCGTTTCGTCGTCACCGCGGAAGTTTCCCCTCCCAAGGGGTGCGACTGCGGGGAATTCATGGAGAAGGCCCGTGCCCTCCGGGGGACGGTCGACGCCATCAACGTCACCGACAACCAGGGGGCAAACATGCGGATTTCCCCCCTGGCCCCGGCGGCGCTTCTCGCGGGAGAGGGGATCGAGCCGATCCTCCAGCTCACCTGCCGGGACCGCAACCGCCTCGCCCTCCAGAGCGAGCTGCTGGCGGCGGCCACCTTCGGCGTAACCAACGTGCTCGCCCTCACCGGCGACTACATCACCTTCGGCGACCACGCCGGCGCCAAGCCGGTCTTCGATCTCGACGCCGTGCAACTTCTGCAGACCATCGCCGCGCTGAACTCCGGCCGGGACCTCGCCGGCACCACGCTGCACGGCGCGCCTTGCTTTTTTCCCGGCGCCGCCGCAGCCCCGGAGGCGGAACCCTTCGAGCTGACCCTGACCAAGCTGCGGAAAAAGGCTGAGGCCGGCACCCGCTTCTTCCAGACCCAGGCGCTCTTCTCTCCGGAAAAGCTCGTCCGTTTCATGGAAGCGGTACGCCCCCTCGGCGTGAAGGTCATCGCCGGCATCATCCTCCTCAAATCGGCCGGGATGGCCCGCTACATGAACGCCCGCATCCCCGGGCTCACGGTCCCGCAGGAGCTCATCGCCGAACTGGAGGAGGCCGAACGCCCCCTGGAGGCAGGGGTGGCGATCGCCCGGCGTCTCGTGACGGCGCTTAGTCCCCACTGCGACGGCATCCATATCATGGCGATGGGGAAAGAGGAGCTGATCCCGGAGATCCTGGCGGATCTGCACCGGAACGATGGAAAAGAAGGCTGACACCCCGATCTGAAAGGAGTCGGATTATGCAGGTAAAGAAGGCGGTCTTCCCCGTGGCGGGACTCGGCACGCGGTTTCTCCCGGCCACCAAGGCGTCTCCGAAGGAGATGCTCCCCCTCATCGACAAGCCCCTCGTGCAGTACGTGGTGGAAGAGGCGGTGGCGGCCGGCATCGAGCAGATCCTCTTCGTCACCGGCCGGGGGAAGCGGGCCATCGAGGACCACTTCGACATCTCCTTCGAGCTGGAGGCCCTTCTCCAGGAAAAGGGGAAGGACGACATGCTCCAGGAGGTGCGCGACATCGCCGAGATGGTGAACATCTTCTACGTCCGCCAGAAGCAGGCGCTGGGACTGGGCCACGCCATCCTCTGCGCCCGGGAATTCGTGGGGGACGAACCGTTCGCCGTCCTTTTGGGGGACGACATCATCGACGGCGCAAAACCGTGCCTAGGCCAGCTACTGGAGGTCTACCGCAAGTACCGGGGGGCGGTCCTCGCCCTGGAGAAGGTGCCGCTGGAAAACATCTCCTCCTACGGCTGCGTTCAGGCGAGCCAGATCAGCGAGCGGGTCTTCGAGGTGACCGACCTGGTGGAGAAGCCGCGGCGGGAGGAGGCCCCCTCCGACATGGCGATCATCGGCCGCTACGTCCTCACCCCCGACATCTTCCCGATCCTGGAAAAGCAGCAGCCGGGCAAGGGGGGGGAAATCCAGCTCACCGACGCCCTTCTCGCCCTCTCCCGCGACGAGGCGATCTACGGCTGCCTCTTCGAGGGAAACCGCCACGACTGCGGCGACAAGCTGGGCTTCCTGAAGGCGACGGTCGACCTGGCCCTCAAGCGGGAGGAGTTCAACGGCGAATTCGAGCGCTACCTGCGGGAACGGCTCTGCGGCATGGGGTAGAAAGGGCGGGCATCAGTGGAGGGTGCCGCGGCTCGAACCGCGGACGATCCCGTACTGGAAAAAGGCGATGAGGTTGAACTTATCCTTGGTGTACCCTCTGGGGAACGGCCCCACGGGCCCTATAAGGCGCAGGGTCCGCTCGACCTCCCCGTCGAGGATCCTGCTCCCCGAGCTCTGCAGGATCTCGAACTTCTCGATCTCGCCCCGGTTGTTGAAGGTTATCTTCACGGGCGTCACCCCCTCGATGCCGAGGCGGGCCGCCTCCTGGGGATAGCGCCAGACCCCGTAAATCATATTCTCGAACCGGTGCAGAAACGAACCGAACTGGATGTCGTCGGTATCGAGGAACTTCGTCTCTCCTTCCGCCACCTCGGCGCTGTACTTCTTCCGGTAGCTTTCCTCCAGCTTCGCCATCCGCTGGGCATTCGGCATCAATTGCGCCAGCGCGGGCAACTGCTCCCCCCGCGGCTTCAACACCTCTCCCCCCCGGGGCGCCTCGCGCATCGGGATTTCTCCCGTTCTGCCCGTCGGCGATGGCGGACCCGCCTCGCCCCCCTGCGGCGCCGGGAACTGGCGCGGGGAAGGAACCGCCGGTTGTCGTTGGGGGAGGACGGAGCGCGGCGGCAGGGAAGCGATCCGGTCCTGCTCCCGTTCCCCTTTCGGCGCCAGCTCCCGCTGGACCCGCTCACGCCGTTCCGCCTGGCGCCTGGCCTGACGCTCGGCCGGCACCGGCTTCGCGGGAAGCTCGGGGAGGTCCTCCAGATCGATCATCACCGGCTCCTGCCGGACCTCCGCTTTTCGCTCCGGGAGGAAGATGATGGCGGTGAAGAGGGCTGCATGGAGCAACAGCGAGAACGCGAGGAGATAGAGGAAGGATTTTTCGACGTAGCGATCGGACATCAGGCTCTCTGCCGGGTGAATCGTGCGCAAAGGCTTATTGTATTGTCCCGGAGGGAAAAACGCAACCGGTCACTGGCCGGCATAGGCCTGATAGAGGACGGCGGCGCCGAAAACCAGGAAGAGGAGTGCCGCGCCCCGGTGGATCACCGAAAGGGGAACGAAGCGGATGAGCTGCTTCCCGAGAAAGATGCCAAGGAGCGAGACCATCCAGAGGGCCAGGGTCGAGCCGGCGAAGACAACGAACGAAGAATCGTGCTGGGCCGCCAGGCTGGTGGTGACGAGCTGGGTCTTGTCCCCCAGTTCCGCCAGCAGGATCATGAGAAACGAGGTGACCACCGGCCCCCGTGCCGTTTCGCGCCCTCCCTCCCCGTCCTCGTCAGCTCCGCCCCCCCGGAGTGTCGTGACACCGAAATAGAGGAAGAGCCCGCCGGAGACGAGCTTGATCCAGACCAGCGGAAGGATGGTGAAGAGGAGCTTCCCCACGAGTACCGCCCCGAGATTGAGGACGGCAAAGGCGGTGGCGATGCCGAGGAATACCTTCTTCCACGGATAGCGGGTGGCGAGGGCCATGGCGGTCAACTGGGTCTTGTCGCCGAGCTCGGCGAGGAAAATAAGGCCAAAGGTGGTGAAAAATACTGTCGAATCCACGATTCCTCCCTGGTGAGCACCGGGATGGTACCGGAAGTGCGGCCGAAATGCAAGAAAGGGAGGGAGCCGCAACGAACCCCTTGACAGTACCGGCGGCGACCGTTACTATTATTCATGTTAAAGGGGAGTAGCAATCGGCCACCGACAAGGCCGACCCGACGCCCGTCACCACGGTGGCAACACCCGGGCCAGGGGCTTCCGACCGTTCGTCGAAGCATGCAAGACCTTTATCCAGGGCACCGACTCGCCGTGGGTAAAGGTCTTTTTTATTTGCCCCGGCGCATCACTCTCACCCCGCCGTTGGCACCGGAGCGGCGGGCAGCACAAACCGGAGGTAACGAACTATGATGAACCGACTCAAGACCACCCTTCTCCTCACCCTTCTCACCCTCCTCATGGTGGCCATGGGAAGCGCCATCGGCGGCAGGTCCGGCATGGTCTTCGCCTTCTTCATGGCCTGCGCCATGAACTTCTTCTCCTACTGGTTCTCGGACAAGATCGTCCTCTCCATGTACGGAGCGCGGGAGATCACGGAAGGCGAACATCCCCAGTTCTACGGCATGGTGCGCCGCCTCACCGTGAGCGCGGGACTGCCGATGCCGCGGGTCTACGTGATCCCCTCCGACAGCCCCAACGCCTTCGCCACCGGGCGCAACCCGAACCATGCTGCCGTGGCGGCCACGGAGGGGATCCTCCGCATCCTCTCCCCCGAGGAGCTGGAGGGAGTCATGGCCCACGAGCTGGCCCACGTACAGAATCGCGACATCCTCGTCTCCACCATCGCGGCGACCTTTGCCGGGGCGATCTCCATGCTCGGCAACATGCTCCAGTGGGCCGCCATGTTCGGCGGCGGCCGCAGCGACGACGACGAAGGGGCCGGCGGCATGATTGGCGGTCTCGCCATGGCGATCATCGCCCCGATCGCGGCGATGCTGATCCAGATGGCGGTCTCCCGTTCCCGCGAGTACCTGGCCGACGAATCGGGTGCCCGGATCTGCGGCAACCCGCTGGCGCTGGCCAATGCGCTGCGCAAGCTCCACGCCGGCTCACAGATGATCCCGATGCAGGAGGCCTCTCCCGCCTCGGCCCACCTTTTCATCGTCAATCCGCTCACCGGCGGATCGCTCCTCAGCCTCTTCTCGACCCACCCGCCGATGGAAGAACGGATCGCCCGGCTTGAAGCGATGGCGTACAGCCGGAATTTCTGATACGGACCCGGGGGCACACCTTCGTGCCCCCTCCCCCCACCCGACTTCCCCGGAGAAAGCAATGCCCGTACAAACCATGATGTGGCTCGGCTTCGGCGCGCTCATGACCGTGATGTTCGTCATCGACCTGGGGCTGTTCAACCGCAGGAGCCACGAAATCAGATTCCGCGAGGCCCTCGCCTGGACCGTCGTCTGGGTCTCGCTGGCCCTGGCGTTCAATGTCTGGATCTACTTCGAGATGGGACCGACCAAGGCGCTGGAATTCTTCACCGGCTACCTCATCGAGCAGTCCCTGTCGGTGGACAACCTCTTCGTCTTCATCATGATCTTCGCCTTCTTCCACATCACGAAGGTCCACCAGCCCAAGATCCTCAAGTGGGGGATCCTCGGCGCCCTCGCCATGCGGGCGGTCTTCATCATGGCCGGCATCGGACTCATCGAGAGGTTCCACTGGATCATCTACGTCTTCGGCGGGATTCTGGTGGTGACGGGGTTCAAGATGGCCTTCGGGGGAGAGGATCACATTGAGCCGGAGAAAAACTACCTGGTGCGACTCGTGCGGAAATTCGTGCCGATCACCAAGCGGATCCGCGACGACCGGTTCTTCATCAGAAAGGGGGGACTAACGGCCGCCACGCCGCTCTTCCTGACCCTCGTCATGGTGGAGTCGAGCGACCTGATCTTCGCCGTCGATTCCATCCCGGCGGTCCTCGCGGTGAGCCGGGACCCGTTCATCGTCTACACCTCCAACGTCTTCGCCATCATGGGACTGCGCTCCCTCTACTATCTCCTCTCCAACGTCATGGAGATGTTCGTCTACCTGAAGCTCGGCGTCTCCGTGATCCTGGTCTACGTCGGGGTGAAGATGCTCCTGGTGGACATCTGCCACATCCCCATCGGCTTCTCCCTCGGCACCATCGTGGGGGTGCTGGCGATCTCCATCATCACCTCGGTCACCATCGGCAGCAAAAAGGCCCGGGCACCGCACCGGGCCTGAGCCATCACAAAAAAACAAAACCGCTGTTCCCCTATCCTTCGGCCCCTTTCCCTTTTTCCACCTCCCGGCGATAGATATCGAAGAGCGCCAGGAAAAGCGCCAGCACGATGGGTCCCACCACCGCGCCGAGCAGGCCGAAGGCGGCAAGTCCCCCGAGACCGCCGATGGCGATGACGAGGACCGGCAGCTGCGCCTTGCCGCTGATGAAGAAGGGGCGGATGACGTTGTCGATGGAGCTGACCGCCAGAAGCCCCCATGCCAGAAGCCCCACCCCCTTGGCCACCTCACCGTCCAGGATCAGATACAGTGCCCCGGGGAACCAGATGAGCCCGGTCCCCACCACCGGGATCAGGGCGCTGACAGCCATGATGGCGCCGAACAGGGCCGGGGCGGGGAGCCCTGCCGCCCAGAAGCCGATGCCCCCCAGGGCGCCCTGCACGAGGCAGGTGAGGAAGACCCCGTACATCACCGCCGTGAGCACCCGCCGCACCGTCTCGACGAGCATCTCCTTGTGGGTGGCGTCGAGGGGGATCACGGCGAGGAACTGCCGTTGGATCCGCTCGCCATCGCGGTAGATGAAGAAGAGGGTGATCACCATCAGGATCAGTTTCAGGGTGAAGAGGAAGAAGTTCTTGGCGATCTCCTTGGAATAGCCGAGAACCGTGGCTGCCACCTCCTTCACCTCCGGGAGGACCCTGGCATCGATCTCAAGGTTCAGGGGACCGGTGTACGGCTCCAGATGGGCGAGGAGCTGCCAGATGAGCGGATGGCTCTGGACGCTCTGGATGAGTGATTGCCCGCCGTCAGCGGCCGTCTTTTCCAGGAAGGCATAGACGAGGGTTGCCTCGTGGATGAGAAAGAAGGTGAGACCGGTGACCGGGATGACCAGCATCAGGACTACGGCCGGGGTCATGATGCCGGCGGCGAGGGGCTCCCGGCCACCGACCCGGCGCCGGAGCCTGCGGTAGAGGGGAAAGGTCAGGATCCCGATCACCGCCGCCCAGCCGAGGGGGGCCAGAAACGGAGAGACGATGGCGTAGACCACGTAGAGGATCAGGACGAAAAAGAAAAAGGCCGCCAGGGCAAAGAAATGGGAACGATCCATGGAAGCTCCGTTATTCCCGCTCCCCGCCGCCGGACTCTTCGCCTTCTTCCGCCGCCGGTGCCCGCTCCACGATCCTCACCTTGACGATGGCGGTCGCCTTGACCTCCTCGCAGATCAAGGTGAATCGCCCCCACGCCACCTCCTCCCCCTTCTCCGGGAATCGGCCGAGACGGTCGAGGATGAGGCCGGCGAGGGTGTCATAGGGGACATCGTCGTCGAGCTTTACCTCAAGCTGCTCGGCCAGGTCGCTGATGGAGATGAGGGCATCCACCAGGAGGCTGCCGTCGGGAAGCCGCTGCATGCTCCCCGGCTCGCCGATGTCGTGCTCGTCCTCGATCTCCCCCACCAGTTCCTCCAGCAGATCCTCGGTGGTGACGAGGCCGCTGATCCCGCCGTACTCGTCCACCACCAGCGCCATGTGGATCCGCTTGCGCTGCATCTCCTTGAGGAGCTCGTTCACCTTCTTCCCCTCGGGGACGTAGAACGGCGGGCGGATGATCGACTCCAGGGCGAAGGCGGGGTCGGTCACCGTCCGGCCCAGGAGGTCCTTGCCATGGATGAAGCCGGCCACGTTCTCGATGCTCCCGCGGTAGACCGGGTAGCGGGAATACATGTTCTCCAGCACCGCCTTCACCAGCTCCTCCCGGGGGCGTCCCAGGTCGAGGGCGACCATGCGGGTGCGGGGGACCATGACCTCCCGGACACAGGTATGGGTGAAGTCGAAGATGTTGCGGATGTACTCCTGCTCCGTGGCGCTGAAGACGCCGGCCTCGTGCCCCTCGGCCACGATATGCTGGACCTCCTCGCGGGTGATGAAGGCATGGCTCCCCTCGGTCTTGATCCCCACCACGGCCAGCACCGCCCGGTTCGAGAGGGTCAGGAAGCTCACCACCACCCCCGCCGCCCGGGCAAGAAAATTGATCGGTTTGGCGACCCGCAGCGCCATCTGGTCGGCATACTGCAGCCCGACCGTCTTGGGGACCAGTTCGCCGAAGATGAGCGAGAAATAGGAGATGAGCGCGACGATGATGGCGAAGGAGAGGGGCTCGGCCGCCCTCTGGACGAATTCCAGCGGCACCGAGAGGAGCAGCGGCTTCACGTACCGGACGGCGGCGGCGCCGCCGACGGCGGAGGCGAGGGAGCCGACCACCGTCACCCCAACCTGGACGGTGGCGAGAAACCGGTGGGGATCTTCCTGCAACCGGTCCACGATCTTCGCCGCCTCGTTCCCCTCGGAGACCAGTTGGGCAATCCGCCCCCTGCGGGCGGAGATGATGGCGAGCTCGGAACCGGCAAAAAAGCCATTGGCAAGGATTAGGAGAGCGATGACGGCCAACTCTTCGAGAACCGACTCCAACGAGATACCTCCGGGAAAACGTGCAGAATGGGCGGAACCGCCCAAATCATCAGTTGAATATTAGCATATTTTTGTCATAGTGGAACCGAAGGGAGTTCAATCCGGTTCCAGTCTCGGCACTCGCCCAGGAGCCCACCCATGCGCCCATGCACGCTTATCGCCGTTCTCATAGCCGCGACCCTGACCGGATGCACCCTGCCGGCAACAGTGCCGCCGGTGCAGCATTACCCGAACCGGGTGTCGTACTACGACCTGACCATTTCCTGGAAGGCCACCCGCTCCGCAGGGAAGGTCGCGATCGAAGGCGCCGTCGCCAACACCAGCTACTACTATATCCGCGACCTGGAGCTGACCGCCACCCTCCTCGACGCCAGCGGCAAAGAGGTCGGCGAGAAGACCTCCTTCATCATTCCGAGCCAGCTCGCCATCGATGAAACCGCCCCCTTCTCCATGACGATTCCCGTCACCCCCGGGGCCGTTGCCGAGAGGATCCGGTTTTT
>JAJZUC010000011.1 GCA_021847245.1 Deltaproteobacteria bacterium | reverse complement strand
GAAAACGGGAACACCATGCTCAGGTTGCGTTGTGCGCTCTACAACGATACCTTCGATGTCGTCTTGAGCGGCTATATTGCAAAAAAACGCCTGAGGGATGACGTCAAAATGGGGTAATGCTCCCGTTCACGGTTTCCTATGGCCTTAGTTATGTCATGCATGTATTCAGTATATTTGTGTAGTGTCTTGTCACTCCACTTGCTCGTTGTCCTTTTCTGGTCTTTATATGCCTCAAAAAGTTCGGACAGTTTCGGTCTCGGCTTTGCCGCCTCGATTCTTTTCAATACCTGGGCCTGTAAGGGAGTGTTCCGTTTACCTTGGATTCTCTCCAGCTCGTGCCGGTAGGCGTCAATCTGAGCCTGGAGAAGCGTTAAACATACTGAGTTAAACGAAGGAGGAGCAGGGGAGTTCCACGCTTCTATTTCCTCCTGTGTGGGCGGCTCTTCTTCGTCCTGGTAATATGTGTCGAACTCGGCATCATATTGAGGAGGAAATTTATAATAAGGGTCATTGAACCATCCAGACTGAGGGACTTCAACATTCAATCCCTTCGCTTCAACCAGACACTTTACCCAATAGCGAGTCTGACGGCTGTAGGACTCAGTTGCTATCTCTTGTTCAAGCTCTCCAATCCGGCGCGTGTACCACTCTGCAACATAGACAACATCGTCTGGAGTTTTCGGGGTCTTCAGGGTCGTTTCGATCATGTCCTGATCGACTGGCGGCAAGAGGCCGTTTTCTGAGAATAGCCAGTCCATCACATTTTTTCGGTTGTCTTTGTGCTCGGCCACTCTCCCGGTAAACTCTCCGATTAGTTCAGCTGCTAGCACCTCAAGTTCCCTGTCTCTCATCACCCCAGCCCTCGCCCTGAAGAAGAATTGTTCAGCTTTCGCTGTCAATAGTTTCGCCGCCGTCCTTGCTGTCTGCCGGTCATCTGTTCTGAGACTCTTCTTTAATTCCTTGCGTCCGATACGCTCCCTCATATCCAGCGGAACCCAGACCCGACAATAGAACGTTTTGCCTCTCCGTAGTAACACAAATGGCCTCCGGGACTGTACCAAATACTGTACCAGTCGCCAAAGGCCATGAAAAAGTCGCAAAAAAACCCGCCTTAAATCGGCGGGTTACAAGACATTTTGGAGCCACCT
Organism: Deltaproteobacteria bacterium; assembly: GCA_021847245.1. Classification (GTDB taxonomy): domain Bacteria; phylum Desulfobacterota; class Desulfuromonadia; order Geobacterales; family Geobacteraceae; genus Geobacter. Next base: position 51,582 of record JAJZUC010000011.1, on the reverse strand, counting down.
GCCGGAATCGAACCGGCGACCTATTGATTACGAATCAATTGCTCTACCAACTGAGCTAAGGTGGCGTGATAATTTTCTTGTAACATACTGCAATTATAAGTTTTATGGTGGATTTTGCAATACATCTTGTGCCGCAAACTGCCGAAAATACGCTGTAGTGATTTCTGTATTTACCGCAAACAGGCGGACGGTGTCAACAGATTACTCTGTTGGTTCGAGTTGGGCACTTGCCTGGTCCCGGACTTTACCGATCAAATTGCATGAAACTTTAAACGGGAGTTCGGCCAGGGCCGTAATGACGAGATTGACATCTTCAACGTTCAGCGTCAGGGTGATTTCCATGATAACCTCGCAGTCAGATTGTGGGTGTCACAGCTTGGGCAGCATCCCGCGCCTCGCGGAGCAGGGTGTAAAGCTCGTTGAGCTTGGTGTAGATGTCGGCATGGAGTTGGCTGTTGGGGTCGAAAGAAACACCCAAGTTAGCGCAAGGCTCGGTGATGATCCGGTCGCCAAGTTGCGTTGCCTGTTCCTCTACGAACATCAGGGACGGGGTACCGTTCAGCGGGTTCTCCACAACGACACGCACGGCGCGTTGCCATTGGGTACCGGCGACTTGTGACTCTTTGTAGTTGGGTGTGGGCATTAAGGTGTCACTCCTTTGAGTTGGTCTATCTCAGCCTTCAAGGTCTGGATTGCAGTAATAAGCATAGGCACGAATACGCTGTATTTAACACTCTTGGTAACTGTCCCAAGGTTATTGCCTTCTGCATCTCTATCCGGTATTTCCTCAATCATTCCGGGGAAGATTTGTTCAAGCTCCTGAGCGATAACACCTATCTGTTGAGGTGCGTCGGGATCAGATTTGAAGTTGTACTTCTTGATCTGAACCTTGCAGAGGTCGTCCAGGTAGCTTCTGGCAGGCTCGATGTTGGTCTTGAGTTTAATGTCAGATAATGCTCCGTAGGAGTTGTTAGCGTTCTGGACGTTGCCACTACCCAATATAGTAAGTACTTTTGTTGCTACTGTAGACGTGTAACAATCTAAGAAAGGATTGGCATTAGCTGTTGATTGGGTTTGACTAATTACAATTCTAGTCGCTCCGGTATTCACTGTTGCCGCGTCGTGTATCCATAGACCATTACCTGATTGGGTGGATGTCGTCTGTCCGACAAACAGTTTAGGCGAGTTAAGCACAGGAGCCGAAGCCCCAACCAGCAGGTTGCCTTCATCTGAATTTATTCTTGCGTACTCAGTCCACACCCCTGCATTATTGACAGCGCCTAGCATTATCCCACGATCACTTGCTACTGCTGAGTTGCCACGAAGCCTGATTGCTCCGCCATTTGACGATGTCTTTATAAATCGCTCATCTGTATCTGATGCAAAAGTTAAATCGCCAACAACTGCAGCCCCACCATTCACTCGCAACTTGTTAATGCCGTCATCGGCGGTTGTGTTTATTAGGATGCTGCCAGTAGCTGTCAAGGCAAGCCTTGGAATATTCGCAGTAGTGTCAAATATGGTAAAGCTTTTGTCATCGACTACGGCAGCATCGACTGCAACCGCATATGTAATGGTGCCATTCCTATTTGTCAGATGTAATGCCGCTGTTCCTGTTGTGCCGTTCTCTCTGAGACTCAACCGCGCCAATGGGTTTGTTGTGCCAATCCCTACGTTTTTGCTGCTAGCCACTACAAGCGCATCGGTGTTGACGGTAAGGGCTCCCGGCAAAGCAAGCGAGGAGTCAGCCTTCACCACCGGAATCTGATTCGCCCCAGGCGTCTGGCTGGCGATATACGTTCCCAGCCGGGTCAGTAGCCCCATCAGCTCGTCCCAGTTGGCGTCCATTTCGGCGTGGGTGAGGGCCGCGCCTTTTGTCGATCTCTTTGTTACCGCCATGTTTTCACCTCCCTTACACTACTGCCGTGAATTTTACCGTGTCCATTGCCGTGGCTGATCCGGGGGCGTAGCCGGCCTCCCGAATCTCGCCGAGGACGTTGCCGGCGAAGCCGAGGGTGACTCCGTTGCCGAAGACGAGTTCGGAGTGGTCGAGAAAGGCCTCGAACTCGTGGAGCCAGGGGCGGGTGGCGTAGCGGGCCAGATAGAAATCCCGGACGCTGTCGGCCATTGCCTGGGACGTCACAAAGTCGAACTGGAAGAGCTCGGGGCGCTCGCGTTCGCCGAAGATGGCGATGGACGAGGAGTTGCTCGACCTTGACAGCCCCCGGTATGCCGCCTCGCCCTTTGCCAGCGCCCAGTCCCGATCGAACAGGATCTGTATTTTGTTGAGGATGTCGGCGTAATCGGCCTTCCTGCGGGAGTGGACCCGGCGGCCGTCGTCGGTGATCCGGCAGGCGGGGATGGTTTTCACCGACGTGAGGGCGTCGGGCCGCACGATCAGCTTGGCCGTGCCGAGTTCCATCCGGAACCAGGCCCGGCACTGGAAGGCGATGAGGTTCAGCCATTCCAGGGCGGTCCGGTACTCGGTGAGGGCGCCGTTGATGGTGTAGCCGGCCGGGAAGGTGCCGGTCTGCTGGAAGCTGGTGACGCCGCAATAGGTGCTGAGGATGTTCGAAACCACGTCGCCCGGGGCGGTTACGTTTCTGGTCACGTCGCAGAGGATGGAGTCACCGACGAGGGTGTTGGCGACGGAGTTGCCGTAGATTTCAGGGTGACCGGTGGTAGGGAACGGAAGATTCGTTGCCGTTCTGCCGGCACTCCCGGACTTCATGTCGGTACCCAATGCCGTTCTGCCGGCGCTTCCCGACTTCATGTCGGTACCTGGTGCCGTTCTGCCTCCGCCGGTGACCGATGCGGCGCTCGTCGCTACGGTGCCGTCGGACAGCTCGATAGTGCGGGATGCGGACTGCACCTCGATATAGTTGTTTGCGTTTATATCGTTCATGCCGACGTAGATCGTATCGGCGAACAGATCAGAACTGATGGTGAATTCGTAGGACCGGGACTGGAGCGACGAGCTGTTGAATGGAGATGTTGATGTCACTCGGATGCTCGAACCGACGCCAATGTAAATATTGCCTGTCGTAGCGTAATTGTGGCTGACCACGGTGATGCGGTACGTGACGTTTGCGCGCGTACCGGCTACGCCGGGGAACGCGATCGCCACCCACCTAGAGTTGGACACCCCATACAGATTTTGATTGTCGACAAGGTATCTGGGACAGTTGCTCGCCGCCAGGTTCGACGATTTCGCGGTTGTATGTGCATGACCCGCATCCGAAGGGGCTGTCACGGCGATGACATCGTAGACGTGGATACTGTCGGTAACGGAGATGTTGTCGTACACATGGATGCCGTCGGTTACTGACACATTATCCAGCACCTGCCACGTCCCGGCGTTAACCAGCAACTGCACTGCCTGGGCGGCCGTGACGTAGCCGGGGATGGTGATGCACGCCTTTCCGGGATAGTTTGGGTGCTGATTCCCGACGCTCCCCAGGTAGCGGGTACAGATGGCGGTAATGTCGAGGATGCCTTCTCCCACCTTGCCGTAGACCTTGTTAATGGCGTCAAGCGGATGGTCGGCCACGATATAGGTGAACGCGGCCTTCCGCTCCCAGACTATGGCACCTTTGAGATGGCTTCCCGACAGGGTCCCGGCGTAGCCTCGAACCACGGTGACGGTGTCTCCCGAAATGGCCGAGACGTACATCTGTTCGTCGTCCGCCTGGATGGTCATGCCGCCGGCGAGGCCGATGGCGTCGGAAACGGCGAAACTTGTGGATGCGGCGTCAATGTTTGCGGGGAGCGTCGTCTGTTTTCCTGCGTCTACCGCAAGAGCCGGGAATTTTGTCAGGGTGCCGAAAACAATCGGGATGACTTTCCCCACCTCGTCCGGATCGGCCGAGGGATAGGTGGTCCGGTCGACCTTCGTGCCGATGTAGTTGCGCAGCCGGATCGTCTCGTCCTGCACGACGAGGGAAACGGCGGTGCTGTCGGGGATATCGACCTCGCGGACGTAGCCCCGGAATTTCATCACTGGCGGGTTCACGGCGGCATCCTGCCCCCGGAACCAGAGGTAGAGCTCGACGGGACTTTGCTCCAGCGGGTAGCCCGTGGCGAGAGCCTCGATGTTCGGGGAGGCCCCGGGATCGATCAGGCAGGTCAGGGAGAAATCGGCGACGCGGAATTCATCCAGGGCATTGCTGATCCCCTCCTGGACCCGGCCCCACTGGGAGACCCAGGCCTTGGTGGTGATGCCGCCGTTCCACCCCGGTACGGTCACGGTCATGTCGCTCAGCCAGTAGTCGACCCCGCCCACGGTGAGGCGGAGAATCCAGAGCGGGGCGGCGCCGGTTTTGGCATCCTTGCCGAGCCCGGTGGCCGGCGAGCTCCAGGCAACATCCTCTTCAATGACGATTTCGATCCGGTTGCGGTTCGGCCCCGTCTGGCGATAGACGATGGTCCCCACGAGGCGAACCGCGTGCGATACCCCTTCGTGGTCGTACCAGGTGAAGGGGGTTTTCGCGCCCCGGACGGTGTCGGTGGCAAAGGAGAGGAGCGCGGCGAGTCCGGCGTCGGTCTCCCGCGGGAAGACGATCTTGCGGGTGGTGCGGCAGATGCCGGCCTTGTCGTAGACGTACTGCGTGCCGGCCGAGTCGAAGCCCGTGGCCTGGTAGAGCTCGGAGGTATCGCCACCTTCGCGAAGCGGCGGGGTGGAAAACTGGATAGTGACGGCACCGGAGACGAACGCGTTGATCATTGCACCCTCAGGCTGAGTTTCACGGCGTAGACATCATAGGCCCGCTCCCGGATTTCCGGGAGCTTGGGCGTGGCGAAGCGTACCTGTGCCGAGACCGCCCCGTCGATATAGGTAAAGGGGTTGGCCATCCCGCGGGCGGTGTCCCGCCACCAGGAGAGGAGCCGGTCGCGATCGAACCGGGACATGTTGCTCCATTCCAGCTCGACCAGCGCATCCTTGACCAGATAGTCGTGGACGGTGCGCTCGGAGCCGGCGGTTTCCAGGCGGGGCTGGACAACGCCGAGGGAACGGCCCGGGCGCTGCGGCGAGCGCCCGAAGAAGAGCGCCGTGGTGACGTCGAAGGAAAACGCCACGCGCCCCCCCACCGGCCCGATGTAGTCGTCGGCGACGTAATCGAGCTGGTTCTCGATGTATCCGGTATCGGCCATGGCGCCCTATCCGATCAGCTGCGGCGGCAGGAGACGATGATCACGCCGCTTTCGCCCCCTTCCGTCTCGTCCATGATCAGCTCGTGGGTGGTAGTGGAGAGGATCTTGATGAGCTTCGCCCGCGAGAGGCAGCTCTCGTTTTTGTGGCAGGTGGCGCACTGGGTCATTTCTGCGGTCCATTGTCTGGGCATGGTGGATCTCCTTTTTTTGTTATGCCGCCCGGTAACGGCGGTATTCATCCAGTTTCGGCACGAGCTTGCGGGCGATTTCGTCCAGGGTCTGGGCGCTCGTGTCGCCACCTTGGACGGTGATGTTGATGCCGCCTTCGATGCGGATAACGCCTGGATCAGCCTTTGCAGAAGTCTCTTGGCGGGTATTGACGCTCTCGCCACGGTGCAACTGGTACAGCCCGGTTTTCGACACATAGCGGGTGCCAACGGCATTGGAGCCGAGCACCATGCCGTTGATATCCACAAACCGGATGCCACTGTCAAACCCTGACGATACGCCACCGGCAGATCTACCCTGCGCGGCGGCCGCAGCGGCTGCGGCAGACTGGTAGAGCGACACGGCGTCACCGTTAGAGAAGGCGCCGCCCATCTTCGCGTAGATCGGGGTATCGCCACTAAACCCGACGATTTCGCCGGTCAATACCTTGACCTGCTCCAGAAAATCCTTCTGTGTTTGCAAGGAACCGTTTAACCGCTCCTGCAGCCGGATCTGCTCCGAGAGTCCGGCAATGGCAACTGCGTTGCCCTGTTTCCATGCCAGGGCCACCTTGTCGTTGAGCTCGGCAAGCTTGTTGCGGCCGTCACGCAGCTTTGCCTCGGCGTCGATCATCTCTTTGTCCTTGCCCATGAGTTGATCGTACTCGTCCCGCATCTTGGCGACTTCTTCGGCATAGGCCCGGGCCTCTTCGTTCTCCTTGTTGCGCGCGGCCTGCATGTCGATGGCCCGCTTCTTCTCCGTTGCCGCCAGGGCCTCGACCGCACTTTGCACCCCTTCTTCAGCTTCCTTTTTCAGCCGAAGGTATTCGCTGCTCTTCAGGTCCATATCCTGCTTGAGCTTTTCCGCCGCAACGTACTGGCCGGCGGACTCCAGAGCCGAGGCGGTCAGTTTCTGGTACTCCTCCTCGCGCTTGCGCAGCTCCGCATTGAGCTTGCTTTCCAGGTCGAGATAGGTTTTCCCGTATTCCATCTGGGCAAGCTGCATCGCCTCCAGCGCCTTCTGGTTACGTGACAGCTCTTCCTGGTACTCGGGGGAATTGACCCCTTTCTTGCTTTCCACATAGGCGAGGAGCTCTTTTTCCTTGGCGAGATATTCGGCAGCGTTTGCAAATTTCTGCTGGGCCGCATCAAGGGCGATTTGCTTCTCCTTCTCGTAGTAGTTGCGCGTGGAGACGAGCCCCTGGTCATAGCTGTTTTTCGTGATCTCCAGGGTTATGTCGGCCTGGCTCTTGGCAAGGGCGGTCTTGCGGTCCTGGAGTTCCTTGAAGGCGGATAGCTCCTTGGACATGAAATCGGTTTTCGCCTTGACCTGCTCAGGAGTATCCTGAAGCTGGATGACGGGGATATTGGCGCCGGCTTTGCCCTGCTGCTTCCGGGCAAGCATTTCGTTGTAACGCTGGGTTGATTCCGCTTCGCGCTGCATGGCTTCGTTGTACATGGCTTCGCCGGTCAGGTTCCAGCCGAAGTTCTGGTACAGCTTCTTGTCCGCCCACCGGACCAGCGGCTGGGCAGCATAGCCGAGGCCTACCCCGGCACCAACGGCAGCGGCGCCGAGGCCAAGCGTGGCCATCAATCCGCCGGCTGCAACCGTGCCTCCAATCGTTGTTCCTGCACCGCCGGCTGCACCGGCAATGTTCGAGGCGGCAGCCACAAGGTTCATGGCTATCAGGGCCTCCCGGACGGAGAGAACCGTTTTGCGCAGTTCCAGGAACCAGCCGATCAGGCCGCTCACTCCCTTGATCAATGCCCCTCCGACAAAAATGGCTACAAAGGGTTCGGCATTGTCCTTGAGCGTCACGAAGATCTCAGCGGCGGTCTTGAGCCCTTCCTTGAAGGTGTCCCAGGCGGATTTGATCTTGGCGCCGATCAGGTCAGCATGGCTCTTCAGGTACTCATTGGCCTTGTTCAGCCACTCGGCAACATCCTTGACAACGGAGGTGAATCCGGCCCGCATGACCAATTCTACAGAGGTGGAAAGCGAGGACTTAACTGCACTCCAGGAAGTGGCCAGATCATCGGAGGCGGGGCCGAAGCCCTTCAACCGGTCACCAATTTCCTTAACGAGAGTGCCCGACTGGCGCCACTGTTCCACCTTCTGCCTCAGCGGCCCGTCAACGGTGCGCTGGATCATGGAGGCGAGCTGGGCATTCTCGTTTACCTCGCCCCGCAGGAGCGCCGCCACTTCCTGGCGAAGCTGACGCTCGTCGGCACCGTTTCTGGAATAAACCGCCGCGGCGTTGGCAAGCCGCGTGAATGCCTCTACCTGCGAGGTGTTGTTGTAATCGAGCACCACCCCCTGCTTGATCATCTCTTCGGTGATCGATTGCAGCCCTGAAAGATTGAGGGTGGTGCGGGCGTCGATCTTCTGAAGTTCCTGGTTAAGGCCCCCCGCGTACTCCTTGGCCCGCTGGTAGCTGGCGGCAATGTCGTTGCCTCCCTGGAGGGAGGTGATCATGGCGGCCGTCTTGGCGACGGATTGCTGGAACTCATCAACAGCCCCGAACGCCGCCCGGAACCCGTCAATGATCTTTCCACCAACGAACCAGCCGACCAGGGCGGCGTTCAGGAGCTGGAAGCGGTTATTGAGGCGGTTGACGCCGTCGCCCACCTTGCCAAGGTTTTCGGTGAGTTGTTTAGCCCCGGCGGCCGCTGCGGTAAGCGATTGTTCTTTATCGAGGCGCGTGAGTTGGGTGCTTATAGCGGCCTGTGCCCGCTGAATCTCGGCTGCGGAAGCAACGCCGCTTGCCTTGATCTTCTCGAAGGCAGCCACGTACGCGGCACGTTCCTTTTCGATGGCAGCGGTGGAACGGATACCAAGGGTCTCGAAATCGCGGGCAAGCCGGTCGGTGACGTTATTGCCCGTGGCGGCCATGGCTGCCAGCTCGTTATTGAGGGCGCGGAACTGTGCCTTTGCCGGATTGATTACGGCATCAAGCTGGCGAAGTTTGTTCTGCATGGCATCCTGTGCCCGCTGGATTTCGGCTGCGGAAGCAACGCCGCTTGCCTTCATGACCTCGAAGGCCGTGACGACGGCCTGCTTCTGCTTGTTGATGGCGGACTCGGAATCGACTCCCATCTGCCTGAAGGCCGCACCGAGATATTTTGAGACATCCTCGCCATTGGCCTGCATCTCCTTGAGGGCGGCGACGGCCGGACCGGGTTCGCCCTGGATGAGAAACTTGATGTCTTTCGCCATGGTTGATCTCCAACTTCAGGTGTGGTAAGCTTTTTTCATGGTCATGCTCATCACCGCCACCATGAAAACCATCTTCCTCTTCTGCCTGTTCGTCATCCTGACGGCCATTACCGGCAAAACCATGGCCATTGTGCTCACCCTCTCTTCAGCCGGTTATCTCTTCATCCCCAGCCAGAGTTGCCGGCAGGGACTCTCTTACCTCATCCGCAATTACCGCTAACAGTTCCAGATCGTCAACCGACGCTGCTTTCATCCTCAGGATTGTTCCCGGGTCGACCACACCTTTCAGTCTGGTGACAAGGCTGTAAAGATCAAGTACCCGTGACGCTTCAGAGGCGAGGGGCGGGATTCTGCACCCCGCCCCGGTTTCACATTCAGGGGTAATGCCGTCCACCTCCAGCGCTTCCCGGCAGGAGTCGCAGTTCAACTCCGGAAAGTCCTGCCGGGCGCGGAGGTGGCCAATCAGTTTTTTTTCGCCTGCTCCCGCTCCTTTGCTAGGAGCAAGTCAAGATCGACGCAGATGGCGTTGATAAACTTCGCGAAGGTGTTGTGCCGACGCATCAGAAGATCGATGTTTTCAGGGGTGCAGGGCGCCGGGCTGTCTCCGTCATTTATCCCTTTCCAGGCACGAATCGTGGCCCGGCCAAGGAGCAGATCGGCCTTGATCGGATCGAACTCTTCCTGCTTCTGGTGATTGGCGAAAGAGGTTTTGGTAGCCTCGGCATAGATATCGCGCAGCGCTTCGCGGGTTATGTACTTGACCTGGACTTCTATTTCATCGTCGTATTTCGCCCAGAACAGGCGCTCGGGTTGCCGGATGTCGTCAAGCTGCATGGTTGCTTATCCTCCTGTGTCGGTTGCAGGGGCGGGCACTCCAGGCCCGCCCGGTGTCATGTGGTTACGCCAGCGGGTTGGTCGCCAGCTTGTTGGTGCCGCTGATCCAGAAGGGGTCGGTAATGCCGGTCATTCCCGTGGGGGCGGTGGTAGCGGGAAGAACCAGGAACTCCACCGGCTCCTTGATGATGCCCGCCTCGTCGACCACGTCGACGCTGGTGAGCATCAGGTGCGGGAACCGGAGCACGAACAGCCGGTTGATGGCCCCCTCGATGATCTGGCCGGTGAAGGTGATGTCCATCTTCTTGCGGGCGTCGTTGCCCAGATCGTTGAGGCGGGTGGCCGCGGTGTGGCGGGGGAACTGGAGCTTGAGGGTGATCTCCGGGGTGCCGTCGTTGGTCGGCTCGTCGATCACGTCCTGGGCGTTACCGGCAAAGCTCGTCTTGTACTGGCCGTAGACCCCGGCAAGCTTGCGCTTGGCGCTGAGCTCGAATGATGACGGGGCGATAACGTCGCCGCTACCCAGGGCGGCACCGCCCTGATCGTTCATCCGGAAGACCCCCTGGCCGAAGTTCACCCGGTTGCCGGTCTCGGGGATGGTGACGTTATTGAAGGTGGAGGTGGTGTTGATGGCGGAGTTGGTGATGACGTCGTTACCGATGCAGTTGACGATGAGCTGCAGGGGTTTTCCAACCTCGCCTTTCAGGGTGATGCCGGCCACCTTAAGGGAGGGGACTTCGGCGATGTAGTTCTTCATGTGCTTGCAGAAGGTGGCGAAGAGCCCGTCGGTGTTCTGGAGCCACTTGTAGATATAGTCGTAGGAGCCGGCGCCGCCGGCGTGGAGGGTGGGCGCCCCAGCCACCCCCATGAAGAGCGCCAGGAAGAGGTCGCAGCCGTCGTAGCGCAGGTACATAGGGAGGTCCCCCTCGGTCTTGACCGCGCCCGGGGTGGCGCCGGCCGCGAAGAACTGCCCGAGGGAGTCGTCGACCTGGACGTCGGCGCTTCGCTTGATGCCGGTGGGGAGGCAGAGAAAGCCGTTGTTCGCCCCGCATGCCACCGCCGTGTTCCATGCCGCCGCCTTCTTGGCGGCGAATTTAAGTTCTGATCCGGCTACTCCGGCCATTATTCATCCCCTCCCTTGTCCGTGGTCTTGCCCGGCCGCTCGAAGAGCTCCGGGGCGAAATCTTCTTCTTCGATGGTGTATTGCTGGTCCTTGACGATCGGGCCGAACTTCGGCGAGTAGCCGAGGTCTCCCTTGCCGATTACGGTGATGGTTGCCATGGGTGTCTCCTCCCTATTTCTTCGCTTTGCACTTCTCCAGCTCATCCGCGGCCCAGCGCTCGTAGCGGTAGCGTTCCTGGAGCCACGCCGGGGTAACCTCATAGTTACCGCTGGGGAGACTCTTGATCAGCCGCTCCGAGGGGATCACCGCCACCCGGGGGGCGCAGCTCGTCAAAAGCGGTGCTAAGAGCATCCACGTCACGAGCAGCCAGAGCAGCATCAACCTTTTGCGTGTCGTTTTCATAGGTGCGCGCCTCCCGCGCTTCCCTGCTCCGGGCGATCCAGCCGATTACCGTGGCGAGGATCCCGAGGGCCGTGGTGATGAGCGATACCCAGGCCGCCATGTCAGGCGGCCGGCGGGACGCTGTCCTTGCCCGCCAGAAACTTGAGGCTCTTGACGATGCTGTCCAGGAGTCCGTTTCCCTTGAACCACGGGGTGGCCCCGAGGAGCTCACTGATCGCGAGCGCCACGCCGAGGATCAGGGCGTTGTTCTGCCGAAACCAGTCGAGGATGGAGACGGAGGCGGCCGGCGCAGGGGCTGCGAGAGCGACTGCGGCCGGATCGGCCGCGCCGGCGATGGCGGCCACGGCGACGAGGATAAGGGTGACGAGGGATGCGGCGAATCTTTTCATGGGCTTGCTCCTTTGGAATGTTGGTTTCAGACCCTTGCCAGCCAGCCGTTCAGAAACTGGGCCTGAGAGGGGTCTTTTCGCGCTTTGTCGCGGTAGAAGGCGCGGGCCTTTTCCCGGGCGGCCTCCAGAAGTGCCGTCTGGTCGGGATAGCCGTTTGCGGCCTTCAGCGTCTGGGGGCCGATGATGCCGTCGTCGGGAAGGTCGAGGGCCTGCTGCAGCCAGCGGTGGGCCCGGCACTTGCCGGCGACAAGCCCCAGGTTGACCGCCTTGTCGAAGAGCCAGACGGCGAGGGGCTCGCTGGCGAGGGCTTCGTAGGCGGGGAGCCAGAAGTTCTTCCGGTAGAACATTTCCACGAGGCTCTGCAGGCCGGGGTTAGCAGCGAGCCGCGGGTTGAGCCGTTTGACGTAGGCCCAATAGTCCGACGTGCCGTAACGGGGAACCGGGCCGATCCCGGCCTTGATCATGTCGACCAGTGCCCACCCTTCCCACTGGGGCCAGAAGGTGCGGGCAATGCCCTTGTAGGTCTCGCCTCCCCGGTCGGCGGGGTTGTCGACCCAGCCCCCTTCGTGGCCAAGCACCAGGGCGAAGGCCCTGGAAAATCTGTCACTCATCGCAATCCTCCCCGTGGTCTCGGGCGGACGGGTGGCCGTCGCCGAAGGTTACGCCCTGCTCTTGATCGGCGCAGAGGCCGCAGTGGCCATCGCAGCACTTGGCGCCGGTCTCCCGGCAGATGAAGCAGGTCATCCCTTGTTCTCCTGGTGCCGGCAGTGCCGGCATTCCTTGCTCCGGCCGTGGTGGCCGTACTGGCGCCAGAGAGGGCAGTACCAGCTCATTGTGTGAGCCTGGCCAGATGCTCCGGCGGGACCTCCTTGTCGACCGCCATCACCAGGAGCACCCCCTTGATGATGGCGATATCCGCCGTGAGCTTCTTGATGGTGTTGTCGTCGGTTTTCTGGCAGTGCTCGCAGTCCTTCCTGGTCACGTAATCGTCCCGGGTGACCCTGCGGAAGAAGTAGCCGATCACGAGCTCCAAGAGTTTGTAGCCGGCAGCGCCTCCGACAACCATGATTGCAGCGGATGCCTCCATTACAGGCCTCCCCAGGGTGTGACGTAGAAGATAGTGAAGCTGACCTGGACCAGGGAGAACACCTCATCCCCTTCCTGGACGGCGAGGGAGGACTTCACCTCCTGGATCTGCTCGGCGAGCCCCCCGAGGGTGTTGTCGGCCCGCAGCGCCCGGACGATGTCGGTGCGGAGCTGCTCGCCCGAGGTGCCGCGCTTGTCGTCGGCGATGTACCCCTCGACGGTGACGGGATAGAAGTGGTTCTCCTCCCCCAGGGACGGCGGGGTGTCGCCGTCGGCGCCGCTGGACATCTCGCCCGGAAACCAGGCGATGCATGGGATCACGTCGGGGCGCTCGGTGTATTCGAGGTTTTTGAAGACGTTGGCCCCGGCGTCGGTCTGGAAGCCGTTGACGATCCGGATTCCGGCGAGGATGGTTTCGATGCGGCTGTCGATCTGTTCCTTGATGGTCATTTCTTCGCCAGATGCACCCGGGAGAAGCCGGAGGGCTCCTCCTCCGGCTTGCCGTTGAATTTGTACTCAACACCCCGGATCACGAAGACGTGGGCCGAGGTGACCCCCGCCAGGTCGGAGGTCTTCACCATGACCGCGGGGGAGAGAAGGCCGACCTCCATCTGATAGGGGGATGCGGTCTGGAAGTTCTTCCGGAACTTCCCCTTGATGGTCTTGACGGTGCCACCGGAGAGGGTGATGGTCACATCCTCGCCGGTGGCCGCCAGGATGGTGTCGAGGTCGGCGCTGGTGAAGGACATTACCGGGTCCTTAGATGGTCTGTTTCTGACCGATGGCCAGGGCGCTGACGGTAAAGCTCGGCGTGGTGCCGCCGACGGTGCCGTAGAGCTTGATGTAGCGGCGGACAGCCCGGGTGTCGACGACGATGCTGTCGTTGGTGTTGGCGCTGCCGCTTACCTTCTGGGCAAAGGCGACGGCCGGGGACACGTCGGCGAAGGTGGCGTTGTCCGCCGAGTCCTGGACCTTGATGTCGAGGGTCGGGGAGGTGCCGGTGACGGTGCCGATGTTCAGGGTGATGCGCACTTTGCCCTGGTACCCCTGCAGATCCAGGGAGCTGCCCAGGGGGCCGGAGGAGGGGATCGCCCCCGGGGAAACCAGGTTGGCCTGGGTGATTTCGTTGCCGAGATCGATTATTTTCATGACTGACTCTCCTTATGGGTGATTAATGGCTATTTCTCCAGATCCAGCATCCGCTTCTCGTAGGCGGCGACGATCTCCGGATCCTCGGAGAGGAGCTCCTCCAGGGCCTCGACGCTTTCGGCGGCGGCGATCTTTTCCAGCAGTTCGGCCTTGGCCTGGACGGCTGCGGCTGCCAGTTGCTCAGGGGTCGGACCGGTGATTATCTCCGCCTTGTAGGCGGAGATAAGGATCTGGCCGGTGGGATCGTCCACCTCGACGGGATCGGGTCCGGCCGTTACCGGTTTCCCGTGGATCATGGTGTCGGCGATGATTCGTACAAGCATGGTTCACCTCGTGGATTCGAGGGGGCGGCGCAAGCCTCCCCCTCGGGCTTTATGGTTACTGGTTGCCCGCGTCGGTGGAGACGCAGAAGGAGCCGGGATGACGCACGCCGAGGTCGGCCCAGAGTGTGAGGGTGATCTCCACCTGTCCGGCCTTCTTGAGGCTGTAGGGATCGACCACCACGTCGATGCCGGCCCACTCGGCAATGATCAGATCGTTCCAGTTGCCGAAGACGACCTTGTCGGAGGGGACCTGCTTGGTGGCGCCGGCCCGGTAGCCGTTCACCTCCCCGAATTCGCCATCCCCCTTCTCCCAGAGGAAAAAGGCCTGGTTGGTGACCTTGGGGGCCGCCTTCCAGACGCCGCGGGTGTTGGGGGTGGTGAGATAGGCCATCTGCCCCACGTCGGCGTTGGCGTTGGCGACGGCGGTCTCGAAGGCGATCGCCTTGGCCCAGGTGGCGGCACCGCCGAAGGTGACGGTGCCGATGCCGGTGGTGTTAAGGATGCCGAGCGGCTCGCCGTTGGCGCCAAGGCCGTTGATGGCGGCCCGGTCCTTCTCGATGGCAAGGACGCGCATCAGGTCGTCACGGACGAAGGCCTCGACGTCAATGGAGGACTGGACGAGGAGCTCCTTGGCGTAGGCGGTATCGCCCACCAGCCGGTGCGGCACAAGCCCGAGTTGCCCGAAGGCCTGGTCGGTAGCGGTAACGGTGCCGGTCTCCGGGAGCCAGTAGGCGGTGGCGCCGCCCGTGACGCGGGGGATGGCGATGTTGCCGACCAGCCCCGAGAGGGTGCGGGCGCCGAGGCGGGAGACCAGCGTCTTGTTGCGCAGCAGCTCGATCAGATCGCCGGCCAGGTGCTGGGTGTCGACGGTGAAGCCGCCCGCCGTGGCGGTGCCGGCGGTGAGTGCCCGCTGCTGCTTCATGATGTCCTGCGGGATGAAGAAGCCTCTCGCTTCCCGCTTGACGATTTTGGCAGTGGCCTCGGAGGCCTCGCGCTCGATGCCGTCGAGCCGCCCGGTCTCGGCGATCTGGTGCATGGCCCGGACGATCGAGTACTGGGAGAGGTCGCGGGCGGACATGCCGAGATCGGCGCTGGTCTGGACCGGGGTGGCGTTACTCACCTTCTCCAGTACGGCGGCCCGGAATTCGTTCAGATCCTGGCCGGCGGCGATCGCCTCGCGGGCCATGCCCTCAATGTCGGGGCAACGGACCTTCTGCTTTTCGGCGATGGCGATGATCTCACGTACCCGGTGCTGCTCTTCGGCACGGGCTTCCTTCCGGGCCTTGTCGGCCGCTTCCTTCACTTCTACGCTCATAACTCTGTTCTCCTTGTCCATAGTATTGGGGTCGCACGCTGCGGTTTCGGTTTCTTCGTCGACGCCGGCGTCGATGGCGTCTTCCGGGTCTGTTTCCTGGCACACCTCGGAGGTCTTGATGGTGATGGTGATCTCCTGCTCTTCCCGGGTGGTCTTGTCGCGGCCGATGCCGACGTTGATGTCGGCCGGGACCGAGACGGTGCTGATCTCGTAGGGTTCCCAGTCGGTGATGCGGTAGGTGGAGACGCCGTTCTCCTCTTTCTCCAGCACCATGGTGTGGATGATGTAGCCGACGGAGATGTTGGCGCGGATGCCGTCGAGGATGTCCTGGTACTCCTGGACGGCCCGGGGGTTGGCGGCCGAGAAGCGGGCCACGGCCCGGCCCTTGCGGTCGGCGTCGATGGTGGGATTTTCGACAACTCCCACCTGGCAGCCCCAGTCATGATCACACAGGATGGCCGCGTTGCTCCTGAGCCTGTCCAGCCTGACGGAGCCGGGCGAATGGTCGAGGATCTCGATCCCCCACCACCGTTCTACAGGTGTCTCGGAGCTGAAGCAGAGCGGGACGGTCCGCTCGTCGCCGTTGGCCGCGGCCCGGTCGATGGTGAAGGTTCGACGCTGGGGGCCGAGTTTCATGGTTCTGGTTTCGGGTCTCATCTACTCCTCCACTGTCGCGGCGGCATCATCAGCCGCGGGGGTTGCAGCTCCGGACGGCTCGGGCTTGCCCGGCTTCGGTTCCGTAGGCATCTTGACCGTTGAACCGGCCGGCATGGGGTCGACGAGCTCGATGCCGTACTTTTTGGCGAGTTCCCGCTCGGCGGCGAGCTCGGCGAAGATCTCCTCCAGGTCGTCCCCGCATTCAGCGGCGAGGCGGGTGCGGGAGGTGAGCCGGTTGGCGAGTTCCTTCTCGCTGGCGAGCAGATCTTTGACGGGGTCGACCCATGTCCAGGAGCGGGAGCGCCAGGTGGGGGCGCAGAACTTGTCGATCTTGGCGTAGGGGAGCGGCGAGCCGCTCGGGAAAACAAGGGTGCCGGCCAGGAGCTGGACGTCGAGCCAGGCGGCAAAAACGATATCCAGGAACGATTCGGTCATCCATGCCTGGAGGGTGTTCCAGGTGTCGCGGTCGTCGAGTTCGCCGGCCCGGGCGGAGGAGTAGTTAACCCCTTCGAGGTCGCTGGCCAGTTTGTGGTAGCTGACATCTAAACCGGCGGCGATGCCGCGCAGGGTCCGCTTCATGAACGGATCGAAGTCGCCGCCGGGCTCGGCCGGGTCGAACTTTTTAAAGTCCCACCCGGGGGGGAGCTTCTCCAGAAGGCCCGGTTCGACCTCGTTGATCAGATCGCCGTCATCGTCGTTGCCGTCGCCGGTGTATTCGGTTCCATCGCCGGGCGCCGGCGGAACGAGGAAACCCATTTTGGAGGCGCTGGTCCGTTTGGAGACGATGGCGGCCTCTTCATAGCCGCCGAGGTTGTTGAGCCGCGTCATGGCGGTATGGCCCCAGGGGACGCCGCGGGTCTGGCGGGGACGCTCAGGGACGAAGGCATGGACCATGTCGGCGGCGGGAATCCGCTCGTAGCGGTTGCCGGCCCGCTGGTAGGTATAGTCGCCCGGATGCTTGACGAGGATGTGGTAGGCGACGGGGCGATCCCACTTGTCAAACTCGACCCCCATCCGGATCTCGTTACCGTTGTCGAGGACGGTGCTGTAGTTTTCGTCCAGGTGGTCGGCCTCTAAAAACTGGATGGCGAAGCGGTGGGGGTTGTCGAAGCCGCGCACGAGGCGCACCAGCACTTCACCGTCGGAGGGGACGGCCTGGATGAAAAGCCGCTGGCAGTCTGTCCAGGAGAGTTTCCCGGTGACGTCGCAGACTCCGCGCTTGCCCCAGGTGAAGAAGGCCTCGCGGATGATCTGGTTGACGATGGTGTCGGGGGTGCCGTTGGCGTTCTTGGCGTTGTTCTTGAACGTAAATCCGGCCGGGCCGACGACGTTTTTGACGACGAGGCGGACGAATTTCTTGTAGTAGTCGTTATTCTGGTAGAGGACGCGGGAGTGGGAGCGCAGCCCCCGCAGGGTGTAGCGGGTCTCGGCATCAATAGAGCGGGAGTAGCTGCCGCCACCGGGGAAGCCGCTGTTGGTGCGCGTAGGGACTCCGGCCAGGTAAACCCGCTTGCCGGACTTGACGGCGGGCGCCGGGGTGCGGGTGCCGAAGCGCTCGGCTATCCAGGAGATGACCCCCATCAGCTGAACCGCACCTTGATCCGGTTGCGGGAGCCAAGCCCATTGGCGAGCCGCTCGGCGGCCTGTTCATCCCGATACCAGACGAGATAACGGGAGCGGAGCGCGAGGAGCTGTTCAGCGGTCATCTTGACCAGCCGGGTGCCGTCGATGGTTATCTCCTGGTCGCCCGCGGAGGCCCGTCCCTCGATGACTGCCTCGATGGCGTCCAGGACCTTCTTGCAGTGACTACGGGTGTCGAAGTTGGCGCCAGCCGCGGCGAGGTTGGCCCGGACGATCATGCTGCCGGTGGCGACGGTGTGGCGCTCGGCACCCCTAGTGACGTAGGCCTGCCAGGAATAGAGCCCGGCGACCCACGGGGCGGATGTGGCTGCGGAGACCGACACTAGATGGTCTGCCCCACTAGCGGAGCCGGTGATGGTGATAGACCCGGCGCTGCTGCGTAGGGCGTAGGAGATGACCCACCCTGCCGAGGCCGGATAGTCCGGCAGCGACTTGGTCCAGGTGATAGAATCGCCTGCGGTGACGGCGCTGGGTTCTGTGGTAGGGGTATCAACCATGGCGGGAGTGTGGCAAAAAAAAAGCCGGACATCTATGCACCGATGTCCAGCCTTGTCCAACTTTGTCCACTTAATATAGCGGTAGAGTTATTTTTCAGCCGCCATATCTTGTGGTTCTTCTTCTTCCCATTCCTCTGGGTTCACCATTCCTGTCCGCTCGAATTCGTCGACGCTGTCGGTTAAAAAGAAGAGTCCCCGCGATCCAACAAGGTGGACCGGGCACCACACTTTAAGGCAGGTTTTTCCGGAAAGCCACCAGCGCTTAACGGTGCGGGGATGAACTTCAAAGCGTTTGGCGACTTCGTCAATCCTCATGTAGCGCTTTTTCGCTGTCATCACATATTCTCCCATGTCATTTTTTCCAGCCATTGACGAAACCGCCACGACGGAGGCGGTACGATGGGGGGCGCTTCGGCGCGGGCTCTTCCGCCGGGGCATCCGGGTTCTCCGGCGGAAAGGCGGCCTCTTCCGCTTGTTCCTGCAGATCTCGGGCGAGCTTTTCCATGTTCGGGTTAAGGATGGCATAGACGGCCAGGTTGTAGACCTTGAGGTCGAGGCCTTCGTTTCTCTTGTACCCTTTGCGCACCCGGTAGTACTTGACCGGGCGCCCGCCGGTGTCGCGCTTGTAGGCAGGCTCTTCGGCCACGAGCTGACGGAAGAATTCGAAGTCGAAGGTGCGCGGGAAGTGCTGGCGATAGGGGCCGGGCTCCTCGGCGGTGAGCCATTCGTGTATGGAGTCCTTGGCGGTTTCGGTGCCGATCATGTAGAGGGGCACCTGGTAGGCGTTGTTGGTGGAGGGCTTCCCTTTCAGGGGTTTGCCCGGGATATGCCACCCCTTGAGTGCGTAAACGCGCCGGCGGCGGTGACGCTTGACGAACTTGTAGGCCATGTCGGCATGGTGGCCGCCGGTGTCGACGCCGATGCCGGCGATTCTGAGCGCGATGCCAGACTCATGGAGGAAGGTGCGGTGGAGAAACTTCTCCTCCAATTCCTTCCAGGTCTCTTCCCTGGCGGGGGAACCGGTGATGACCTCCTTGAGGATCCCCCAGTTTTCCCGCTTCTGGCCCCAGGCCTCAACCAGGATCTCCAGGCGGTTGCCCTGGACGTCGACGGCGGCGGTGACGAGGCAGGCAGCCATGGGGATCTCCCACACCGCTCCCTTCGGGGCGTATTCTTCGCGCCGGTCGTAGAGGTGCTGCTCATCGAGGGTCTCCCCTTCGGCCGAGGTGGGCATGGGAAGGGCGCAGTCGTCGCACCAGAACTTTTCGGCGTTACTGGGAGCGTCGCCTTCCTTGGCGTGGGGATCCTGCTGGTAGCGCAGGTAATCGGCGACGATGTCGCTGTGACGGACGAAGCGGCTGTAAAAGGCGGGGAGGTGGAAGCCAATCACCTCTGGGTGCTCCGGGACAGGGGCTGCCTCGTCGCTGCCGCAGCGGGGGCAGACGCCGTCCCGCAACTGCGTGTCGTGGCAGGCGACGCAGAAGCGCCGGGGCTTCCAGCCGTCAAACATGGCTTCGCGGACGGCGATGTCGCGCAGGGCCTCGTCCCAGTGGCCGGCGCAGGCCTCGCATTCGTACCAGGCGTCGCGCGTCATCTCGATCCGCTTCGGGTCGGTGACCCCTTCGGTCCAGCGGTATTGCCCGAAGGTCATGACCTGCTCGTGGCCGCAGCGGGGGCAGCGGACGTGGTAGTCGTAGATGACGTGGGAAGAGTTGAGGTCTTCCCATATGGGGCCGTCCTCGACGGAGGGCTTCGAGACCGAGACGAGCTTGTACTCGTGGCTGTAGGTGCGGAAGCGGGCGCGGGCCAGGTTGATGGAGCGCCGGCCGACGAGATCGGCCTCGTCGATTTTGACGAACTTGATCGGCTTGGAGGCAAGAACGGCGTCGGAGCCGGCCCAGCCGAAGTAGGTGGTGACGCCGGTGCGGGTCTTGATCCGGGTGGTGGCGGTGTCGTCGGGGTTTCGGCTTTTGACGGCCCGCAGCGGGGCACAGTCGTCATACATCGGCTGGATGCGGTCGAGGGAGACGTCCTTGGCGGTGTCGCGGCTCGGCATGACGAAGAGCCCGGGGCCCGGATCATAGTCGACGTCGTAGCCGTGGGTGTTGTACATGAATTCGGTCTTGCCGAGCTGACTTCCGGCGCAGACGCGGATCTCCCGCACCCATGGCATTGCGTAGAGATAGAGCGGAAACCAGAAGTACGGGGCGTTCTCGTGCCGGTACGGGCCGGGTACAGAGGAGACCTGGATCACGCGGTGGCGCTCGGCCCAGTCGGCGGCGCCGTGGGGGAGCGGCTCCTTCATGGCAAGCGCCCGCTCTTCGCCCGGGAACCATTCGAAGTTTCGCAAGGGAGGAGCGGGAAGCCAAGGGTATGCGGGGGAGGTTGCGGTCAAGCGGCGCTCCTGGAATCAAGGGGGCTGGCCATGTCCTGCGGTTTCGGCAGTAGATGCAGGTAGAGCATGGTGGTCTTGACGTCCTTGTGGCCGAGCAGTTCCTGGAGCCGCTTGAGTGCTATTTCGTGGTTGCCTTCGGCGTTCTCCAGCCAATGGGTAGCGAATGAGTGCCGGAAGGTGTGACAGCCGGCTTTTTTGGCGATCTTGGCGGCGAGGATGGCCCGGCGGATACGTTTCTGCACGGCGGTTTTGTGGATATGGTAGAGATGTCCGCCCCATTTCGGGTCCTTGCACGGTCCCGCCGCAGGAAAGAGCCAGAACCACTCCCAGGAGTAGGGGGCATTGGGATACTTTTTGTCCAGCCGGCCAGGAAGGGAGACCGGGACACGCCTGGCGGCAAAACCGGCGTGGACATCCTCCAGTTTGCGCAGGTGTTTGCGCAACGGCTCCACCAATAACGCCGGGAGTGGGACGGTGCGGTCCTTGTCGCCCTTGCCTTCACGGACCATGACCATGCGCCGGTCGAGATCGATGTCTTTGACGCGCAGTTGGCAGGTTTCCTCCAGGCGCAGGCCGCAGCCGTACATGAACGCACCCCAGAGCCACCCCTCGCCGTCGAGGCGGTCGAGCACCCGCCAGACCTCCTGGCGACTGAAAACTTCCGGCAGGCGGGCCGGACGGCGGGAGCGGAGGAAGGAAATGTCGCCGAGTTCCATCTTGAGCACCCTCTTGTAGAAGTAGATGATGGCGCATAGCGCCTGTTTCTGTGTGGCAGCGGCCACATTGTCCTGGGTGACGATTCGGGTGAGGAATTGGCCCAGTTTCTCTTCGACGGTCTCAGCATGGCAGCCGGACAGGAAGTTGATGTACTTCTCCAGCCACTCGGAATAAGCCTTGATGGTCCAGCGGCTCTTACGCTGCAGGCGCATACATTCGTACATCTGCCGCATTGCTTCTGCCTTTTTCATGGCTCTCTCCTTTAAGTGGTTGGTTTTGCTTGCGACCTTGACTTTTTGCCCAGAATTAGACCGCCACTATGGCGGGCTAATTGATGTTCCCCGCGCCTCCCGTTCGCTTCGCTCACAGTCGCGGGGAACGGGGGCGGCGGATGAGCGGCTAAGGTTGATTTAAAACCGCGCGCATCGGGCCTTTCGGCCCGAAAAAGGTTGAAGGCGGGGCTTCCACCCGCTCCCAGCGACAAGCCCGGCAGGGTCTCTCAGTGGCCGCAGCCCCTTTCGCAATATGTGGCGGTCTCGCTGTCTGCCCATCATTCCTTACTCAGCCAGCGTGAAATCCACGTAGAATTTCTGGCCCGGCTTGAATTTCCCGAGAAGATCGGGGTTATTCACGGTCAACGACAGCGACCCAGATGGCGTAAAGCGAGCAAAAGTGTTGTCTTCACTCTCACCATTCGGCCCAAAGGGTGCGCCCCCGCAGACCGGATGTGCTGCGAGTTCTTCGACCATGACGTTCCCATCTGCCCCAACCAGCCTCTTTACTGCTGCTACCTGCATCTTTGCTCTCATCATCAGTTTGCTCTCCTTTTCTATCCCTGCTTACAGGGGGTGTTATGGCCTACGGCCAACAAAACCCAAGTCAAAATCGCGCGCGGTTTTAAACCAACCCCAAAGAACTGCTTTTCATTGCTTCCCCGCCACTGCTGTCGATGCCCACCAGGAGACAATCACCATCACCTCTCCGGCCAACATTGGTCGGGCGGGGAACCAACGGATCGAAGCAGACGCCCCGGCAAGCCGGGGAGCCGCTCATCCGCCGCCCCCGTTATAATCATCTTGGCTTATGGCCTGTCGGCCAGTGCTTCGCGGGCAATAGTCATCAGATGAACAGCCTCATACTTGATGCTGCATTTGTTCCCAGTCTCTATTATTTTTTCTAAAGCTTCTCTGTATCGATCCTTAGCAATAATGTACTGTGCCAGTCCTTCACCCTGTGCCAACGCCGTATTTTTCCAGCGTTCGGCTTCTTCGTCTGCATCTTGCTTCTGATCCTTGTAGATTGCAGCCTGTTCTTTCCAGTGCTCAAGCTCGTTAAATTGCTTTTGGCCTTGTTCATACAAATGTGCAATCTTTCGCTCCTGTCTCAACATGGTTGCGTGACAGTCGGCAATTTCAGCCAACAGCATTTGCCGGCAACTGTGTATCTGGCCTTCCATCAGACTTTGGCCACAATGCTTGCAGTCTGTGTATTGGTAGTTTTCACTCACAGCGCACCCCCGTAATTCTTGCCAAGATCATCCGATGTCAGCGGGTCACACTCTCCGCAGGCAAAACAGACCTTCGCACCCATGACAGCACAGCCGTGTTCTTCCTGCAAAACCTTGATGGCAATATCCTGCATCATCACAGCTTGCTCGTAGACGTGCCCCGGCTCAAGCGTGCCCCGCGCTATCTTTTTCAGCGCAGACTTGTATTTTTCGCAGTCCACAACAGTCTGGTGCAAATCCACCTGCAACCGCGCTATCTTGCCAAGAGCGTCATCAAGTTCGTCTGCTTGCATTCTTGTGTGTTCATGCACTTCTGCGATGCTCATGAAACCCTTTTGCACAGATTTCTTAAATGCAATGTCATCGCACACAGCACAGTCACAATTGTCATCGTGTCCGTCGTAATTCATATTTCCTCCAAAAAGCAATGACTCACGCTTTCAAATACATCTCCGAAAGGCGTTTTAGCCGTTGCGTACAACGCGAGTTTGTCAATCTGATCTATCGTTAAATCAAGCGTAATCCTTCGATATGTTGGCATATCACCACACTCAATCAAACATCTGTCATCTCGGATTATAACTGTCAATCTGTGCCCTGCTGGTTTTGCGTCCATTTCAATCTCCTATGCCTTCGGCAGTGCTTCGCACGCGCCAAGATGATTCTAACCAAACGCTCGAAGCCGACCGCTTCGCGGCGGTTCAGCTCAAGCCGTTATAACGCTCAGGCAGCGTCAGTGGTAAATCCGGCAGCGTTACGATGACCGCCACCGCCGAACTTTTTGGCGATGTCCGCCACGTCGAAATCTCCGATTGACCGAAGCGACCACGACCGCTGCCCGTCCGCCCGGTCGCAGTAAGATACGCTGAACGGATACTCAGGAAACCGCTTGCACATCTCGTTGCCGACCTCGGAAATATTGTCGGACAGGTTGACGACAGGTATGCGATAACCGGCTATCGTGTCGAACCGTACGTTCTTCATGGCCCGCTCGATCTGCTGCCCCTGAAAGGCAAGTATTGCTCCCCCGCAACGTATCGCGGCCACGATGTCGAAACCGTCCCACACCTCGAAATCATTGGGTAGGGTGGCAATGTAGGCGTTGACCTCTTTCGACTTGTTCAACTCAAACCGCCACAAGTCCCGATCCTGGACATACTGGAGTATCTGCGGCACGGGCATGAACGGGTAAACATGCTCCCACGCCAGAACAGCCCCGGATTTCCCCTGGTCGAAAGTTGCATAAGCCAGATCGGCCAGCTCTTTTTCAGCAGTTTTGTGGTGGTCCAGAATCACAAGCTGGTATTTCTCTGCCAAGGCTTCGCAGGTCGCCCGGTCATAGGAGAAGTCAACGATGTACAGCACCGTGACCGTCTCCGGTATCTCCGGCACAGGTTGCCCGTACTGAACAGGAATGTAATGAGCATCCTCAGTAAAACCCTTCCAGAGAGCGAAAGCGGCACCGAATCCGTCTGCATCGTTGTGGTAAAGTACGGCTATTTTCATCTGTGATTCCCCCTATGGTGGTAATCGCGTTATAACCCCGCCTTGGTGGGGTCTTCGCTTCGCTCCGCCCTACAAGGCGAAGCCGTTCGCACGAAACGCCCCCAGAATCCCATACCCGGCAATGTCTCGATATGGGGATTCGCCGAAGGCGTCACGATCGGTTGCGACCCTGAAAAGCTTGTCGATAATCCGGACGATGCAGAGGGCATCGTCATACTGCTCCGGACGGATGCCGTCCGGGTACAGCTCCCGCAGGATGTTCCCCGCCTTGCCGAAGGAATCTCCATAGGCGGCCTGTTTCTGTTCTACCAGTTCACCAATCTTCTGCCCCATCAGGGCGTAAGGCAGTGCGTCACTCATTCCGCATTCCTCTCTTTCAGCGATAGTGCCTTGCGGGCCATTTCACACCAGGGGCAGCCGCATACCGACTTCGGCCCGAAGCCGGCAAGGAAGTTCTTCATCTGCCGATGCTCTTCCAGATACTCTTCCGCCACCCGCTCCAGGAGCACAATTCGTTCATCACTCATCCTCACCCACCCGGACAGGCCGCGCATAGCGGTCCATGGCGGCATCTACCAGCCCGACGCCGTAGGCGATGAGGGCCGGGGCCTTCTGGGGATCGCCGCCGACCATACGGATTATCTCGACGGCGCCGGCGCGGAAAATGTTTTTCAGGTCGCTGCGGAGGTAGACGATCCGCTTGGCGTGCTCGATCTCGACGTCGCTTTTCCTGATAAGCTCGCCGGTGGTCTCCTTGAGCTTCATCTCCCGCTGCAGCCGGTCGGCCCGGATCCGGCCAACCTCCTCGCGGATCTTCTGCTCCTGAAGGGAACGTTCGCCGGCGACAGTGCCGGGGGTGCCATCCTCTTTCTGCAGGTGAAGGCGGGCGTATTCGAGAACGTTCGCCAAGGGGAAGGTGCCGTCCGGCTCGGTCCGCAGCCTGCCGGCGTTGAAGTCGTCGTAGAGTTTCGTCTTGGCGATCTTCCAGTTTTCGCCCTGGAGGTATTCGAGCACCTTCGGCAGGGCCGGGAAGACCGGTTCGGCCGGTTCCGGTTCGTGCCGGGCCTTGAGGAAGTCGGCAAGGGCGTCTTCGGCTGCCTTGTGTGCCTTGCGGTTGGCGATGGTCGGGCGCTTGATGGCAAGCTCGTACGCCGCGCGCGCTTCGGCGCGGAGGTGCTCTTCTTCCTGGTCGAGGGAGGTGTCGAGGGAATCGGTCATTCCTGCGGCTCCCCGGATCGTACGATGACCTTGCCGGTGCCGTTGCAGAGCTTACAGCCTTTGCCTTCGCATGATGGACAGGTGACTTTTTGCATGGTTACCACCTCCGTGGCATAAATAATTCGATCCGTTCGTCCCACCCACTGTGATCACACGGAAGCAGCACGAGCGCGGACTCGGCATCGCGATACTTGATAACGACGTCCTCCGAGGTGGAGGCCAGGGAGCGGAGGGCCTCGACGAGATAGCCGGGGGTGACGCGGATCTGGACGGACTCGCCCTTGATTTCGGCGGGAACCAAGTCGACGGAGCGGCCAGCGGTGTTTTCGGCGGTGACCACGATGTCGCCGTCCTCACCCCCTTCTCCGGGCGCGATGTCGAGGGTGACACTGTCGGCATCGGAGAGGATATTGACCCGCTCGACGATCCGGGCGAGCGCGGCGGCCTTAACGACGCAGCAGTGGGGGTGATCGGTGGGGATGATGCGCCGGAACTCGGCATAGTCCCCTTCCAGTAGCCGCACATCCAGGGTGATGCCGGGCTGGACGAAGGCGAGATTGGTCTCCCTGAGATAGACTTCGGTGGTGCCGGCGTGGATCTTCTTGAGCTCACCGAGCGCCCGGGCCGGGACGGTAACCCCTTTGGCGAGCACCGCGCCGGTGTAATCCAGTTCGCGCTTGCCGGCAAGGGCGCACCGGTGGCCGTCCGTGGCCACGGCGAGAAGCACTTCCCCCTCGGCCCGCAGGTGGAGGCCACCGTATAGGGGAGACTTGCCGCGCTTGTCGAGGGCGTGGGCGCACGAGGCGTGGAGCGTGGGGATCAGATCGCCGTCGCAGCCGAAATCTGGAGCGCCATCGGGGAGCGATATGAGAGGGAAATATTCGTCGGGGTCGACGCAGGGGATGATCCCATCATAGTCGCCGCACTGGATCTGGAGGCGGTAGCCGTCGAGGAGGGTGAGGTCGATATGAGCATCGGGCAGGGCCTTGACGAGGTCGAGGAGTTTGCGCGCGGGGACGCAGACCCGGCCGCCGGTGTGGACTTCTTCGCCGTCGTCGTGGCGGATCTCGATCTCGGCGACGATGCTGATGTTGAGGTCGGTGGCGGCGCAGGTGACGCGGACGAGGAAGACGTCGAGCAGAAAATATGGGTGCATCCGCCCGACGGCGCCTTCGGTACGCTCAAGGAGATACTTGAGGTTGATCTGGCGCAGCCTTGCTTCCATGCGCGGGGCTTGTTTCGTTTCGTTCTTACCCATGACATCCTCCATTCGATCCCTGGACGAATTCCGCATCGCCGATTTCTCCCTGACCTGCCTGGTCGATCCCGGGGCCTCCCCGAACATCGTCGTTGACGACAGTCTCGGCAGCGGAGCAGCAGCCCTCCCCCCCCCGCCGCGCGCCCTTTTGATCCCTGTGTGTATGAGAGTCGCGCAAGCCAGGGATGGAGAGGCGCTCCCGCCAATCACGGACGGTGGTCTCGTGCAGGTCGAGGCGCTCGGCCACCTCCCGGACGGGAGTCCCCACCGCCAGGAGCATGGAGAGGAGGATGATCTCCCTGGGGGAGAGGGTGGTGGCGGAGAGGATCGTCCCGGTCCGGTAATCGAACCAGCGGCCGCAGCTCTTGCAGCAAACCCGCTTTTCGCTCCGGAAGGCGCCGGCCTGCCGCTCGGATTCGAGATCCTGCCCGCACTCGGGGCAGGCGCAGCGGCCGCCGTGGATTTCCTGCAAGAGCCAGCGGAGGCAGGCATCGTGATCCAGCAGTGCCGGGACCATTCCCGCGAGCAGCCGGGCCGGGATGGACTCAGCTGGTACGTTCAGTTGCTTCATTTCCGCTCCTTTCCGAATTTCCGGACCTCGAAAAACTTGGATCGTGCGCGAAGTCTGCGCGCTTGCACGCCCGTTGGGGGGGCACCCCCTCCGGAAGGACCCGCGATCGACCCTACCCCTTGAGGTGATGCCCCGAAACCCGACCCTACATCTGGTGGTGGTCACCGCGACCCCCGGTTGAGGTAGAACTCCAGCTCGTGCCAGAACACCCGCTCCAGGTCCTCGTCGATCTTGCGGACGATGGCGTCGTTGATCTCCACCCGGTTGAACATGGAGGCGATGGAGACGGCGCTCTTCACCAGGACGGGGTAGCGGCCCTTGCCGGTGCGGGTGAGGATGCCAAGGTGCCCGCTCTTGAAGCGCTGGAAGAAGGCCGACTTCAGTTGCGTACGCTTGCCCCGGAACACCTCCACCTCTACGCCCTGGAACTCGCTGGCCCGCTTTCTCGTGGTCACCTTAGCCCGGGTGATGACCCGGGTCCCTCTGAACTGCCTGGCACCGAAATAGGAGAGCGACACCGACTTGCCCCCGACCCGCAGCTCCGCCTCCAGGTTATTGATTCGGGCCGTGAACAGCTCCAGGCGCTGATCAAGGATCGCCTTCGGCACGTTGTAGACCTTGTAGATCTCGGCGGAGGTGAGGCTCTTCGCCGACTTCACCACCTTGTTCATGGTGCTGCGGATGGCCGCCCGCACGTCCTGAATCGTCTCCGCCGTGGCCGTATCGAGTGCCTCCTGGAACCCCTGAAACGTGAACCGCATCACTGCACCCCCTGACTGGCCATCAGCTTTGCCGTGAGCCGCCCCAGCAGCTCCACGAAGAGCTCCGGATCAAGGGCACGGGCGCCGCGCTCGGCGCAGAACTCGGCATAGCCGCAGTGCAGCTCCGCCATCGACACCTGGCCGAACGGCCCCTTGACGATGAAGGCCGTCAGCACATCGAGATCCTGTCCAGAAACCGCACCCTGCTTTGCCACCTGTCGCCCCTTTCTTTTTTGCGTCGGAGATTGTCGGAGATTGTCGGAGATTTATTTTTTTATCTCCGACAAAAAACACATATATAAAATAAATAGTTAGGAGCGTGTCGGAGATGTCGGAGATAAAACCGGGTATTTCGGTTGATGCAAAGTGTGAAACTGGTTACTGATTGAATACCGTTGCGCGTCTCGCGCGCGCGTTATAAGTTCAAACAATCTCCGACATCTCCGACACCACCCCATAAACCCTTGCCGGTAGCGGCTTTACCGTGTCGGAGATGTCGTTTTTTATCTCCGACAATCTCCGACATCTCCGACACGGTATTAACAAAAACTCACGCACCGAAGCCCCCATACTCACTGGTAGCGGCCGTGCCGGCGAGGGGGGCAGGGGAGGAATCGCCGGCGCTCGTGATGAGAGAAAGGCCGAGAAACGCCTCTTCGCGGGTCGCGAGCGTCTTCCCGGACTCAAGGCCCGGCAGACAGCGCTTGATCTCCCGCCCGAAGTGGATGCGGTTCATGGGCGAGAATCCCCCCTCCCGGCAGAACTGGAGGTAGTCCTTGTAAAGTGCGCCTTTGGCGACTCGGTAGGCGTCACTGTCGTGACGCAGTAGCCGCTCATTGCAGTAGACAAGCACCGGATCGTTGGTTGTCTTGTACTCCATCAGGGTATCTTCCATATCCTTCGACCAGGTGAACTCCCCCTGTTCCATGAGCCGTTCCAGCCCCAGCAGTGCCCAGGCGAAGATACCGTCCAGCTCGGAGATGAGCTTCCCCTCCAGCCCCACGTCCTTGCCGTCCGCCGTGGTCAGGAACTGCTTCTTGAACCGGATCGGGAGAAGCCTTCGCCAGTAGCCGTCCGTGTTGTCGAGCACCTTCGGAAAGCGGTTCGCGGCAAAGACCATCTTTCCCGTAAAGCGGAACTCGAAGAAGTCCTTGTGCTTGAACGAGGCCGACACCAGGTCCCCCGAGGTGAGCTTCTTGAACCACTCCGAGGTGAACGCCCCCGAGTCGAACTCGGCCGAGACGTTCAGCTTCTTCCCCAGGAGCGAGGCCCGATAGAACTCCTTCTCCAGGTCCTTCAGGCCCACGGCCGCGCAGTTGCGCTCCCCAAGTAGCGCCTGCAGCACGTTCAGCACCTTCGACTTGCCGTCCGAGCCCGGGCCGAACAGAAAGAGGCACTTCTCATAGCGCACATCGTTGGTCAGGCAGTAGCCGAAGAACTCCTGCAGCGCCTTGATCGTTTCCGGGTCCTGAATCGTCTCTTGGAGAAACTGCAGCCACCGGTTGCAGCACGGATCCCCGTCCGGGTGGAACTCCACCCCGAGCATGTACGAGAAATAGTGTTCCTTCGCATGGGAGCGCGTATCCCCTGTCTCCAGGTTGAAGATGCAATTCTTGAGGCAGATCCATTCAAGGGAGTCGTCCATCCGCCGGCCGCGCTCCATGGTCGCCAGGTCCCGCACCATATTTGCCACGCCCGAGGCCCGGGCGTCCGAGGCCTCCATCTCCAGCATCTGCAGCGCCCGCTGGCGGACGTAGGCGAGATTGTACTTCTCCCAGTGCTGCTCGTTCCAGCGGTACACCAAACCCGACTCGGCGTCGTGGATGATGTCCAGATCCTCCAGAATCCCCGTCGCCAACAGCGCCGGTTTGAACTGCGTCCCGTTCTTCCCCCCGAAAAAGCGCCGCGGACCCAACTCCGGTTCCCGCTTCTCCGGCGGGGAGATCGTCGCAGCCGAGGCGAGCAGATCCTTGAGGTCCGCCACGTTCTTCTTGTGCCGGACAATGAAGTCCGTCAGGTCCTCGCCATGGTTCGCCGGGTAATCCCGGCCTTCTTCCAGGACGAACGCGGAGAACTTCTGCTTCGGATCGTCCTTCGGGTGCGGCGAATCCTGGTACATCGACGCCGGCCACCGCAGCCAGCGGAACACCTTCGCCACCGGGGCGAGCACCTCACCCACCCGCTCGTTGCCGGCAAGTCCCACCTTGTCCGCATCGTAGAGGTTCACCACCTCCCGGCCGCGGAAATGCTCCGTCCATTCGTCCTTCCAGATCCGGGCGCCGGTGGTCTTCGTCACCGCGTTCAGTCCCAGGGAGATGGCAAGGATCCAGTCCGGTTCCCCCTCCACCTGCCACAACTGGCCGGGCTCCCACGCGGAGGGAGGAGGGAGGAGACGGGCCGTCCCGTACCCGGCCCCCCAGGAGACGATCTTCTCGTCACCCTCCTGCCGGTCCCAGGGAAGATAGAGCCGCACGTTGCGCAAGTTCCCCGCGTCGTCCGGCACCGGAATCGCCACCCGCTTCTGGCCCGGGGGGAGCTTCAGCCGCTGCTTGCGCCCCCGCTCCGCCGTGTGGACGTAGAGGCGCAGGTTCGCCTTGCGGATCCCCTCCCGGGTCCAGCCGCGCTCCTTGCCCAGGCGGACAACCCATTCCTCGGGGAGCGGCGGAAGCGCCTCGAACTCCTCCCAGGGGATCACCGGCGCTTCTGCCGGCTGCTCGGCAGGCTTCTTCTCTTTTTTCGTGGATGGTTTATCGGACGGCGCAGGCCTTGCGCCCTTGGAGGGAGATGCCACCCGATCGGAGCGGGCCTCGATGCCGAACTCCAGGCAGAACGCCTTGAAGCCGCCCATGTCGCGCTTCAGCCCCTTCGAGTAGCACCAGAGATCAACCAGGTCGCCCTTGAACTCGCAGACCTGGCAGTACATGAGGTCCTTCTTGTAATTGTAGGAAAACGACGGATTGCTGTCGTCATGGGCCGGGCAGAGACCGTGCAGCTCCCCCTTCGTCTTCAGGTGCTCCTTGACGACGAAGAGCCGGCGCGCGATCTCCGCCCGCTGCTCCTCCGACATATGCTCTTCAGCAAATCGCAAACGCCCTCCCAGCCATTACATGATTACGGTCGGGTATCGGCCTGACCCGAGGCAGGTATTACGTCTCTCTCGCCTACCCCGCAGCCAGGAGCAGATCCCCCTGGGTCTCGATCACCGGCGGGCGCTCCGCGTAAATCCGGAATGCCCGCCGGTAGTAGCGGGCGTACTTCTCGACCGCCTCCGCAAAGGCCGGCATGTCCCGCCGCTCGTGGGCCTCGTCGACGGCCCGCTCGACCTCCGTGAGCATCCTGAGCACATCAGGACGGTTCGCCTGCAGCCACTCCACAGCCCCCGCCGGATACTCCGCCGTCAGCATACTCACGGCATCCGCCATCAACCGCTCCGCCCGGGCAAAATCATAACCATCGACAACAACCACAGCCGGCTCGGGCTCGCCGGCAAACTTCCTGACCGCCGAAAACTTCCCTGAATAGCGCCCCATCTCTACCCCCGTTGCTCCGTCGGCCGTCGATTCATAAGACCACGACCTCCCCCGTGAGGAGCCCGCGAAGCTTCTCCGGCTCCCCCTCCAGCGCCCGCTCCGCCTCCACCAGCCTCGGCCCCTCGCCGGCGGCATCGCCGGCATGGCGCAGCCGCATCGTCCGGAACGTCGCCAGCGGCCGGAACCACACCAGGATCCGTTTCCCCTCCACCACCAGGTGACCGAAGCAGGGCATCTCCCCCTGGCTCCGCCGGTCATGCCGCGCGGCCACCGCCGCGAATTCGAGCGCAAGCTGCATGGAAACCTCCGCCGCCCAATCTCACCAGCGGGCCACCACCGCCGCCCGCTGCTCCCTCGTCAACGCATCCATGCGCTCCGCCTGCCACTCATCCCAAGAGGCCGCCACATACGCCGCCAGAATCAGCACGATCAGCACCACGAACGCCGCCATCTCCCTGATGTTGCGGCGGCGCACGTATGCCCGCCGCACCCTCGACACAAAGACCGTCATCTCGTCCCCCTTTCCGCCGCTTCCTTCACCGCCGCCGAAAAGGCCAGCAGCTGACGCACCAGGTGAATGCACTGCCCGTGGATCAGGGCCGCATGATCCAGCGCCATCTCGCCGTTTTTGAGGGCCACGGCCCCCAGGGAAACCAACACCCAGAAATCGCTCAGAGCCTTCATCAGCTCCACCCGCACCTCGTCGGCCGAGGTAACCCGCGGAATCGGAAAGCAGACCCGGCCGAGGCAGAGCTCAATGTGGTCCACCGCCGTAAAATTCCCCGTCTCCCGCGTGATCGGCACCAGGTGGCGGAGCTGGAACTGGAACTTCGGAAACGCGGGGTGCACCGCGTTCATCAGGTACGAATAGGAGATGCCGAGTCGATCAGAGAGCTCCTTCGGCTTCATCCCGCTATTGAAAACCACATCGTGCAACGCCTCCCGCAAATCCATGCCGACCCCTCCCAATGAATCCGATAGAACTGTGTCTATGTTTTCTAAACCCTTGAATTTGGGCAAAAAATATATAGCTACGTCGCCACCCCGACCCGGGCGTAATGCTGGTCGATCAGCTCGTCCAGCCGTTTGTCGTACTGATCGACCAGGATTTTCGCCGCTATCATGGCCGCAGCGTTCGGGGCCAGAGCGAAAACCATACACAGCACGCCACTGAATAATCCGCGAAAGTAGCGCCCCACGGCGCGGACATCCTGCGGGTTGTGCTGCCGGACAAGCCACTCGGCAGCCTCCCGCTCCTTCTCCTGCAGCACCGCCTCCACCTTCTCGACGAACCCCTTCGTAGTCACACCACCCCCCTTTCCCGCAGGCGCTTCTTTGCCCGGGCGATTGCCGCAAAGAGCCGCGACACCCGCTCCCATTGGGCGTCGGTCAGATGCTCACGTTTCACTGGACCAGGCTTGGCGGCCATGAGTCACCCCTCCGTGCTTTCTCTGCATTGTTTAATTCCCTTCCCCGCTCTGGTATAAGGGGAGGTGCGAAGTCACCAAAACACCAGAGGAGGAAGGGAAGATGTGGACCTACAAAACCCGCTATGGAACCCTCAAAATCATCCATCTCAGAAACGGCCGGTTTGGGCTTTATATGGATGACGACATGCTGGGCTCCTACCATTCCCCCCATGCCGCCGCCGATGATGTCTATATGTGCGCAACCGGCTGCTGGGATTGGGACCAACAACTCACCGTAATCAGTCCGTGCGACCTGTCAGAGTGGCAGTTCCACCAGAGATAACCTCGCCAAGCGTCTCAACCAGATGACGTGCCGAATCGGCATCGAGCGCCAACCGCACAACCTCCCCAGAAGCGACGCTGAAGCCGATGCCGATTCGGCCTCGGCACGGGCACACTGCTGCTGTGGTATTCCTCCATTCGGCATCCTGATAGCACCCTGGCAGCATCCCTCACCCCTCCGTTCCCGTTGTCTCCGGCAGATGATGCCCGTGCTGCTCGCATTTGCGCTGCGGCCTCTCATACACCCGGTCGATATCCTCCCGGCTATGCAGGCCGGAGAGGATCAGTTCGAACTCCAGGATCTCGATCCCGCGCTTCACGTCGATGATCTGCTCCATTTCGCGCTCGAACGTCTCCAGATAATCGGGCCGGCTGCGGAAATTGGCGTCCGAATAGCGCTCCGCCAGCCGCTCGGCAGCGTCGGCCGCCTCCATCATCTCCTTGCGCAGCCGCGAGACCACAATCGCCGGATCCCGGCGGATGTTGTTCAGATCGGGGAAAAGCTTCAGCAGTATGTGCTGACGCACGGGGCAGGTGTCGCAGTGGTGGATGAGGATTTCGGGAGCATCGAGGGCTTCGGCGATCTCAATGAGCTTCTCAGGGGCAATCGGCGTCTTGAGGTTGTCGTTTTCAATAAAAGACACTTGACTCTTCGACATGCCGATTAATGCACCCAAGCCCTCTAATGTGAGCCCTTTTTTCTTTCGCGCTCCGGCTATTTTCTGTCCCAAAGTCATTTTGGGTTACCTCATTTCCTATTTTATAAAACATATACTTCCTACAGTTTAAGATGTCAAGAATTTATTTCCTGCCTAGTAAGATTATTTTGAACGATTGTACATGTTTTTTCGATTGTATCCCCTTGTATTATCGTAGCATTTTGTTTTTTAGGAAGTGTTTGACTGAATAGGATTATGGTTTTATGCTGTGGGCATGAAAATTGATTTAAGTGAAATGGGTAGAAAGATCAGGGCTATTCGAGGGAGATTAAGCCTTGAGGAATTCGAGCCTATCGCCGGGATCAGTAAGAGCATGTTATCGCTCTACGAGCGGGGGGAGGCATGGCCTAAACCCGATGTGCTCAGCAAGATTGCTGAGTTTGGCAAAATATCTTTCGATGAATTGCTGACAGGCAAGGAGCCGGGTCCCGGCCCCGAACCAACTACCGTTCCGGACGAAAGCATTAAAGAACCCTCTTTCCCCGCCGATACAGCTAAGGTGAACGTATATTCCATGGCCGGGGCGGGAATGCCACACACGCTAACCGATTACGAACCAATCGAAACAATCACCCTGCCGGCCAGGTTCATCAGACCGAACATCGTGCCGATCAGAATCCGCGGCCGCAGCATGGAGCCGATGATCTTTAACGGCGCATACGTCGGCGTCGACAAGGAAGACCGCCAGCTGGTCAGCGGCGAGGTGTACGCCGTATGGCTCCCGTACGAGGGTGCCGTCGTAAAGCGCCTTTACATGGCCGCCGACCGGATCATTGTTAAATCCGACAACCCGTCGTTTCCCGAGTTGTCCATCCCCATCAACCAGGTTGACGAGAACTTCATCATCGGCCGCGTGAAATGGGTGTTACAGGAGATAGAGCGGGAGGGGTAGCTCAGTAGTGGCAAAAATGGGGAGGAGGGTGGCATGCGGGTATCAGCGAGGAGAAGCACAACACTGATCGCCAACTTTCTAGACGGATACGCAGATGGATGGTTTATGGCAGTGCGGGAATGCTTTCGCGAGCAACTCGATATTAAGTACACCGACCGGATCAAAGAGGAGAAATTTCCGGACGGATCGAAGAAAAAGCGAAGAGTCGCCGAATGGACCCAAGGCCCGTGCTTCTGTTTTGGCAGAGATCATATTTTTTATGATACCTCTAAAGCATATCTCCCCTGGAGCGAAGCACTTCAACACATTAACTTAGCCTGCAAAATCATCGCTACTACACCAAACGAACTCATTCGCGAAATTGACTCCGAAACAGGCAAAGGTTATTACCGCCTTAGTGAAGGCTGGGTGAAATTCAACCTCCTTAAACCCAATCCCGAACGAACAGGCCTGGTTTCAATTGGAGAGTTTGAACTCACTCAAAATAGCTTTGTTCATTTCCTTAAGACCGGGTACTACGACGCAGTTCAAACCCATGAGCGAGAGATACCCGCTGCCTGGCAACAGCCAATATTAGTGGCATGAAGGAATTTGGGGCGGCGAGAAGGATTATAGCCCCGGCCAAGAAGGAGGGCGGGATGAATTTTACCTTTTGGGTGTCAAGCAGTGACGGACAAACTTCGTATTCAGTAGAAGTATCATCCAAGAAAGACCTGCTCACCATCAGGTGTGGGTGTACAGCCGGAATTCACGATCAGGTGTGCAAACACAAGATGGCAATCATTAATGGCGACGAGTCTCTTCTAGAGAACGCGGAAGACATAAAGTCCCTACGAAGACTAGAAAAACACCTTGCAGATTCAAATTCGCTCAGCGCTATTAGGCATTACGAGTCCGCCATCCGAGACGCAGAAAAACAGAAAACGCAGATCGACAAAACACTGAAAGCTTTGAAAAGAGAATTCGGCAGAAGGTTGAAAGACGGGATATGAGACAGGAAAAGGATAAAGAAACAGGGAAAAGGGGCCGCCCCTTTTCTTCCTGCTATATTTCTTTTTTTATTTTGCTTTGCAACCTTCCAATTGCTGCACTGGCAGACGATTGCCGAGTCGTTGAATATCCCGACAGAAATGAAGTCGTTTGCGAAGGTACCCCACAGCCACCACCACCTCCAAAACCGCCTACTATAAAAAAGAAAAACGACCGCATAACGCCTGAAAGAAAGGCCGCCATAAAAGCACTGACCAAGCTCACATCACAATCCAGCATTGGCATATCATATAACAAATTAACTGATCTACTGGCGGAAGCGAAAACAGAAGTGACCATTTATGAAAACGCTGCTAAGGATTATAGCAAAGAAGATGATCTCTTGACCATATGCATGAACACCACTGTTTTGAGTTATGAATTGACGCTTGTGGAATGGAAAATGAGTATAGATGCAAGAAGGATAAATGATTCTCTCATCATGCAGAGACTTGGCGAATCTTCCGATCTCGCCAAAAAGGCCATTGAATTTTATAACGATAATTGGATTTGAATGTCTCCATGGCCATCCACAAGCACCCCACAAAACCCGAAATTGCAGCCGCCATCTACATCCGCAAATCCCGCGAGGACAAATCCAAGCCCGCCCACCGCCTCACCGTCCAGCGCGAACAACTCCCCGCCTACGCCCGCGCCCAGGGGTGGAGCTTCGAGGTCTACGACGACGGCCACGCCTCCGCCGCCCGGGGGAAGACCGAGGATCTCCGGGAACGCGCCCGGCTGGAGCGCGACATCCGCGCCGGCAAGATCGGCATCATCCTCGTCATCGAGCTCTCCCGCCTCTCCCGCGACGACTCCCTCCAGGACTACGTTGCCTGGCTCCATCTCTGCGCCGAGCACGGTGTCCGGCTCGCCACCCTTACCAGAACCCTCAACCCGGCCCAGCCCTCCGACTGGATGCTTCTGCTGATGGAGGGCGGGTTTTCGTCGGTCGAGATGAAAGTCTTGAAGAGCCGGATGGAAGAGGGGAGGGCGGAAGCGTTTCGCTCCGGACGCTATCTCGGCGGCCAGGTGCCCCCGCCCTACGTCTACGATCCAGCCCTCAAACGGCCGGTCATCGACCCGGCGGCCCTGGAGCGCCTGCGGCAGGTCTGGACACTGGCCGAGCAGATGAGCGCCCGGGCCGCCGCCGTGCAACTGGGGCTGCCGCACATCGCCATACGCCGGGCCATCGCCGACGACCGCCTCCTCTACTGCCAGGCCCTGCGGCTCGATCCGGAGACCGGCGAGCAGATCCCCTGCGAGTGGGAGCCATGCCTGGACGCCGAGCGGGCCGAGCGGATCCGGGCCAACCGCCGCAATGGGATCAGCGGCTACAGCCGCCGCCATGCCGCGGGGCTTCTCTCCAATCTTGGGATCTTCACCTGCGGTTACTGCGGCCGATCGGTGCGCGCCTGGAAGAACGGCCGCCCCCGCAAGGACGGCAGCCGCCTCGACTACTATGGCTGCAAGGCCAACGAG
Source organism: Deltaproteobacteria bacterium (assembly GCA_021847245.1). Classification (GTDB taxonomy): domain Bacteria; phylum Desulfobacterota; class Desulfuromonadia; order Geobacterales; family Geobacteraceae; genus Geobacter. Next base: position 14,256 of record JAJZUC010000011.1, on the reverse strand, counting down.
ACCCGCCGTCTGTGCGAGAAATCCCGCATGGTGCCCCAGCAGATCATCGACGAGCGCGTCGCCACCAACCTCTGCAACACCCTCGCCGCCGGCGACGATCTCAAACGCTACTGGTTCGCCGCCCAGGACAACGACGACACCACCGCCCGGATCGCCGAGCTAGAACGGCAGACCGCCACCCTCCAGGAGAAAAAACAGCGGCTCGTCGCCGCCATCACCGAGGGAGTCATCGGCTTCGCCGACGCCAAGGCCAAGCGGGCCGAGCTCGACGCCAGCATCGAAGACCTCCGCCGGCAGCTCGCCACCGCCCGCGCCAGCATCCAGACCGAACCGGACTGGGATTCCCTTGCCCTCACCCGCGAGGGATTCGACGCCATGGAATTCGACGAACAGCGGGAAATCATCGCCCTCGCCATCACCGGCATCCGGCTGTACGCCGGCTACATGATCATCGACTACGCCTTCCCCCGAGCCGAAACCGGCGACACCTCCACCCGCATCCATCTCCCCCCGCCAGCCAGGGGACCAGCAGTAAAACGCACTCCCCGCTACAAAACCAACGAGTAACAAAATCAGCCGGTTAGCCTCGGACAGCACCCCTGCCGAAATCCCTCATGTAGACCAATAGCCATAAAAAAAGCCGCAACCCCGGAAGGTTACGGCTTTTGTGTCATGTTTTTACGCTCGCTTGCTCTACCAACTGAGCTAAGGTGGCGTGACGTAAGGAAGAGCAAAAAATCTAACCCAATTTGCTCCGATAGTCAACCCCCAGCGTGTTGTCCGGCGCTTGACTCGGCCCGGAATTCTGGAATACTTGAATGAGTGCCTGCAGATAAATTGCTTTCGGGATAGACGATAAAGCTAAACCATCCGCGAGGTTGGGACAGAAAACCCAGAGGGTCTCACCGAGACAGCCGGGTTGCCGAGATATCCATGGATATGGCGGCTCCCGGCTGTTTTTCTTTTTCGTCTGCCGCGTGAATGGAACCACCGGGCGGAAAGGGGGTGGTAAACGCTTTCGGAGAACTGGCCACTGTTGAAGAAAAGGGACTTTCGGAGACGACAAGGAGGTTTGCGTATGCGAGTAAAGCAATGGTTCTTCGTTCTGTTTGCAGCCATCTTCGCCCTCTCACTGGCCGGATGCGGGGGTGGCGGGGGGACCGCCCCGGCCGCCGGCACGCCGGTGGTAAGCAGGGGAGCGATTACCCAACTGGGAAGCGTGTATGTCAACGGGATCAAGTTCAACACCAATAATGCTGCCATCAATATGGAGGATCCCACCGATGTCTCGGGGGGGCTAAAGGTCGGGATGGTCGTCACGGTCAAAGGGACTCTCGACGACGCCTCCAACGGAACGGCAAGCAGTGTCGACTTCGCCGACAACCTGAAGGGGCCGATTGCGACGTTCAGCAATGTCTCCAGCTCCATGACGGTTCTCGGGCAGAGGATCAAGTTCGATCCGGCGAAGACCGTCTTCGACAACTTCTCCGGGGTCGGAACGATGGGGGTCAAACCGGGGCAGATGGTGCAGGTGAGCGGCATGCCCGATGCGAGCGGCACGATCATGGCGACCCGCATTGAACGGCATCTCCCCGACTGGACCCCAGGCTCCGTCGTCGAGCTTAAGGGAACCATAAGTGCCATTTCCGGCACTACCCTAACCATCAACGGCTTGCAGGTGGATGCCTCCGGCGTGACCCTTCCGGCGGGTGCGACCGTCGGGACCTTCGTGCGGGTGGAAGGGACGATCCCGGCACTTACCGGTGCCCCGCTCAAGGCAACGGAGGTGAAGCTGTTCAAGGAAGGGGTCGAGATGGAAGAAGGGAAGCATGCGGAGGTCGAAGGGTTGGTCAGCGGCCTCTCCGGTACGACGTTCATGGTCGGAGGAACGCCTGTCGACGCCGGAACCCTGTCACTTGCCGGGGTCGCCAACGGCGTCAAGGTGGAAGTGGAGGGGACCTTCGTCAACAATGTCCTGAAGGCGACCAAGATATCGGTCGAGGAGACTCCGGCACCGACGACGGCTCCAGCCGCCCCGAGCGTGGTGAGCGCCGTCGGCGGGTTCAACCAGGTGACCATCTCCTGGAACGCCGTCAGCGGGGCAACCTCCTACAACATCTACTGGTCGACGACATCCGGGGTTACTACCGCCACGGGGACCAAGATCACCGGCGCCACCTCTCCCTTTGTCCAGACGGGGCTGACGGCCAATACCACCTACTACTACATCGTTACGGCGGTCAACTCCGTGGGTGAGAGTCCGCCGTCGTCCCAGGTCTCGGCCACCACCACCAGCGCGCCAACCGTACCCGCCGCACCGATCGGGGTGGGGGCCATGGGAGGCACCAATCAGGTGACCATCTCCTGGGCCGCTGTAACCGGTGCCACCTCGTACAACATCTACTGGGCGACTACCACCGGCGTGACCCCGGCCACCGGGACCAAGATCAGCGGTGCCACTTCTCCCTATGTTCAGACCGGCTTGACTGGCGGCACCACTTACTTCTACGTGGTGACGGCGGAGAACGCCGCTGGCGAAAGCGCACCGTCGGCCCAGGTCTCGGCAACCCCCACAAGCGCGCCCACGCCTCCATCCGCCCCGACCGGCGTGACCGCCACCGGCGGCACCAACTCGGTCACGGTCTCCTGGACGGCGGTGACAGGGGCTACCTCCTACAACCTCTACTGGTCGACGACGACCGGCGTCACCACCGCCACCGGGACCAAGATCACCGGCGTCACCTCTCCCTACCGCCAGACGCTCCTTAACGCCAATACCACCTATTTCTACATCGTGACGGCGATGAATGCCGTCGGCGAGAGCGTCGCCTCCAGCCAGGTCTCGGCGACCACGTCGGCCCTAGACGGTGTTGCCCTTTACGGCACCAACTGCGCCGGCTGCCATAACCCGCTGGCGACCTCCAGCAAGAAGAACCGGACCGCCGCCCAGATCCAGGCCGCGATCAACGGCAACGTCGGCGGGATGGGGTTCCTCTCCACCCTGACGGCGGCCCAGGTCCAGGCCATTGCCGACGTCCTGGCCTTCTGATCACGGCTCGCCGCAAACCGTTTTCTTTCAGCTGCTCTTGATCCCGCTTCGGCGGGATTTTTTTTGTCGGAAGAAGCGGAAGCGCCCGCGGGTGCGCGGGCATCGGGAGGCGGCGGGGAATCCCCTGCCGGAAACGACAGCGGCCGCCCCGGGAGGAGCGGCCGCTGTGCGGATTATGCTCTGCGGTTGGGGGAGGTTACCCCTGCGCCGCCTGCTTCTCCATGGCGTCGTCCATCACCTTGTAGGCGCAGAACTCGCCGCACATGGTGCAGGCGCCGTGGTCGGCCACCCCGGATTCGGAGCGCAGGCGCCGGGCCTTCTCCGGATCGAGGGCGAGGGCGAACTGCCCCTCCCAGTCGAGCTTCTTGCGGCATTTGGCCATCCGGATGTCCTTGTCGATGGCCCCCTTCACCCCCTTGGCGATGTCGGCGGCGTGGGCCGCGATGCGGGAGGCGATGACCCCTTCGCGGACATCCTCCACGGTCGGGAGCCGCAGGTGCTCGCTGGGGGTGACGTAGCAGAGGAAATCGGCTCCGGCCGTGGCGGCGATGGCTCCGCCGATGGCGCAGGTGATGTGGTCGTAGCCGGGGGCGATGTCGGTCACCAGGGGGCCCAGGACGTAGAAGGGGGCGCCGTGGCAGAGCCGCTTCTGGAGGAGGATGTTCGCCTCGATCTGGTTGAGCGGCACGTGGCCCGGCCCCTCGATCATCACCTGGACCCCGGCGGCCTGGGCCCGCTGGGTCAGCTCTCCCAGGATGATCAGCTCGTGGATCTGGGCCCGGTCGGTGGCGTCGGCGAGGCAGCCGGGGCGGAAGCCGTCCCCCAGCGACAGGACCATGTCGTACGCCTTCGTGATCTCCAGGAGCCGGTCGAAATGCTCGAAGAGGGGGTTTTCCCGGCGGTTGTGCGCCATCCACTCCACCGTGAAGGCGCCGCCGCGGGAGACCACGTCCATGAGGCGCCCCTCGTTCTTCATCCGCTCCACGGTGGCGCGGGTCACGCCGCAGTGGACGGTGATGAAGTCGACGCCGTCCTCGGCATGCTTGACGATCCCCTCGAAGATGTCGTCCACGGTCATGTCGACGATCGCCTTCTTCTTGGTCCGCACGGCGTCGAGGGCCGCCTGGTAGAGGGGGACGCTTCCGATGCAGGCGGTGGTCTCCGCGATGATGGCGCGGCGGATTTCGTCCACCGGGCCGCCGGTGGAGAGGTCCATGATGGCGTCGGCCCCGTGGCGCACCGCCACCCGGGCCTTTTCCAGCTCCTTGGTGATGTCGGTGTCGTCGGCCGAGGTGCCGATGTTGGCGTTCACCTTGGTCCTCAAGCCCTTGCCTACGGCCAGGGGGCGGCCATTAGTGTGCCTGATGTTGTGGCAGATGATGATGGTGCCGTCGGCGAGGCCGTCGCGGATGAATTCGGGGGTGACCCCTTCGGCGAGGGCGGCCTCTTTCATCTTGTCGGTGACGATCCCCCTGCGGGCGTATTCCAGTTGCGTTGTGGCCATGCGGTGTATGCTCCTTGGGTTGAATTGGCGGTTGACGGTGCTACCGGTCCTTGAACTCCTGCGCCGCGAGATAATGGTTCACCGGCCCGTGCCCCTTCCCGAGGGGGTGGCCGTGCCTGATGGCGGCGGTGATGAACTGTTTGGCGCGGCTGATCGCTTCGCGCAGCGGTTCTCCCCGGGCCAGGAAGGTGGCGATGGCCGAGGCGTAGGTGCAGCCGGTGCCGTGGGTGTTCTTGCTGAGGATCCGGGGGGTGGCGTAGCGGTGAAAGGCGGAGCCGTCGAAGAGGATGTCGACGGAATCTCCGGAGAGGAGGTGTCCCCCCTTGACCAGGACGTTCCGTGCCCCGAGCCGGTGGAGGCGCCGGGCCGCCTCCTGCATCCCCTCTTCGTCGGCGATGGTCATGCCGGTCAGCCGTTCCGCCTCCGGGATGTTGGGAGTGAGGAGGTAGGTGCGCGGCAGGAGCCGTTCCTTCAGGATCTCCACCGCGTGCCGGTCGATGAGGGGGGCGCCCCCCTTGGCGATCATCACCGGATCGACCACCACGATCCGCCGGCGGTACTCGGACAGCTTGTCGGCGAGGGCCGCGATGGTCCCGGCCGAGAAGAGCATGCCGGTCTTCACCGTGTCGACGTGGATGTCCGAGAGGACGGCATCGAGCTGCTCCGCCACGAACTCGGGAGGAACGCCGTGGATAGCGCTCACCCCGCGGGTGTTCTGGGCGGTGAGGGCGGTGAGGACCGACGAACCGTAGCTTCCGAGGAGGGTGATGGTCTTCAGGTCGGCCTGGATGCCGGCGCCACCACCGGAGTCGCTTCCCGCCACGGTGAGGACGGAGCCCCGCGGCGGCGCGGCGCGGCGGTTGAAGAGCAGGGAGAGCTCCGCGGCCGCGAGGGCGGGGTCGGGGGCGGAGAGGACCGCCGAGATGACCGCCAGGGCATCGGCGCCGGCGTCGATGACCGCGCCGCCGTTGTCGCGGGAGATGCCGCCGATGGCGACGACCGGGATGGCGATCTGCTCGCGGATGGCGGCGAGGGTCTGCGGCCCGGGGAGATGCTCGATATCCTTGCTGGCGGTCGGATACATGGCGCCGAAGCCGATGTAGTCTGCCCCCGCCGCCTGGGCCGCCAGCGCCTCGCGGAGAGAGTGGGTGGAGACGCCGATGATCCCGCCGGGCCCGAGGATGCGCCGGGCCTCCCGGGGGTCGCCATCCTCCTGCCCCAGGTGGAGGCCGTCGGCCTTGAGGGCCTTCGCCAGCTCCAGGTCGTCATTGACGATGAACGGCACCCCCCGCTTTGCGCAAAGCTCCCTGAGCTCCTGGCCGACGGCGAAGCGACGGCCGCCGTCCCCCGCCTTGTCCCGGTACTGGACCACCCGGGCGCCGCCGTCGATGGCCGCTTCCACCCGCTCCGCGAGACGCTCCCCCCCGTCGGTGACGAGGTAGAGTCCCCGGATGACCGAGTCCTGCTTTTCGCGGCTGACGACGAGCCGCAGGGGATGACCGTTGGCAATCATAAGAGGTTCTCCTGAAACAAAAAAACCGTGACGGCGGTCACGGTTCCAGAAAAGAAGAAGAAAAGGTGCGTGGTTTCTGGCCGCTTCCCTACGCCGGTGCGAACCGGATCAGGTTCAAAGGGTTCGGGCGCCGCCCGTCTCAGTTCTGCGCGAACTCCCCCAGCAGACATTTTGTGTAAACAGGCTAAACGAATTCGGGCGCCAAGTCAACGTGTTTTAACCCCTTGAGCAGTGCGGGTTTTCATCTTTACAGCATGGGGGAGAAGTGATAGTTGTTATTCAGAACTGAATTGATTACTCCACCGCCGCCCGCCGGCGGAAGAGCCCGGGATGCCCCGATGGACAGCAGACCCACCCTTGCGGAAATAGACCTGGCTGCGCTGCGCCACAACTTCGACCTCGTGAAGCGGACCATTCCCGCCGATTGCGGCGTGCTGGCGGTGGTCAAGGCCGATGCCTACGGCCACGGCTTCATGGACATCTCCCGCGAGCTCGAAACCCTCGGGGTGACCGCCTTCGGTGTCGCCTTCCTGGCCGAGGGGATCCAGCTGCGCAAAAGCGGCATCGACCGGCCGGTGCTGATCCTCGGCGGGGTCTACGCGGGACAGGAGCGCAAGTGTGTCGGCTACAATCTCTCCACCGCCCTTTTCGGCCTCGAACAGGCGCGGGTGCTGGATGATGCGGCCGCCCGGCTCTACCGCAAGGCGAAGGTTCACGTCAAGATCGACACCGGCATGGGGCGGCTCGGGGTCGCCGCCGCGGAGGCCCCCGACTTTTTCCGGCAGCTGCGGGAGCTGCGGCACATCGAGCTGGAGGGGATCATCTCCCACTTCGCCTCGGCGGACGAACTGGACGACGAGGGGCGCCGCTATACCGACCGGCAGGCGGCGCTCTTTGCCGAGGCGGTGGCCGAGGCCCGTTCCCTGGGGCTTTCGCCCCGCTACGTCCACATCGCCAACAGCGCCGCCGCCTTCGGGATGAAGCTGCCGTTCTGCAACCTGGTCCGGCCGGGGATCGTCCTCTACGGGGCGCTCCCCTCCCGGGAGTTCGAGGGGCGGATGGCGCTGCGGCCGGTCATGCGGCTGAGGAGCACGGTGGCGATGCTGAAGGAGGTGGCGCCGGGGACGAGCATCAGCTACGCCCGCCGCTACACTGCCCCCGAGCGGCGGCTCATCGCCAGCATCCCCGTGGGGTACGCCGACGGCTACGACCGCGCCCTCACCAACCGGGGGGAGGTGCTGGTACGGGGGGCGCGCGCCCGGGTCACGGGGACGGTCTGCATGGACTGGATCATGGCCGATGTGACCGAGATCCCGGGGGTCGGGGTCGGGGACGAGGTGACGCTCCTCGGCTGCGACCGCAGCGGCGCCTGTGTCCGGGCGGAGGAACTGGCCGTCTGGGCCGGAACCATCCCGTACGAAATCTTCTGCGGCATCAGCAAGCGGGTGCCGCGGGTCTATCTGAACGCCAGCAGGTAAGGCGCCCCTGCGGGTGCCCATGAATTGGGGCAGGGCGGGTTCCTGTCCCTTCGGGAGAATACGTGACCGACCAGAGAATCAAGCTGACATCCCTCGTCAAAGCGGCCGGCTGAGCGGCCAAGCTGGGCCCGGCGGGCCTGGAAGACGCTCTTCAGGGGATCATGGGGATGAATACCGACCCGAACCTGCTCGTGGGGCCGGAGACCGCTGACGATGCAGGGGTCTACCGGATAGCGGAGGGGCTTGCCCTGGTGGAGACGGTGGATGTCATCACGCCGCTGGTGGATGACCCGTTCACCTTCGGCCGGATCGCCGCGGCCAACGCCCTTTCGGACGTCTACGCCATGGGGGGGAGGCCGGTGACCGCCATGAACCTGGCCTTTTTCCCCTCCTGTACCATCCCGGCCGAGGTGCTGGGGGAGATCCTCGCCGGGGGGCTCGCTGCCGTGCGCGAGGCGGGGGCCTCCCTCATGGGGGGGCATACCGTGGAGGACCATGAGCTGAAGTACGGCCTCGCCGTAACCGGTCTCATCTGTCCGGGGCGGGTCGTGCGCAATTCCACCGCTCGCCCCGGCGACCGGCTGGTCCTTACCAAGCCCCTCGGCACCGGGATCGTCGCCACCGCCCTCAAGGTCGACCTGGCCCCCGAACCGGTGGTTGCGGAGGCGACCCGCTGGATGGCGGGGCTAAACGCCACTGCCGGCGCCCTGATGCTCGAATGCGAGGCCTCGGCCTGCACCGACGTGACCGGCTTCGGTCTCATCGGCCATGCCTGCGAGATGGCCCGGGGGGGAGGGGTGACCCTGCGGTTCGACCATGCCGCCGTTCCGGTCCTGCCGGGGGTTGCGGAGCTCATCGCCGACGGGTTCGTCCCGGCCGGCTGCTACCGCAACCGCGACCATTACTCCCCACGGGTCGCCGCCGCCGTGAACCCCGACCTGCTCCTCCCCCTCTTCGATCCCCAGACTTCGGGGGGGCTCCTGATCTCCCTTGCTCCCGACCACTGCGACCGGTTTCTCGCTGCGGCTGCGGAGCGGGGGCTCTTCGCGGTGCCGGTCGGAGAGGTCCTGCCGCCGCGGGAGCGGGCCGTTGAGATCGTCTGATCCCCTGGCCATCGCGGTCGACCTGGGGACCACGACCCTCGCCGCGTCACTGGTCAGCCTCGCCGCGGGAGAGCGCCTCGCCTCCGCCGGCTCCCTCAATCCCCAGCGGGAATTCGGGGCCGATGTCGTCTCCCGCCTCGACGCCGCCTGCCGCTCGGAAGAGGCGGCGCGGCGGATGGCCGAGCTGGCCCGCACGGAACTCCACCGCCTCGCGGAGGAGCTCCTGGCGCGCTCCGGCGCTCCCCGCGAGAGCCTCCGCATCATCGCCGTCGCCGGCAATCCCGCCATGGAGCACCTCCTCCTCGGCCTCCCGGTGCGCTCCCTCGCCTTTCCCCCTTACCGCCCCCTCTTCAGCGCCGGACGGCATTTGCCCGCGCGGGAGCTCGGCTGGGACCTCCCCGCCGAGGCCTACCTCTTCCCCCTTCCGGGCGGTTTCGTCGGCGGCGACACCGTCGCCTTTCTTCACGGGGTCATCGATCCCCGATCCCCGAGCCCCGAGCCCCGTCTCTACCTCGACCTCGGGACCAATGGGGAGATCGCCCTGGCGGCCGGCAACCGGCTTCTCGCCACCTCCGCCGCCGCCGGTCCCGCCTTCGAGGGGGGAAACCTCGCCTGCGGCATGGCGGCCCTCCCCGGCGCCATCAGCCGGGTCTCCCTGGAGGGGGAGCGCCTTGCCGTCACCACCGTCGGTGGGAGGCCACCCGTCGGGATCTGCGGCTCCGGGGTCCTGGGCGCCATTTCGCTCCTGCGGGAGCGGGGGGTGATCGATGCCACGGGACGGCTCCTGTCGCCGGAGGAGATCCCGTCGAACCTGGGCAACCGGGTGACGGAGGTGGCAGGGGCTCCGGCGTTCATCCTCCACCGGGATGCGGCGCGCACGGTCTGGCTCGGCCAGGAGGACATCCGCCAGGTGCAACTCGCCAAGGGGGCGATCCGGGCCGGGATGGAGGTCCTCTTCCAGCGGGCCGGCATCGGGGCCGACGAGGTGAACTCGGTGATCCTGACCGGCTCCTTCGGCGCGGTCCTCGATCCCCGGAGCCTAAAAAACGTTGGAATTTTCACGGAAAAGATGGTACAAACGTCCCTCTTTGTCCGGGAAGGGGCGTTGCACGGCGTCGAGAAGGCGCTTCTCGCCGCCGAAGGGGTGGTGGCGGCGGAGCGTCTGGCCGGCGCCATCCGCGTCGTCCCGCTTTCCGGAACACCTGCCTTCGAGAAGCATTTTCTGAACAATATCAATTTTCCTGAAGCAGAACGTTGATCTTTGCCACAGAGCCACAGAAACACAGAGAAACCTTTCTTTTTCAGATCTCTCTTTTAATCCGCCAAGATTTCAAAGGAGCATGAACTGACCGGTAGCTAGAGACGAGCCATCGGGGGATTAAGACCCCGTCTGAAGGTCTTTCTCTGCGTCTCCGTAGCTCTGTGGCCAACCTGCAAGCTAAAATCAAAGGAGTAAACCATGGCAAAAATTACCCGGGCTCTGATCAGCCTCTCCGACAAGACCGGCATCGTCGAGTTCGCAAGGGAGCTGGCCGGCTACGGCGTCGAGATCCTTTCCACCGGCGGCACCGCCAGGCTTCTGCGGGACGGGGGGCTCACCGTCAAGGACGTCTCCGAATTCACCGGTTTTCCCGAGATGCTCGACGGGCGGGTGAAGACCCTCCATCCGAAGGTCCACGGCGGCCTCCTCGGGATGCGCTCCAACCCCGGGCACGTGGCGACCATGAAGGAGCACGGCATCGAGCCGATCGACATGGTGGTGGTGAACCTCTACCCCTTCGAGGCAACGGTGGCCAACCCCGCCTGCACCCTGGAGGATGCCATCGAGAACATCGACATCGGCGGCCCGACCATGCTTCGCTCCGCGGCCAAGAACAACGCCGATGTGACCGTCGTCGTCGACCCGGCCGATTACCGCGCCGTCCTCGACGAGATGCGCGCCTCGGGGGGCGCCGTCTCGAAGGAGACCAACTTCCGGCTGGCGGTGAAGGTCTACCAGCACACCGCCGCCTACGACGGCGCCATCTCCAACTGGCTGGGGGCCAGGACCGGCGAGGGGGTGGCTCCCTGGCCCGATACGATCACCCTTCAGTTCAGGAAGGCCCAGGAGATGCGTTACGGCGAGAACCCCCACCAGGGCGCCGCCTTCTACGTGGAGCGCGACGTGCAGGAGGCCTCGGTCGCAACGGCCCGCCAGCTCCAGGGGAAGGAGCTCTCCTACAACAACATCGCCGACACCGACGCGGCGCTGGAGTGCGTGAAGCAGTTCTCCGAAGGGCCGGCCTGCGTCATCGTCAAGCACGCCAACCCGTGCGGCGTCGCCGTCGGCGCGACGCTTCGCGAGGCGTACGACCGGGCATACGCCACCGACCCCGAGTCGGCCTTCGGCGGGATCATCGCCTTCAACCGCGAGCTGGACGCCGAGACGGCGCAGGCGATCTGCGACCGGCAGTTCGTGGAGGTGATCATTGCGCCGACGGTCTCCGCGGGAGCCGGGGAGGTGGTGGCCGCCAAGAAGAACGTGCGGCTGCTGGAGTGCGGTACCTGGCCGGAGCAGCCGGCCCGGCGCCTCGACCTCAAGCGGGTGAACGGGGGGATCCTCGCCCAGGATGCCGATCTCGAACTCTATGCCGAGCTGAAGGTGGTGAGCCGGCGCCAGCCGACCGAGCAGGAGATGAAGGACCTCATCTTCGCCTGGCGGGTGGCCAAGTTCGTGAAGTCCAACGCCATCGTCTACGGCAAGGGGAACATGACCATCGGCGTCGGCGCCGGCCAGATGAGCCGCGTCAACTCCGCCCGGATCGCCGCCATCAAGGCCGAGCATGCGGGGCTGGAGGTGCGGGGGGCGGTCATGGCCTCGGACGCCTTCTTCCCGTTTAGGGACGGGATCGACAGCGCCGCCGCCGCCGGCATCTCCGCCGTCATCCAGCCGGGGGGGAGCATGCGCGACGCCGAGGTGATCGCCGCCGCCGACGAGCACGGCATGGCGATGGTCTTCACCGGGATGCGGCATTTCAGACATTGAAGTGAGACGCGAGATGTGAGACGAGAAGTGGAGGTATATTTATGAAAGTACTCGTTGTCGGCGGCGGCGGCCGGGAGCATGCCCTGGTCTGGAAGATCGCCCAGTCCCCCCTGGTGACCAGGGTCTACTGTGCGCCGGGAAATCCCGGCATTGGCCTCATCGCGGAGAATGTGCCGCTGAAGGTCGACGACCTCGACGGGCTCCTCGCCTTTGCCCGGGCGAACGCCATCGACCTCACCGTCGTCGGGCCGGAGCTCCCCCTCTCCCTCGGCATCGTGGACCGCTTCGAGAAGCATGGCCTCACCATCTTCGGCGCGCGGCAGAACGCGGCGATCATCGAGGCGAGCAAGGCGTTTTCCAAGGATCTGATGCGGAAATACGGCGTCCCGACCGCTGCCTACGGCGTCTTCACCGAGGTGGAGCCGGCGGTGGCGTTCATCGACAAAACGGGGATCCCGATCGTCATAAAGGCCGACGGCCTGGCCGCCGGCAAGGGGGTCATCATCGCCCTGAGCCGTGACGAGGCGGTGGCGACCGTGAAAGATATGCTCTCGGGCAACGCCTTCGGCTCCGCCGGTTCCCGGGTGGTGATCGAGGAGTTCCTCGTGGGGGAGGAGGCGTCGTTTCTTGCCTTCACCGACGGGAAGAACATCATCCCCCTCGCCTCGGCCCAGGACCACAAGGCGGTCTACGACGGGGACCGGGGACCCAACACCGGCGGGATGGGGGCCTACTCCCCGGCCCCGGTGGTGACCCCTGCCATCCACGAGAAGGCGATGGCCGAGGTGATGCGCCGGACCGTGGACGGCATGGCGGCCGAGGGGCGTCCCTACCGCGGCGTCCTCTATGCCGGCCTCATGATCAGCGGCGGGGAGGTGAAGACGCTGGAGTTCAACGCCCGCTTCGGCGACCCGGAGTGCCAGCCGCTCCTCATGCGGATGAAGTCGGACATCGTCCCGGTCCTCCTGGCGGTGGCCAACGGTGATCTTTCCGGGGTCTCCATCGAATGGCACGACAAGGCGGCCGTCTGCGTCGTCATGGCCGCCGGCGGGTATCCCGGAGAGTACCGCAAGGGGGACGTGATCAGGGGGCTTGACGCTGCCGCCGCCATCGACGACCTTTTCGTCTTTCACGCCGGGACCGCCGAGGCGAGCGGGAAGATCGTCACCAGCGGGGGACGGGTCCTCGGCGTTACCGCCCTCGGGGCCTCGGTGCAGGATGCCATCGACCGGGCCTATCAGGGGGTGGCGGCGATTTCGTGGGAAGGGGTGCACTTCCGCCGGGACATCGGTGCGAAGGCGCTGAAGCGTTAGCGGGGAGGAAGAGGCTGATGGAAAATCCACAAGTGTTGATCGTCATGGGGAGCGACTCGGACATCCCCATCATGGAGGAGGTCGCCAAGATCCTCGACCAGTTCGGGATCGCGTGGGAGATGCGGATCGCCTCGGCCCACCGCTCGCCCAAGAAGGCCGCCGCCCTGGCCTCCGGCGCCGCCGGTCGCGGCATCAGGGTGATCGTCGCCGGAGCGGGGATGGCCGCCCATCTGGCCGGCGTGATCGCTGCCGACACCATCCTGCCGGTCATCGCCGTCCCGATCCCCGGCGGAGCCCTCAATGGGCTTGACGCCCTCTATGCCATGGTCCAGATGCCCGGCGGGATCCCGGTGGCGACCATGGCCATCGGCAAGGCGGGGGCGAAGAACGCGGGGCTCCTGGCGGTGCAGATCATCGCCCTCGGAGACCCCGCCCTGAGCGCGCAGCTCCACGCCTACAAGGAGGCCATGGCCGAAGAGGTGGAAGTCAAGGACCGCGCCCTCCAGGCACGCGCCCAGGGGGCGTAGTATCCTCCGCCGTGCCCGGTAATTGCGCGGGTTGCGGCGGTTTTTCGCCGGCTGATTTTTGCTTGACAAAACGAAATGGTGTTGTATAAGTTTCAGACGGTTTTGTTCCATTCCATTGAAAAGGGGTACTCCGATGAAAAAGATTATCGCTGCTCTCGCTCTCTCCGTCTTCGCTGCCAGCCTTGCCTTCGCCGCTGACGAGATCGTTCTCAAGGCGAAGAACGGGAACGTGACCTTCCCGCACAAGAAGCACCAGGAGCTTCTGAAGGACTGCAAGAAGTGCCACGAGAAAGGCCCGGGCAAGATCGAAGGGTTCGGCAAGGATTGGGCCCACAAGACCTGCAAGGGGTGCCACGAAGAAATGAAGAAGGGACCGACCAAGTGCGGTGACTGCCACAAGAGGTAACATCCATACCGCGCTAGCGGTTTGAGACGATGCACGGGAAAGGGGTAACAGTAACTGTTATCCCTTTTCTTATTTGGTGACCAGGATTGGAACAAATTACCATTTGTCTTTCACAGTCAATCCGCTTATAATGAGGAGCTCGTGAAGCGGCAGTAAAATCCATCGCAATCCGGGAGAGTTACGTTGACAACCAGTAATCGAGGCTTTTTGCAGGCGCTGTGGGACTTCTTCTGTTCCCTCAAGCTCGCCATCTTCCTTCTCATCCTCCTTGCTGCCACGTCGATCATCGGGACCATCATCCCGCAGGGGCAGTTGAGGCCGGAGTACCTTCAGACCAT
>JAJZUC010000087.1 GCA_021847245.1 Deltaproteobacteria bacterium | reverse complement strand
GCCCAGAAGGCGGAACTGCGCGAAGTTCCGGTGGTCATCCAGGATGTCTCCGAGGACACGGCGCTGGAGATGGCGCTCATCGAGAATATCCAGCGGGAAGACCTCAATGCCGTGGAAGAGGCGGAGGCCTACCGTGCGTTGATGGAAACCTTCGGCCTCACCCAGGAAGAGCTGGCGAAGCGGGTCGGGAAAGACCGCTCCACCGTTGCCAACTCGCTGCGGCTGCTCAAGCTTTCTCCCGAGCTGAAAAAGGATATCGTTGAGGAGCGCCTCGCCATGGGGCACGCCCGGGCCCTGCTGTCGCTCGAAAGTCATGAGCAGCAGCGGGAGGCGCGCGAGGCGATCGTGCGTGGGAACCTGACGGTGCGGGAAGCCGAGGCGCTGGTGAAGCGGGTCCGGTCCGGCCCCAGGCCCAAGGCGGGCGCGAAAGCGAAGGCCGACCTCCATGCCTCCGACCTCGTGGAGCAGCTCCAGCGCCGTTTCATGGCCAAGGTCGCCATACGCCGCAGCGGCAAGGGCGGTCGCATCGAGATTGCGTTCGGCGGGCAGGATGAACTGACGCGGCTCGCGGAACTTCTTCTCGGCTGAAAACCGTTGTGCCGCCTGAATCCGGGAATTATTCAGATATTGCAAATCATATAAAAAACTTGACAGGGCCATTGGCCTGTGGTAGCTAACGTCTATTTGCGGCCGACCGACCGTATTTTTTTTGCATACTGTATACAAAATTCATTCAAGAATTCGACGGGGTGGTAGCGTGATTAGTTTGGATCTTGCCTTTGTCATCCAGGTAGTGAACTTTCTGGTGCTGATGCTGGTGCTGAACATCCTTCTCTACAAACCGATCAGGAAGGTCATTGCCGATCGCAAGGCGAAGATCGAGGGGGCCAAGGAGCGTGCGGCCGCGGTAGACCGGGAGGTGCAGGAGAAGGTCGCACTGTACGAGGCCCGGCTGCGCGAGGTCAAGGCCAAGGCGGGCGAGGAGCGCGAGGCGCTCCGGAAAGAGGCGCAGCAGGAGCAGGCGGTCCGGCTCGAGCGTGCCCGCGCCGAAGCGGCCGATTCCCTCTCCACGATCAAGAACCGGGTGGCGAAGGAGGCTGCTGACGCAAAGGAGCTCCTGAAGGAGCAGGCCCGCGCCCTGTCGCTCGAAATTTGCGAGAAAGTGCTTGGGAGGAGTCTGTAAGATGGCAAAGGCGAGAGGGTACAAAGGGTCCGTTCGGCCCATGGTGGCGACCGCGGTGTTCTGCCTCGTGCTCGTCGGGCTGGCGGCGCTGGGGTTTGCCTCCGAAGGTGGTGAGGGAGCCCACCATGTCGATACCGGCAAGCAGCTCAAGGATTTCATGTGGAGGGTTATCGACTTTGCGGCCCTGCTTGCGCTTCTTGTCTGGGCGCTCAAGAAGGCGAACGTCAAGGGTGCCCTCGGTGACCGGACTGCCGCCATAGAAAAGGCGCTTCGCGATGCGGAGACGGCCCGGGACGCGGCGGAGCGCAAGCTCGCCGAATACCGTGACAAGCTTGAGACGGCGAACAAGGAGGTCGATGAGATCTACGCCGGCATCCGCAGGGAAGGCGAGCTCGAGAAGGAGCGGATAATTGCCGAGGCTCAGGCCGCCGCGGAGAAGATCCGCGAACAGGCCTCCGCCGCCGCGAACCAGGAAATAGTGAAGGCAAAGGCCGAGCTTAGAGACGAGGCCGCCCGCCTTGCTGTACAAATGGCCGAACAGGCAATCCGGGAAAAGATCACGAAGGATGACCAGGATCGGCTTGCGAAAGACTATCTTACGAAGGTGGAGAGTTTACATTGATCTCGAACGCAATTGCACGTCGCTATGCCAAGGCTCTGGTGCAGCTTGGGGCGGAAG
Source organism: Deltaproteobacteria bacterium (assembly GCA_021847245.1). GTDB lineage: Bacteria > Desulfobacterota > Desulfuromonadia > Geobacterales > Geobacteraceae > Geobacter. The sequence continues at coordinate 9,009 of JAJZUC010000087.1, read as the reverse complement.
AGGGTGCGGTCGACCGGTTCGGCGCCGAGCTTGCCCGGGCTGCCGCGGTGCTGGGAACCAGCGTCGACCTTCGGTCGGTCCTCGGGAGTCCCGCGTACCGCATCGAGGCAAAACGGGAAATTCTCAGGGATGTAATCGCCAGATTGGATCTGTCGGGAAGCGTCGCGAACTTTCTTCAGGTACTTCTCGACCGGGGACGGATCGACTGCCTTTTCCAGATCGTAGAGAGCTACGAGTCCTTTGCCGATGATCTGTCCGGGGTGATCCGGCCGGTCCTCATGTCCGCCGTGCCCTTGGATGAGGCGCAGGTTGAGGAGATGAAGTCGGCTCTCGCTAAAGCTACCGGGAAAAAGGTGGTGCTTTCCGTCAAAGTCGACGCCACACTGATCGGTGGGGTGGTCACAAAGATTGGTGACAAGGTTTTCGACGGCAGCGTACGTACCCAGCTTGACAGGATTAGGGATATATTACAGAAGGGGTGAGAGGTTCCATGGAAATCAGAGCGGAAGAAATCAGCGAGATTATCAGGAAGCAGATCAAGGAGTACGGCAAAGAGGTGGAGGTTGCCGAGACCGGCACCATCATCTCGGTCGGTGACGGTATCGCCCGTATCCACGGCCTCGACAAGGCCATGGCGGGTGAGCTTCTGGAGTTCCCCGGCGGGGTTTCCGGCATGGTCCTCAACCTGGAAGAGGATAACGTCGGTGCCGCCATTCTCGGCGACTTCGAGGAGATCAAGGAAGGCGACTCCGTCAAGCGGACCGGCCGCATCGTCGAGGTTCCCGTCGGCGAGGCCCTTGTCGGTCGCGTGGTGAACGCCATCGGTCAGCCCATCGACGGCAAAGGCCCCATCAACAGCGACACCTTCCGCAAGGTGGAGGTGAAGGCCCCCGGCATCGTCAAGCGGAAGTCGGTGCACCAGCCGATGGCCACCGGCCTCAAGGCGATCGATGCGATGGTGCCGATCGGCCGCGGCCAGCGCGAGCTCATCATCGGCGACCGTCAGACCGGCAAGACGGCCGTTGCCATCGACACCATCATCAATCAGAAGGGTGGCGACGTCATCTGTATCTACGTCGCCATCGGCCAGAAGCGTTCGACGGTCGCCCAGGTTGTGTCGAAACTGCAGGAGCACGGTGCGATGGATTACACCATCGTTGTTGCCGCCACCGCCTCCGAGCCGGCGCCGCTGCAGTTCATCGCCCCGTATACCGGCGTCACCATGGGCGAATACTTCCGCGACGGCGGAAAGCACGCCCTCATAATCTACGACGACCTTTCCAAGCAGGCCGTTGCCTACCGTCAGCTTTCGCTCCTCCTTCGCCGTCCGCCGGGACGCGAGGCGTATCCCGGCGACGTCTTCTATCTCCACAGCCGTCTCCTTGAGCGTGCCGCCAAGCTTTCCGACGACTGCGGGGCAGGCTCCATCACGGCGCTGCCGATCATCGAGACCCAGGCGGGCGACGTTTCAGCGTACATCCCGACCAACGTCATCTCGATCACCGACGGTCAGATCTATCTTGAGACCGACCTCTTCTACTCCGGCGTCCGTCCCGCCATCAACGTCGGCCTTTCGGTTTCCCGCGTCGGCGGTGCCGCCCAGACCAAGGCGATGAAGCAGGTTGCCGGCACGCTTCGCCTTAACCTCGCCCAATACCGGGAGATGGCGGCGTTCGCCCAGTTCGGTTCGGACCTCGACAAGGCGACACAGATGCAGCTCGCACGTGGAGAGCGTCTGGTGGAAATTCTCAAGCAGCCGCAGTATCGTCCGCTTCCCTTCGAAAAGCAGGTTCTCGTCATCTTTGCGGCCAACAACGGCTACGTCGATGACTACCCCGTTTCGGTCCTCAAGCGGTACGAGGCGGAACTGTTGACCTTCTTCGACACGAGAAAGTCCGATGTCCTCGCCGACCTGCGCGAGAAGAAGGCCATCGATGACGAGCTGAAGGCCAAGGTCGCTGGCGCGCTCGACGAGTTCAAGAAGGAATTTACCGCGTAAGACAAGGACGGTGCTTCGCCCATGCCAAGCCTCAAAGCGATAAAAAAACGTATCACATCTGTCAAGAACACCCGGCAGATTACCAAGGCCATGAAGATGGTGTCGGCGGCGAAGCTCCGTCGTGCCCAGGAAAACGTGGTGGCAGCCCGCCCCTATGCCCAGAAGCTGGGTGAAGTGCTTGAGCGCCTTGCCAAGAGCAGCGATGTGGAAGGGATTCCGCTTCTGGAAAAGCGGGTTGCCGAAAAGGCCCTCCTCATCGTAGTGACGTCGGACCGGGGTCTCTGCGGGGGATTCAACGCGAACATCTGCAAGGCTGCCGAGCGCTTTCTCAAGGAGAAGAAGAGCGAGTACTCCGAGATCAGCCTCCTGACCATCGGTCGGAAGGGGCACGATTTCCTCAAGAACCGGCACAGGATCTGGAAGAATTACGCCAATGTACTTTCGAGCCCCAACTACCAGATTGCGGCGCTGATCGCACGCGAGGTGATCGACGGCTTCCTCTCGGAAGAGTACGACGAGGTCTTCATCCTCTATAACGCCTTCCGTAGCGTCATGTCCCAGGACATCACCCTGACGCAGCTTCTGCCGATCGTCCCGCCGGCGGCTGAAGAGGAAGAACACGCACCCGAGTATCTCTACGAGCCGTCCAAGGGCGAGCTCCTGAAGGAAATCCTGCCGAAGCACATTGAGGTTCAGGTCTTCAGGGCACTTCTCGAATCCGTCGCCGCCGAGCACGGCGCACGGATGACTGCCATGGACAGTGCTTCCAAGAACGCCACGGAGATGATCGGCAAGCTGACCCTGCAGTACAACAGGGCACGTCAGGCAGCCATCACGAAGGAGCTGATGGAGATCATTTCTGGCGCCGAATCGATCAAGGGATAATAAACTTTCTGTTCGAATAGAAACGAGAGGCCAAAAGCGGCCGCAGGAGGAAAAGGGTACAATGAGCCAGAACATCGGAAAAATTTCGCAGGTCATCGGCGCCGTTGTCGACGTCGAATTCGAGCCGGGGAAGCTGCCGGCAATCTACAATGCTCTGAAGGTCACCAACCCGTCCATCGACGACCGCGAGCACAACCTGGTCCTTGAGGTTGCCCAGCATCTGGGTGAAAATGCGGTCCGGACCATCTCCATGGACTCTACTGACGGTCTCGTGCGGGGCCAGGAGGTTCTCGATACCGGCAAGCAGATTTCGGTTCCCGTCGGCCGCAAGACCCTCGGCCGCATCCTGAACGTCGTCGGCGAGCCGGTTGACGAGATGGGACCGGTCAATGCGGAAAAGGAGTACGGCATTCACCGTTCGGCTCCCGCCTTCGAGGACCAGTCGACCAAGGTCGAGGCGTTCACCACCGGCATCAAAGTCGTCGACCTCCTCGCTCCCTATGCCCGCGGCGGCAAGATCGGCCTTTTCGGTGGCGCCGGCGTCGGCAAGACCGTTCTCATCATGGAGCTCATCAACAACATCGCCAAGCAGCACGGCGGCTTCTCGGTCTTTGCCGGGGTCGGCGAGCGCACCCGTGAAGGGAACGACCTCTGGATGGAGATGAAGGAGTCCGGGGTTATCGACAAGGCATCCCTTGTTTACGGGCAGATGAATGAGCCCCCCGGGGCCCGCGCCAGGGTCGCCCTGACCGCCCTCGCCATCGCCGAATACTTCCGCGATGAAGAAAATCAGAACGTTCTTCTCTTCATCGACAACATCTTCCGGTTTACGCAGGCCGGTTCCGAGGTTTCGGCTCTCCTCGGTCGCATCCCCTCCGCCGTCGGTTACCAGCCGACCCTTGCCACCGAAATGGGCGAGCTCCAGGAGCGGATCACCTCCACCAAGAAGGGGTCCATCACCTCGGTTCAGGCCATTTACGTTCCGGCCGACGACCTGACCGACCCGGCGCCGGCTACGGCCTTTGCCCACCTCGACGCGACGACGGTTCTTTCCCGCCAGATCGCCGAGCTCGGCATCTACCCGGCCGTCGACCCCCTCGACTCCACCTCCCGGATCCTCGATCCCCAGGTTGTGGGGGACGAGCATTACAAGGTTGCCCGTGATGTGCAGTACGTCCTCCAGCGCTACAAGGACCTCCAGGACATCATCGCCATTCTCGGTATGGACGAACTCTCCGAGGAGGACAAGCAGGTCGTTGCCCGCGCCCGGAAAATCCAGCGCTTCCTCTCCCAGCCGTTCCACGTCGCCGAGGCCTTCACCGGCACCCCGGGCGTTTATGTCGAGCTCAAGGACACCATCAAAGGGTTCAGCGAAATCGTCGCCGGCAAGCACGACGATATTCCCGAGCAGGCATTCTACATGGTTGGCACCATTGAGGAGGCCCTTGAGAAGGCCAAGAAGCTTGCCGCTTAAATAACCCGTAACTGCCGGCCGCTCCTGGAGGCCGGCAGGCGCAAGGATAACGATAGATGGCTGAAAAGATAACGCTTGAACTGGTAACCCCGTATCGTAAGGTCCTGACTGAAGAGGTCGACGAGATCACCGCCACTGGTGCGCTCGGGGAATTCGGAGTTCTTCCCGGCCACGCGCCCCTTCTCACTTCCCTCAAAATCGGCGAGCTCAGCTACAAGAAGGGGGGGGGCGTTAGCCACCTTGCCCTCAACTGGGGGTATCTGGAAGTCAAGGACGACAAGGCGATCGTCCTCGTCGAGACCGCGGAGCGGGCCGACGAAATCGACCTTGAGCGGGCGAAGGCCGCCCTCGGCCGAGCGGAAGAGGCCTTGAAGAAGCTTACCATCGAGGATAAGGATTACCGGGTGATGGAGGCGGCCCTTGAACGCGCCACCATCCGGATGCAGGTGGCTGCCAAGGCTGCCCGCAAGTAGCGCAAAACTTACCCTACATTGAAAGAGCGGCCATGCCGCTCTTTTTTTTTGCAAGGCCGACGCAGCTTGCGGTTGGTACGCTCCATGGAGGTCGACATGCAAGAGCAGTTACCCCTAATCGCTGTCACGATGGGGGATCCTTCCGGAATCGGTCCGGAGATCATCGTGAAGGCCTTGGCACGGAAAACCGTTGCATCCGTCTGCCGCCCCCTTGTGCTAGGGGTCCGGGGAGCGTTCGAGCGGGCGCTCTCCATTACGGGGGTACGGCTCGAGATCGAGCCGGTGGGATCGACCCTGCCCCGGAAGTGGAAGGAGGGGACGATCTATCTCAGGGAAGTCGCCAAGCTTGGTCCCGATGACCTGATTCCGGGGCGGCCGACGCTTGCCGGGGGGGAGGCAGTGTTTCGCTGCATCGATGAGGCTGCCCGGCTTTGCCTCGACGGGACCGCTCAGGGAATGGCTACGGCGCCGATCAACAAGGAGGCGCTCAACCGGGCCGGGCACCACTATCCGGGTCACACGGAGCTGCTGGCCGAGCTCACCGGGACGGAAAAGTACGTGATGATGCTGGCGGGGAAGCGGCTTCGCGTAGCCCTGGTGACGATCCATGTGGCACTGGCGGACGTCCCGCGATTGGTGACGGTGGAGCGGGTCCTCGATACCATCCGAGTCACCCACCGAGACGTGCATCGCTATTTTCGCCCCCATCCGCGTATCGCCGTCCTCTCCCTCAACCCCCACTGCGGCGAAGGGGGGTTGTTCGGCGATGAGGAGTTGACGGTGATAGGTCCGGCGGTGGCGGCGGCCCGGGTGGAGGGAATCGATGCCGTAGGTCCTCTGTCGGCGGATACGCTCTTCCACTTTGCGGCCCGGGGGGAGTACGATGCCGTGGTCTGCATGTACCACGACCAGGGGCTCATTCCGCTGAAGCTTCTCCACTTCGACGACGGAGTGAACGTTACGCTGGGGCTACCGATCATTCGTACCTCGGTCGATCATGGCACCGCCTATGATCTGGCCGGGACGGGGAAGGCCTCGGAACTAAGCATGTGCGCTGCCATCGAGATGGCGGCCGCCATGGCCCGCGTCCGCGGGTCGGGCGCCGCCGCGGAATAAGAAGGAGCATCGACGCCATGGGAAAGAAGAAAATTGCGCTTGCCGTGGGGGGGCTCGTCGTTGCCTACGCCTGCTATATCGGCGTGTCGCTCATGTTTCTTCCGCCGGTGGGAACCCTTCAGAACCGCAGGACGAACCTGACCATCCAGGTGAAGGATTGGCAGGGGAACTACCATCCATACACCGTGGGGCCGAAGAACCGGTACTGGACCCCTTCGGGGAGCATCCCGGCGGAGATGAAGTGGGCGGTGATCGTGGCGGAGGACGCCAATTATTACAAGCACGAGGGGATCGACGTCAAGGCGATCAAGAATGCCATCAAGTACGATCTCGAAAAGAAGAGCCTCGCCCGGGGGGCCTCGACCATTACCCAGCAGGTGGTGAAGAATCTCTTCCTCTCCAGGGAAAAGACCATCAGCCGGAAAATCAAGGAGCTCGTTCTGGCCAAACGGATGGAGGAGGAGCTGACGAAGGGGCGGATCATGGAACTCTACCTGAACGTGGTGGAGTTGGGCCCCATGGTCTACGGGATCGGCCATGGGGCACGGTACTACTTCGGCAAGCCGGCCTCCGCCCTTACACCCCGGGAATGCGCGTTTCTGGCCGCCATGCTCCCCGGCCCCCGCGTCGCCTACAATCCCTACAAGAACCTGGGGAAGGTCGTCAAGCGTTCGGACATGATCCTCCGCCTGCTGAGGAGCAAGGGAGTGCTCTCCGAAGGGGAGTACCGGGTGGCTCTGCAGCAGATGCCCAACATCGCCGGTCTGCAGCGGAAGGTAGACGAGAGCATCGAGAAGGAGGTGGTCCCCTTCCAGAATGTCACGGCTGCCATCGTCCCACGGGAGCCGGTGCCCACGCCGATCCCCGAGGGAGAGAGCTCCTCCCGGGAGGCGCCGGCAGCGCCGCCGTCTGCCGAGCCGGCCGGGGCGGCCCCCGGGGGGGAAGGCAATGGTGCAGCTCCGCCCGTTCGGGAGGAGCCGAAATAGAAAAGGGCGGGGTTTTCCCCGCCCTTCTTGCATCGAGCCTGTGGCGTGACAGATTGCGTCCGGATGCTCCCGCCTATACGCGATACCCCTCGATGGCCGGGTCCGAAAACTCGTTGGGGACGACGACAATCCGCTCGCTGCCGTCGATCACCACCTTCACCCGGCAGTCGTTCCCGGGTTCGGCCTTGGTGTAGCGCAGCAGGATCTTCGCGGCAGTCTCAAGGAGCGCGTCGGCCACCGTTCCCATAAGGACGCCGAGGGGGCTCGACCCGTCGATCCAGCGCAGGGTCGCCTCCCCCGGCTGGATGTTGCGGGAGAGGAGCTCATTCTCCGCTTCGTTGCGGCCGATGAGGACCTTGGTCCGCGGACCGACCCGGAAATGGCGCCCTGTCTTGAGGAGGCGGAAATCGCGCAGGTTTAGCTGGTCCGAGTGGCCGAAGACGTCGCGCACCTTGGAGACGAAGGAGACTTCGGTCAGGAGGCATCCCCCGGCGGGGCAGGGGTAGTTCTTCACGTCGAGCTCCTCGGCCAACTGCATCTGCTCCTTGCGGGAGCGCCCCTGGATGGCGAGAAGCTTCTCCCGGTCGACCCACCCTTCCCGTTCCGCTATGGTCGGCTCGAAATGCCTGGCCGAGAGGGGACGCAGAAGGAGCCCCTCCAGGCCGCTCTCCCGCTCGATGACCCGGAGGGTGTCGCGGCGCTGGCTCATGGGACGCTGGCCGAGCACCTCGCCGGTTATCACGAAATCGGCGCCGCTCTCTGCCATGTACTCCTTCGCCTTCCGAAGGAGGAAGATGCGGCAGTCGACGCAGGGATTCATCGCCTTGCCGTAGCCGTGTTTCGGGCGGCGGACGACTTCAAGATAGTCGGCCCCCTTGTTCATTACCTTGATCGGGATGCCGAACTCTTCGGCGACGCGCACCGCCTCGGATTTGCAGCCGGCGCTCTTGGCGGTGCAGGTGCAGAAGGGGGAGGTGAAATTGAGGGCCTCTACCTCGATCCCCTGTTCAAGCATCACCTTGACCGCAAGGGTGGAGTCGAGACCCCCCGAGAGGAGGGCAAGGGCTTTTCGTTTCATGGTCGCTCCTGGGGCGCCATCACGGACCTGGAAGGGTGGGACGGTCTGGTACGGGGCCGGATTTTTGCATCAGGCTAACACAACGCTCGCCGGGATGTAAAGGGTGGCGGGCGAAAAAGGTCTCAAGAAACGGCCCGCTCCGACCGATGGTTACAAGAGGAGGGAATAAAATGGAAAGCATCGTCAAGGAAGGGTCCCTCGGATCCATTCTCTTCAAGTGCCAGATCATCAGCGAAGACGACATCCGGGCGGCCCTGGAGGAACAGGTGCAGACGGGGTGCCGCTTCGGCGAGGCGCTCGTCAAGCTCGGCATCGTCACCCAGGAGGATATCGACTGGGCGCTCTCCAACCAGCTCAATATCCCCTACGTGCGGCTCAAGCCGGCCATGGTCGACCGGGGGACCGTGGCGCTCGTCCCCGCGGCGCTGGCCCGCCAGCACAACCTGATGCCGCTCATCCGCGCCGGCGACGAGCTCAGCATCGCCATCGCCGACCCTCTCAACAAGGCGGCCGTCGCGGCGGTCGAACAGGCCACCGGCTGCACGGTCTCCATCTCGGTGGCGCTGATCCGGGAAATCCGCGAGATGCAGGATGAGTTCTACGGTCCCTCGGAGACGGCCGAGAGCCTCGGTTTCGTCTCGGCGAACTTTCCCGCCGCTGCCCTCGACGCCATCAATCGCGACCTCTCCGGTGCGAAGCTCATCGACTACCTTCTCCTCTTCATCGTGCAGCAGAAGCTGTCGTCCCTCTCGCTTTACCCCGTGGGGGATGCCGTTGTCGTTGCCGCCCGCCGTGGCGGACAGACGCGGGAGATCGGGCGGCTATCCCCCTGTCACTATCCCGAAGTGGTCCTGCGGGTCAGAAAGCTCGCCAGGATTGCCGGCGCCGGGGAGTTTGCCGCCCGGGGCGAACTCAGCTTCGCCTGGAAGGGGAAGACGATCGCGTTTCAGGCGGCACTCCTGCGGGGAGAGGGGGGAGATCACCTCACGTTCAGGGTG
>JAJZUC010000086.1 GCA_021847245.1 Deltaproteobacteria bacterium | reverse complement strand
CCGACATGACCCTGCTCACTGCCGGCGTTGTCCCGATAATAGGGACAACCACGACCCTCGGGCACATCGGCTACGGCTATCTCTACACCAACTTCGGCCCCCAGATCCGCTACACCACCCCTGACCTGAATGGTGTCAAGGTGGCCTTGAGCGTTGGCGAGCCGTACAAGATCAGCGCCAATTCTGCCAAGACAAATGTGCCGCGCATCGAGAGCGAAGTCTCCTACGCCACGGTCTTCGGCAGCGGCAACACCTTCCAGGCATGGGCCTCCGGCCTCTTCCAGACCGATACCCGCAGCACGGCGGCGGGCACACCCCGTCCGGGCGGGCACAACAAGTCCCTCGGCGGGGCGGCAGGCGTCGAGGTCGGCTTCAAGGGTGTCGATCTCCTGGCGTCCGGCTACTACGGCGAGGGGCTCGGCATGATCAGCGCCCAGGACGGCGACGAGTTCGGCTCCTCGTCAACGGACGGTGCCGGCAAGGAGAGGACCCATTGGGGCTTCCTTGCCCAGGCGACCTACATGCTGACTCCGACCATCAAGATCGGCGCCAACTACGGCCAGACCCGCCAGGAGAAGACCGACTTCGACAGGACCCCCGGCGCCTTCATCCCCATGAAAAAGCAGGAGGCGGCGGTGGCCATGGTCGCCTACAACTTCAACAAGTTCACCCAGTTCATCGCCGAGTACACCTATGCCCAGAACACCTGGCACGATGGTGCCACCCAGCACTCCAACAGCGTTGCAGTCGGCACGATGTTCTACTGGTAAGGAGGCGACGTATGCCAAAGTACGTAATCGAACGTGAATTGCCGGGCGCCGGGAACCTTCCAGCCGAGACACTCCAGGCCATATCCCAGAAGTCCTGCGGCGTACTGCAGGGACTTGGCCCCCAGATTCAGTGGGTGCAGAGCTATGTCACCGACGACAAGATCTACTGCATCTACATCGCGCCCAATGCCGACATTGTCCGGGAGCATGCCCGTCAGGGCGGCTTCCCCGCCAACAGCGTGGCCGAGGTGCGGGCCGTTATCGACCCGACCACGGCCGAGTAGACGCAGCTCCTTCCCCGGTCGGCGTTGGCGCCGGTCGGGCCGTTTTTGAAAAACTTTAGAGGAGACAACAATGACGTTAGCGATTCTGGTGGCGATAAGTTTGATGTGGTTGTCGGTGGCGATTCTGTTCCTCGGCAAGGGAGAGGCCAAGGGGACCGGCGCCATCACGGGCTTCGTGGGTCTGGTGGTGGTGATCGGGGCCTTCCTCCAGACGGCCCTGTTCAAGGACCCGTTTACGGGTGGTCTGCTCTTCGCCCACGGGCTCCTGTACTGCACGGTATCCTACGCCCTGCTGACAGGGCTCGAAGACCTCCGGTCCGTGGGTAATGTCAGCCTGATGGTGGCGATCATCTCCGCCATCTACATGGGGCTCTTCTTAACCGGCGGCTCACCGGGACCGGACGGCAAACCCCTTACCCCCCAGAGCAACTACCTGGCCCTTGCCTGCGCCGGTTACACGGTGCTGACCGTTGAGGTCTGGCTGAACGCCTATGGCAAGGTGTCGGCCAAGACCCTTGCCTGGTCGCTCATCAGCTGGGTCCCCGTCGGCCTCCTGATACCGGCCTTCATGCTCATGTCGACGGGCAAGCTCCCCTTCTAGAGGAGCCATCAACTTTCAACCAAATCCAGCGGAGGGAAGTCATGAAAAAGAGTGCTATCTTGGTCTGCTCGGCCCTGTTCCTGGCCACCTCGGTGCCGGTGCCGGCACAGCAGTCCCATCAAGAAAAGGTTGCCTGCGACCTCGCGGCGCAAAACTGTCTGAACCGGATTCAAATCATCCAGAAAAGAATCAAGAAGCTGAACACCGAGATCAAGAAGGGGTCGGCAAAGTATTCGCCGGAGGAACTGAAAAAGCTCGAAGACAAGCTGCAGGAGACCCAGGACCTTCTGGACAAACTGGAAGGGAAGAAGGCCGGCAAGTAGCCTTCGCAGGTGGACGGAAGAAAGGGGCGCCCGAGCGCCCCTTTCTTCGGGACACGGAACGGGCAACGGTTGCCATCCCCTGACCGGCGGCTATACTCGGGGCAGAGACGGATATAACGACGCGGAGGAGCGACCATGAAGACACGTTTGCCACGGATGCTGCTGGGACTTGTGGGGGGGGTGCTGCTGGCCGGGATGAGTCTTGGCGGCGCCGTAAGCGTTGCCGCTGCCGAACGCCGGCCGGTCTGGGAGAAGCAGGATCAGTTCGTTGCCCTGGAAAAACAGGATGTCAGCGGCGCTCCCAACGAGCACCCGGCCCGGCTGTCGTCCCAGGTCCTTCGCCGGACCCTGGGCGCGCTCCAGGTGAGGCTCGAAGGGGATCAGTCCGTCCCGCTCTTCACCGAGGGGGAACTGGACGTACTCGGCCCCGAACTCCAGAAGGCCCTTGAACTGGCCACACCTGACGACGACGTGACCTTTGCCGTGGTGGGACTCCACCCCACCCTTCTCGGGTTTGTGAAGAAGCCGCTTCTGACGACCGGCCGCATCTTCTTCCGACAGGAAAAGCTCAACCTCATCCTGGGCCAGGTTCATGAACTCGTCAGGGAGAGCGACGATCGACGGCTCCACCCGTTCGTTCCCGGCTCCCGGAAGCCGGCCCCTCGCCCTGGCTGGCGCGTGACGACGAAGGGGGGAGAGCTCGCGCAGGTTGACAACCGTTCCGACTGGCTGGCGCTGGCGCTCCTCCCGGCCGAGCAGGTGACGTCCCCCCCGGAGACGGCGACGAACCGGGAGGCGAAGCCGGCTCTCGCGCCTGCCGCTCCGGTTCAGGCGGCGCCGAAGAGGGAGGAACGGCCGGCAGGTCAGGCAAGAACCCTTGAGGAGCGGCTCATCCTGCTGAACGACCTGAAGCAGAAGGGGCTGATCACCGAGGAGGAGTACCGGGCGAAGCGGCTCAGGATCCTGGACGAGCTGTAGCCCGAAGCGCCCCCCTGTTTTTCGCGAAATCTTGCTATAATTACCGCAGGACGGAAAAAGGGAGGCTGCATAATGGAACAGGATGAATTTGCCCTGCGGAAATTCGTGGCGCCCGAGTTCATTTTCGGCACCGATGCCCGTAAGCTCGTGGCCCGCTATGCGAAAAACTTCGGTGCCCGCAAGATGCTTCTCGTTACCGACCCGGGGGTGCAGGCGGCCGGGTGGGCAGAGGACGTCCTCACCACCCTCAGGGAGGCAGGCGTTGAATATGCTGTCTATTCTTCGGTAACCACCAATCCCAAGGTGCATGAAATCGAGGAGGGGGCCGAGTTTTACCGCCGAGAGGGGTGCAACGCCATTGTCGCGGTCGGCGGCGGAAGCCCCATGGACTGCGCCAAGGGGATCGGCATCGTCAGCGCCAACAAGAGAGACATTCGCGAGTTCGAAGGGGTCGACAAGGTGGAGCTCTCCATGCCTCCCCTGATCTGCGTCCCCACAACCGCCGGCTCTTCCGCCGACGTCTCCCAGTTCGCCATCATCACGGACACCGCGCGCCGGGTAAAATACGCCATCATCAGCAAGATGATCGTTCCGGATGTCGCCCTCATCGACCCGGTCACCACGACGACGATGCCCCGGGAGCTGACGGCGGACACGGCGATGGACGCCCTCTGCCATGCCATCGAGGCGTTCGTCTCGACGGCCCATTCCCCCATCACCGACCTCTTCGCCCTCCAGGCGATCAGGCTGGTCTCTTCGAATCTCCTGCCGACCCTGGAGGCCCCGGATAATCGCAATTTCCGCGGCCGGATGATGCTGGCCAGCCTTCAGGCCGGACTGGCCTTTTCCAACACCAGTCTCGGACTAATCCACGCCATGGCCCACAGCCTGGGAGGAATGCTGGACTCTCCCCACGGCGAGTGCAACGCCCTCCTTCTTCCCTATGTCATCGACTTCAATTTCGATGCGGTCCCGGATCGCTTCATGCTGGTGGGGGAGGCCCTGGGGCTCTCCGTAGCCGGCATGGCCCCCGGCGACGTGAGATCCGCTCTGCACTCCAAGCTCGTGTCCCTCCGGGAGTCGGCGGGAATCACCCACACCTTGGCCCGGCTCGGGGTTTCCAGAAGCGATATCCCCGAGCTTGCGGAAAAGGCGCTGAACGACCCCTGCATCTTTACCAATCCCCGACAGCCCACCAGGGAGGAGATTGAGGCTATCTATGAAAAAGCCCTCTGATCCGACCGAATCATGGGATGCCGAGCGGGAGAAGATAATCGGTCTCGGCGAACGCTCCCTGCGCAAGACCTATTACCCCGAACTCCAGCAGAAGCTCGACGAGCTGGAGCGGTTCAGGTCCCTGCTGGACCAGAGCAACGACTGCATATTCCTCCTCGGGATTCCCTCCCTCGCCTTTGTCGACGTCAACGAATCGGCATGCCGCCAGCTCGGCTGCACGCGACAGGAGCTCCTTGACGGTGCCCTGGGAAAGATCGTCCCGGCAGAGGCGCTGGAAAGGATCAGGGAACTCGTGGCCGTCGGCCCTGGGGAGGGAAGGGACCGGGATACGATTGTTACCGATCTCTACAGATGTTCCGGAGAAGGGTTTCCGGTGGAGATCACCATCCGGCTGGTCAGGTTCCAGGGGGACCTTTACGGCGTGGCGGTGGCACGGGACATAACCGAGCGGAAGCGGGCGGAAGAGGCGCTCCTGGAGAACTCCCGGCTGCTGCGCGAGATGGAGCTCGCCCGGCAGATCCAGCTCTCCCTCCTGCCGGGAGCGCCTCCCGAACTGGCGGGGGTCCAGATATCGGGATGCTGTCTTCCCGCCACCCACGTGGGCGGAGACTATTTCGACTACTACCGGCGCGAAGATGGCGTAGTGGACATGGTCGTGGCCGACGTATCGGGGCACAGCTTCGGCGCCGCCCTGATGATGGCCGAAGCCCGCTCCGTTCTCCGTGCCCAGGTGCATGCGTTCACCGGCACCGGGGATATCCTCACCTCACTCAACGATGTCCTTCACGAAGATCTGAGCCAGGCGGAGCTCTTCATCACCATGTTCTACGTCAAGTACGACGCCGCGACCCGCATCCTGAACTACTCGAACGCGGGGCATGTCACGCCGCTTATTTCCCGCCGCTCCGCCAGGGAAAGTTGCTGCGAGCTGGACGCCGACGGTCTTATCCTGGGGATCAGCAAAGGGCTCTCTTTCGAGGAGAAGCAACTCCGGCTGGAAGAAGGGGATGTGCTCATTCTCTACACCGACGGCATCACCGAAGCCGAGAGCGGCACCGGTGAGCAGTTCGGTCTTGCCCGGCTCTGCAGCATCATGGGAGCGCACAATTCCGAGTCCCCCGGGAAGATCATCGACGCCGTGCTTCGGGAGGTATCCGCCTTTACCGGCGGTGCTCCCCAGAAGGACGACATGACGATGATCGTGATGAAGGTGGTGTGAGCACAATCAATTCGGCCATGGAGGAAGCTATGTACGATCGTCAGGAGATTTACCTCAACGGGGCCTGGACCACATCCTCGACCGGGGAATTTATCGAGATCGTAAATCCGGCAACCGAGGAGGTCGTGGGGGAGATCCCCTCCTGCGGGGAGGCGGATGTGGAGTGGGCGGTGACGGCTGCCCGGGACGCCTTCGAGGGCTGGGGGAGGACACCGGTGGAGCTTCGCCTCTCCTTTCTGCGAAAGATCCACGAGGGGATGGTTGTGCGAAGCGAAGAGATCGCCCGGACGATCACGGCGGAGCTCGGCATGCCGATCAAGCTCTCCCGGCGGATCCAGGCGGGGCTTCCCGCCGCGGTCATGGAGAGTTACGTGAAGCTCCTCGGCGACTACCCCTTCGAGGAGCGGATCGGCAATTCCCTCGTCGTGAAGGAACCGGCGGGGGTGGCGGCCTGCATCACCCCCTGGAACTATCCCCTCCATCAGATCGTCGCCAAGGTGGCGCCGGCCCTGGCCGCCGGCTGCACCGTCGTCCTCAAGCCGAGCGAGGTGGTGCCGCTCTCCGCCTTCATCCTGGCGGAGATCATCCACGAGGCGGGGCTCCCGGCGGGGGTCTTCAACCTGGTGAGCGGCTACGGCGAGCCGGTGGGGGAGGCCATGGCGAGCCACCCCGGCGTGGACCTGATCTCGTTCACCGGCTCGGTGCGGGCGGGCCTGGCGGTCTCCGGTCTTGCGGCGGCTACCCTCAAGCGGGTCGCCCTGGAGCTCGGCGGGAAGTCGGCCGCCATCATCCTCGACGACGCCGACCTTGCCGCGGCGGTCAAGGGGACGGCGGCCAGCTCCTTCGTCAACTCCGGCCAGACCTGCAGCGCCCACACCCGGATGCTCGTCCCCGAATCCCTCTACGACCGGGCCGCCGCCCTGGCCGTGGAGGCCGCCGCCACCTACGTGCCGGGGGATCCCCTCAACGAGCAGACGCGGCTCGGGCCCCTGGTCTCCGCCCGGCAACGGGAGCGTGTTCTTGACTACATCCGGAAGGGGCTGGCGGAAGGGGCAGAGCTTCTGTGCGGCGGGGCGGAGCCTCCCGAAGGGTTTGAACGGGGCTACTATGTGAAGCCGACCATCTTCGGCCGGGTAACGCCGGAGATGACCATCGCCCGGGAGGAGATCTTCGGGCCGGTGCTGGCCATCATGACCTACCGGGACGAGGACGATGCCATGCGCATCGCCAACGATACCCCGTATGGGCTCGCCGGCGGCGTCTGGTCGGGGGATGTGAAGCGGGCCGAGGGGGTGGCCCGCAGACTCCGGACCGGCCAGGTGGATATCAACGGCGGCTCCTTCAATGTCCTCGCCCCCTTCGGCGGGTACAAGCAGTCGGGGCACGGCCGGGAGCTCGGCAAATACGGCCTTGAGGAATTCCTGGAGCTCAAGGCGATCCAGTTCAAGTGAGGGGGGAGTTTCCCTTCGACTTCCGGTACAGGGTCGACCGGGAGATCCCCAGTTTCCGGGCCGCCGCCGAGACGTTCCCGTTGCACTGCCGAAGCGCCTCCCTGATGGCGGCGGCCTCCGTCTCCTCCAGGCGTCCCGAGCCGCCGCGGCCCTCCTGCTCCGCCGAAACGTGCAACTCTCCCCTCTGCCCCCCAGCCTGCTCCAGGAAATCCTCCGGGAGATGCTCGATCCTGATTTCGCAGTCGCCATCCCTCAGCGCCAGTGCCGTTCGGATGACGTTCGTCATCTGGCGGATATTCCCCGGCCAGGCATGGCGGGAAAAGAGGCCGAGCACTTCCGGGGAGAAGCGGACCCGTTCATCGCCCCGGGAGAGCGTTCCCAGGATGCTTTCGGCCAGCGCGATCCGGTCGGTGCGGCTCCGCAGGGGGGGGAGGGTGAGGAGCAGCCCGTTCAGCCGGTAGTAGAGGTCTTCCCGGAAGCGGCCGGCGGCCACCTCGTCGCGCAGCCTGCGGTTGGTGGCGCAGATGATCTTGATGTCGACCGGCTGGGACTTGGTGCCCCCCAGCGGCGTGACGGTGCGGTCCTGCAGCACCCGCAATAGTCTCGCCTGGAGACTCAGGGGCATGTCACCGATCTCGTCGAGAAAGAGGATGCCGCCGTCGGCCTGCTGGATCT
The DNA here is from genome assembly GCA_021847245.1 of Deltaproteobacteria bacterium. Taxonomy (GTDB): domain Bacteria; phylum Desulfobacterota; class Desulfuromonadia; order Geobacterales; family Geobacteraceae; genus Geobacter. The sequence continues at coordinate 3,459 of JAJZUC010000086.1, read as the reverse complement.
TGCCGATGCTGCCGGAGCGGCGGGCACCGGTGAAGGCGCCGTCGCGGTAGCCGAACAGCTCCGACTCGATCAGCCCCTCGGGGATGGCGGCACAGTTCAGGGCCACGAACGGACCCTTCCCCCGCGGCCCGTCGGCGTGAAAGGCGCGGGCGAACATCTCCTTCCCGCTCCCCGACTCCCCTTCGATCATGAGCGGGATATCGTGACCGATGATCTTCCCCGCCTTGCGGATGGCGGAAGCCATCGCCGGGTCTCCCAGGTCGAGGGCCGACATGGCGCTGTTCACGGTCTCCGTGGTGGTGCGGGCGGCTGCATCGGGTCTGCGGATCGGGAGGCAGGTGACGGGTGAAACAGAGGCGCCGAATTTCACCCGGCCGAAGACCTCCACGCCGTTTCGCAGCCGGAGCCGGATCACCGGTTGGGGGAGGGAGCGGGCCTGTTCGAACAGGCCGGCCAGGGTCAGATCGAAGATGCTGCCGATGGTCCGCTTCTCCGCATCGTAGCGGTTGAGCCCGAGCTGCAAAAGGGCCGACCGGTTGGCGGCAACGAAGCGCCCTTCCAGGGAGAAGACCGCGATTCCCTCGTAGAGGGTGCCGATGAACTCCGGCCGCAGGTGGAAGTGGATCAGGATCTGATCGGCGCATTCGTGGGCGAAGAACTGGTTCTCGATCATCTGGGCCGACATCCGCACGAGCGCCATGGTGTGGCGCTGGTAGGAGGCCGAATCGCCGGAGACGTCGAGCACGCCGAGCATCTTCCCCCGGGGGTCGAAGATGGGGGCTGCCGAGCAGGTGAGGAAATGATTGATGTCGATGAAGTGCTCGGTGCTGTGCACGGAGACCGGAGCCTGCTCCACGAGGGCGGTGCCGATGGCGTTGGTGCCGCTCGCCTCCTCGGTCCAGACTCCCCCAGGTCCGAGCGTCACCTGCTGGGCCTTGTCCACGAAGTCCGGATCACCCACCGAGTGCAGCACCACCCCGGTCGTATCGGTCAGCACCACCACGCTGGAGGTCCCGGAAATCTGCTCGTAAAGCTGATCCATGACCGGCTCCGCATGGAGGATCAGCCGCCGGCTCCGCTCGCGAAACCCGTTCAGTGCCCCGGGGGAGACCACCGGAATCTCCCGGGCCTGCCTCGCGACATTGACTTTCCGGTCGACGCACCGCTGCCAGGAACGGCTGATGACCTCGGGGAGGAGTCCGTCGGGGAGCGTCTCTCCCGCAAGAAAACGTGATCTGGTGTCGATCGAGTGGGCCATCCGGCCGGATGCTCCCCAGGTCATATCCACCCCCCGCATATGAAATCGTCAATTCCGTAACACTGTTTTCTTTTGCAACAGCTTAAACAGCAACACCTGTGCCATCTTGCGACAGCTGAGCCGTCCCAACGCTGTTCGCATAAGTCGCTACCATCCCTTCCGTTATCATTCCTGTCTTCTAATCCCCCTGAATTGCGTACTTTTCTCGGGCTGCACGTAAGTAGATGTCAAATCATAAAACTTGGTTTTATGCTTTGGCACATGCGCTGCTACCCCTTAAGGACAAAAGGGCTTGCCCGACATCAACAATTACCAATGGGGAGAAAGGAAACAGTCATGTCGAATGTATCAGCGCAGATCAATCGGATGATGGCAAAGGCGGAAAAGGCAGCGGAGTCGTTCAGGGGATTCACCCAGCTCGAAGTCGACAGGATCGTCTCCGCCATGGCCAGGGCCGGCGTGGCCAACGAGCGGAAGCTGGCGGAGATGGCGGTGGCGGAGACCGGCATCGGCAATGTCGAGGACAAGGTTATCAAGAACCACTTCGGCACCCGGGTGGTCTATGACTACATGCGCGGAAAGCCCTCGGTGGGGATCATCGAGGAGGAGGACGGCATCCTCTCCATCGCCGAGCCCTTCGGCATTATCGCCGCCGTCACCCCGGTGACGAACCCTGCCGCGACGACCCTCTTCAAGTCCCTCATCGCCCTGAAGGGGCGCAACGTCATCTGCTTCGCCTTCCACCCGAAGGCCCAGAAGTGCAGCGAGGAAGCTGCCCGGATCATGCTGGAAGCTGCCGTCGAGGCGGGTGCTCCGGCCGACTGCATCCAGTGGATCACCGAGCCCTCCATCGAGGCGACCGATGCCCTCATGCGGCACCCCCACGTGGCCCTCGTCATCGCCACCGGCGGCGGCGCCATGGTCAAGGCAGCCTACAGCTCGGGGCACCCCGCCCTCGGCGTCGGACCGGGGAACGTGCCGGTCTACATCGAGAAGACCGCCAACCTGGAGATCGCCATCCCGGACGTGATCGCCTCCAAAACCTTCGACAACGGCACCATCTGCTCTTCCGACCAGTCGGTCATCTTCGACGACAGAGACGTTGCCGAGAAGGCGCTCCGGCTCTTCAAGGAAAAGGGCGCCTACCTCTGCACCGAAGAGGAGAAGGCCAGGCTGGAAGCGGTGATGTTCGACAAGGAGCGTGGCGTCCCCTCCATGGCCATCGTCGGCAAGAAGCCCCAGTTCATCGCCGAGCTGGCCGGGTTCACCGTTCCCGCCGACGTGAAACTGCTGATGGTGCCGCTGACCACCACCGGCCCCGAGGACTGGATGAGCCATGAGAAGCTTTCTCCGGTCCTCGGCTGGTACATCGTGGACAGCAGGGAGAAGGCGATCTCAGCAGCCGTCTGCCAGCTGGAGTTCGGCGGCGCCGGCCACTCGGCCGTGGTCTTCACCGAGGACGAAGAGGTGGCGAAGGAGTTCGCCCTCCGCGTTCCCGCCAACCGGGTGGTCTGGAACCAGCCCTCGGTCCACGGCACCATCGGCGCCCTCTACAACGACCTGGTGCCGTCCCTCACCCTCGGCTGCGGCGCCATGGGGGGGAACATCACCACCGAGAACGTCGGCTACAAGAACCTCCTCAACATCAAGCGGGTTGCACGCAGGAAGCTGGCGGCGTAGCAGATTCACAACAGAGTTACCGGCGGCCCCGGTCAAGGAATCGGAGGCCGCCGGTATCGCGCCAGGTCGCTTTCCGTGCGCCGTGGAGGTGCGTGTGGGGAAAAGTTCAACAGTGTGGAAATTCACTATAGGACGGTGAAGGGTGTCATTCCACACGCTCCGATTGCCGCATTTGCCGCAAAATCTCCGCCTGGAGCCGCTTGAGCACACTGATCTCCACTTCCGGTGAACAGGGCACCGATTCTCCTTCTTTTGCCTCGTAACTTTCCTAACCCTCCTTTTTACAAGGTGTTACACCTTTGTATCCTCTCTGCGGTTACCATTGGCTTGCCTTTTGCTCTATAAGCGCCGTTGTTTGTTGTATCGATGCATCTGCGCGTTGCATCGTTCTGCGGGAGACCCCATGAAACACACCAAGATGACGCTGTCGACCGAGACGATGAATCTCGGGTTCGTGAGGAAAGTGGAGGCCCTGTCGGGGAGCTCGGTGCGGCGCTGTTTCCAGTGCGGGAAGTGCTCGG
>JAJZUC010000085.1 GCA_021847245.1 Deltaproteobacteria bacterium | reverse complement strand
ACTACAGCGGCGAGACCCACAAGATGGGGGAGGTCCACGACGGCGAGACCGTCATGGACTGGATGCCCCAGGAGCAGGAGCGGGGGATCACCATCACCTCCACCGCCACCGTCTGCCGGTGGGGGGGGTGCTGGATCAACCTGCTCGACACCCCGGGACACATCGACTTCACCATCGAAGTGGAGCGAAGCCTGCGGGTCCTGGACGGCGCAGTCGCCATTTTCAGCGCCGTGGAGGGGGTCCAGCCCCAGAGCGAGTCGGTCTGGCGTCAGGCCGACCGCTACCGGGTTCCCCGCATCTGCTTCGTCAACAAGATGGACCGGGTCGGCGCCGACTGGCGGGCCACGCTGCGGCAGATGGAGGAGAAGCTCGGGGCGCGGCCGGTCCCCGTCCAGATCCCCGTCGGGGCGGAGAGCCACTTCGCCGGGGTGATCGACCTGATCACCCGGGAGCTGGTCACCTTCGGCGAGGCCGATCTGGGGAGAAGCGTCCAGCGCCGGCCGGTCCCGGCCGAACATCTCGCCGAGGCGGATGGGGCCCGGGAAGAGCTCCTGGAGGCCGCGGCCGACTTCGACGACACTATCCTGGCCGACCTCCTGGAGGATCGGGAGATCGCCCCCGAACGGCTCCGCCGGGCGCTCCGGACGGGAACCATCGCCTGCCGGATCTTTCCGGTCCTCTTCGGCTCGGCCCTGCGCAACAAGGGGATCCAGCCCCTTCTCGATGCCGTCGACGCCTATCTCCCCTCCCCCCTCGATCTTCCCCCCGTAACCGCGCAACGGCCCGACGGCGCATCCGTTGACACCCTCCCGTGCGATCCGAAGGGCCCCCTCTGCGCCTTTGCCTTCAAGGTCCAGTCCGACGAGGGGCGCAAGCTCACCTACCTGCGGATCTACTCGGGAACGGTCAAGGCCGGCGCGGCCCTCTGGAACAGCACGCGGGGGGGGTTCGAGAAGGCGGGGAGGCTCTTCCGGATGCATGCCCACAAGCGGGAGCCGATCGATGAGGCGATCGCGGGGGATATCGTCGCCGCCACGGGGCTCAAGGAGGTGCTGACCGGCGACACCCTCTGCGATCCGGGGCACCGTCTCGCCCTGGCGGGGCTCTCCGTGCCGGAGCCGGTGGTCTCCCTGGCGGTGGAGCCCCGGGGGGTGGACGACCGGGAGAAGCTCCTCCCGGCGCTGGAGAAGCTCCAGTGGGAAGACCCGAGCTTCCGGGTCCACGAAGACGAGGAGACCGGCCAGACGATCCTGACCGGCATGGGGGAGCTCCACCTGGAGGTGGTCACCGACCGGCTTGGACGGGAGTTCGGGGTGAACGTCGCCACCGGCAGGCCCCAGGTGGTCTACCGGGAGACGATCACCCGCCCGGTGGAGCGGCGGGAGGTCTACCGGACCGAGTTCGAGGGGAGGATCCAGGGAGGGGAGGTGTGGCTGCGGCTCTCCCCCCTTCCCCGGGGGGAGGGGGTGAGGGTCGTCGTCCCGCCGGTGGAGGAACTGGGGATCCCGCGGGAGCTGCGGGATACGGTGGCGACGAGCATCGAACAGGCCTGCTCCGCCGGCTGCCGGACCGGCTACCCCCTGACCGATCTGGAGGTTCGGGTCACCGCCGTTCCTTTCGAGCCTGGGATCACCACCGAGACCGGAGTGCGGGCCGCCGCCGGCAGGGGGGTTCTGCTGGCGGCCCGGGAGGGGGGGGTGACGCTCCTGGAGCCGCTCATGAACCTGGAGATCATCACCCCCGCCGACTATGCCGGCAAGGTCCTCGGCTCGGTGCAGCAGAAACGGGGGCGGGTGGAGGGGATCTCGGTCCAGGGGGCGCTGGAGACGATCCGGGCCCAGGTCCCCCTGGCTGAGATGTTCGGCTACATGACGGAGCTGCGAAGCGCCACCAAGGGACGCGGCACCTTCACCATGGAATTCGCCCGCTTCGAGCAGGCACCTTCCGACCTTCTCAGGCGCTTCGGACTCTCCGGCTAACGGCAGAACTGCGGCACTGCCGCCTCACTCCTGCCGGTGGGGAATCGCCTTCAGCTCCCTCTTCAGTTCTCCCAGGGCCGCGTCAAGCTCGGCGATCTCCGCCTCCAGCACCCGAAGATCGCCGCTCGCATCGAGCTTCCCGGCGAATTCCCGGATGATCCCGATCTGCGCGGCCAGGACCTCCCTCACGCGTGACGTCTCCACAAGGGCCATGGTCTCTCCTCCCTCCGGCTATAATGGGCATCAAAAACCCGATACTCAAGTATAGCCGTTCGGTCTCCCGTGGCAACCGGCGACACGCCGTCGACAATCTTCAGCGCCGGCTTTTCATCCGTCCAAAGCATGGGATAATTAGCTCATGTTCATCCAGCGCCGCCCAAAGCTACCAAAGAGGAGGTCTGCCATGCTGAAGGAGTTCAAGGAATTCGCCCTGAAAGGCAACGTGATCGATCTCGCCGTCGCCGTCATCATCGGCGGGGCCTTCGGCAAGATCGTCACGTCGTTCGTCAACGACATCCTGATGCCACCCATGGGGCTCCTGCTGGGGAAGATGGACTTCACCAACCTCTTCATCAACCTCTCTGGCAAAGAGTACCCCTCTCTCAAGGCGGCCAGGGACGCCGGCGCGCCGGTCATCAGTTACGGGGTGTTCATCAACACGGTGCTCGACTTCATCATCGTCGCCTTCGCCATCTTCCTCGTCATCAGGCAGATCAACCGGATGAAGAAGGAGCCCGCTCCCGCGCCGCCGAACACCAAGGAGTGCGGTTTCTGCTTCTCGGCGATCCCGATCAGGGCGACCCGCTGCCCCCAGTGCACCTCGGAGCTGAAATAGCCTCCCCCAAATGGCGAGAGGGCGCCCCGTCCGGAAGCGCCCTCTCCATCGCTGCATCTGCCCGCATTTTTCCGCTACGCCTGCGGCCGCATCCCCTCCGCCACCACCTCGGCGATGTCGCGCACCCGGGTCTGGCCGGCCTGCTTGTCCTTGAGCCCGTCCTCGAACATGGTCATGCAGTAGGGGCAGGCGACGCAGATGGTGTCGGGACTCTTCTCCAGTGCCTCGGTGACCCGGTTCAGGTTGATCCGGGTGCCGGTCAGCTCCTCCATCCACATCCGGCCGCCGCCGGCGCCGCAGCAGAACGACCCCTCCCGCGACCGGTCGAATTCGGCCGGGGGGGCGCCGGTGACGGTCGCCACCACCTGCCGGGGGGCGTCGTACACATCGTTATGCCGCCCCAGGTAGCAGGAGTCGTGGAAGATGACCTTCCCGAGCTCGCCCACCTGGCGGTTCAGCTTCAGGCGCCCCGCAGCGAGGAGCTCTTTGAGCAGCTCGCTGTGGTGGATCACCTCCAGCTCGATCCCGTACTGCCGATAGTCGTTTCTGAGGGTGGTGAAGCAGTGGGGGCACATGGTGATGACCTTGGTCACCCCCCGCTCCCGGAGCAGGGCGACGTTCTCCCGCGCCATCCGGTCGAAGATGTACTCGTTGCCGAGTCGCCGCAGGCTGTCGCCGCAGCACTTCTCGTCCTTCCCCAGGATCCCCCAGGAGACCCCGGCCGCATCGAGAATCGTCGCCAGGTTCACGGTCACCTGCTTGCTCCGGGAGTCGAAAGAGCCGGCACATCCCACGTAGAGGAGATACTCCGTTTTCCCCGCCTCGAACGGCTTCACGTCCATCTGGGCGGTCCACTTGGTCCGCTCGCCCGGGGCGATCCCCCAGGGGTTCGAGCGCTGCTCCATGTTCTCGAAAAGGTTCAGGAGCTCTTCGGGGAATTTGGACTCCATCTCCACCAGGTGCCGGCGCATCCCCACGATCTTGGGGAGATGCTCGATCATGACCGGGCAGGCCTGAAGGCACGCCCCGCAGGTGGTGCAGGCCCAGATGGTCTCTTCGGTGTTGGTTCCTTCCCCTTCGGCCCCGATCAGGGGGACCCGCGGCGGTTCCCCCGCCTTGAGGGCCGGCGCGTTGGCCAGCAGATTGGCCTTCAGGGTGTGCACCACCTGCCGGGGGTTGAGGGACTTGCCGGTGGCGTTGGCGGGGCAGGCGTCCTGGCAGCGGCCGCACTCAGTGCAGGTGAAGGAGTCTAGCAGATCCTTCCAGGTGAAGTCGGTGACCTTTTCCACGCCGTAGCGGTTGCCGGCGGCGAACTCCTCCCGCGACTGGGTGCTGATGCTCCCCAGGTTCTGGAAGAAGCAGTTGGGTATGGCGGTGAGGATGTGCATATGCTTGCTCATGGGGAGGAAGCAGATGAAGGCCAGGAGCACGCCGGCGTGCAGCCACCAGAAGAAGGCGCCCCATGCCTCCAGGTCGCTCCCGCTCCTGTCGAGCAGAGAGGCGGCCACCTTGGAGACCGGCATGAAGTCGGCCGGCTCGATCCCCAGGGAGATCTTGACCCCGTTCAGGCCGAAGGAGGCGAGCATCAGCAGGGCGATGAAGGAGAGGATCAGGAACGCCTCGAAGCTCCGGGCGCTTACGTAGGCGCTGTCCAGGTAGTCAGGCTTGAACAGGAGCCGCCGGGCAAAGGAGAGGACGATGGCCCCCAGCGCCAGCAGGGAGACGATGTCGAAGGCGAAGACCAGCGGGTGGTAGAGGCTCTCCGGCAGGACGTTCGCCAGCCGGAAGCCGGGGATGAGCCCCTCCAGGATGAAGGCGCCGTTGGCGGCGAGGAGCACGATGAAGGCCCAGAAGATGACGAAGTGGTTGAGGCCGAAGGGACGGGCCACCACCCGCTTCTGGCCGAAGGCGTAGAGGAGCATCTCCCACAGCCGCAACGCCGGGTTGTCGAAGCGGTTCTCCGGTCTGCCGAGGCGGATGAGGCTCAGCTTCTTGCCGCACTGCCAGATGAATATTCCGAGGGCGATAAGGAACAAGGGAGTGAAGATGGTCATAGCGAACCTTTCGGGGTCAAGCCAAGGGCTGGTTTGGATCTTGCTGCGCAAGGGAGCGTCAGCTTATTTTCCTCGCTGCTTTCAGTTCCCGCAGCCGGCTGGTGATGGCCGGAATGACTTTGAACAGATCCCCCACGATGCCATAGGTGGCCACCTGGAAGATGGGGGCCTCCTTGTCGCGGTTGATGGCGATGACCACATCGGAATCCTGCATCCCGACGAGATGCTGGATGGCGCCGGAGATGCCGCAGGCGATGTAGATCTTGGGGCGCACGGTCTTGCCGGTCTGCCCGACCTGCCGGTCGTGGGGCATCCAGCCGGCATCCACGGCGCTGCGCGACGCGCCGACCACCCCCCCCAGCTCGTCCGCCAGCTCCTGGAGCATGGCGAAGTTTTCCGGCCCCATCATGCCGCGCCCGCCGGAAACGATGAACTCGGCCCCGGCGATGTCGATCCCCGCCTTCTTGTCCTTGACGATCTCCAGAACCTTGGTGAGGATATCGGCCTCGTCGAGGGGGATCTGCTCCCGGACGATCTCGCCGGCGGCCCCTTCCTTGCGCTCGGACATCGGCATCACGTGGGGGCGGACCGTCGCCATCTGCGGACGGAACTTGTCGCACATGATGGTCGCCATGATGTTGCCGCCGAAGGCCGGGCGGGTCTGGCGCAGGTTGCGCTTGTCGTCCACGTCGAGGCCGGTGCAGTCGGCGGTAAGCCCCGTCTTGACCCGCGTGGCCACGGCCCCGGCGAGGTCGCGCCCCATGCCGGTGGCCCCCATGAGGATGATCTCGGGCTTGTACTTGTCGATCAGGTGGCAGCAGGCGTCGAGGTATGGCTCGGTGCGGTAGAAGCGGAAGACCTCCTGGTCCATGAGGTACGCCTTGGTGGCGCCGTAGGCGAAGGCCTCGTGGCAGAGGGACTCCACGCCGTGGCCGATGACGATGGCGCAGAGCTCGGTGCCGATATCCCTGGCCAGCCGGGCACCGACCCCCATCAGCTCCCAGGAGACCTTGGCCGGTTCTCCCTCGGTCTGCTCCACGAAGACCCAGACCCCCCGGTAGGAGGCAAGCATCTTCTTAAGGGCGGCCTCCTCGGCGTCTTCCTCCTCGGCGGCGCCCCCTTCGCCGGCGGCCTGCTGCCGCGCCAGCTCTTCGAGGATCTTCAGCTCCTCGGGAGTGAAGAACATCTCCAGGGCGCTGGCGGGACAGACCTTGACGCACTTCAGGCAGCCAATGCACTTCTCGGAGAGGACGATCGGCTCCCCCGCCTCGCTCATCTCGATGGCATCCACCGGGCAGGCGCTCTGGCAGCGGGCTCCACAGGCAATGCATTTTCCCTCGATGAGTCGGGCCTTGCCACGGGGTTTTTTCAGTTTCTTGGGTTCGGTCATGTCAATGTCCCCTACAATATAATCACACCGCAAGCAGATCCTTGCTCAGGAGTCTGTCGATCAGGAGGTTCGCCGTCCCCTCCGGGTCGTTCACGCCGTCGCCGATGATCTCTCCCTTTTCCCGCTCGGGGGAGAAGATCCGGCTGACCCAGGTGGGGGATCCCTTCAGACCGACGGAATTCACGTCCAGCTTCAGCACCTCGTTGTTCCAGACCTTCACCGAGGCGTTCACGGCGGCCAGGCGCATCGGCACGGTCGGGTAACGGGGGCGGTTCAGTTCCCGCACCACCGTGATCATCACCGGCAGCGGCGCCTCCACGATCTCGTGGCGCCCTTCCAGTTTGCGGCTCACCCGGATGATCCGCTTTTCCATATCCAGCGCCAGAATCTTGTCGACCAGAGTCAGCTGCCGGAAGCCGAGCCGCGAGGCGATCCCCGGCCCCACCTGGGCGGTGTCGCCGTCGATGGTCTGCTTGCCGCAGAAGACGATCCCCACCTCGTCGCCCGCTTCCCGGGCAATCCGCGCGATGGCGGCGGCAAGGACGTTGCTGGTGGCCAGGGTGTCGGCGCCGCCGAAGCAGCGGTCGGAGCAGAGGATGGCATCGTCGGCCCCCATGGAGAGGGCCTTGCGGAGCGCCGCCTCGGCGTTGGGGGGGCCCATGGACAGGGCCACGGCCCGGAAGCCGTAGCGATCCTTCAGCCGGAGGCTCTCCTCCAGGGCATGGGTATCGTACGGGTTGACGATGAAGGGAATTCCCTCCCGCACCAGGGTATTGGTCACCGGGTCGATCTGGACCTGGGTCGTATCGGGCACCTGTTTGATGCAGGCGATGGCAAGCATGGTCACTCTCCTTGGTTCTGGATGATGGCAGGCAACGAAATGCTGCGGCGCAAAGAACGGTCAAACAAATATCATAAAGGACATACAGACGCTAATCAAGCAAAGTATGCCTAAAACATAGGCACCATTTTTTACCAACAGTAAAGGACCTGCACAAGCCGGGGCGTTCACCGCGACGGCCCGAATTATTTTACCTTTACGTAAATGAGATACACATTCATACCATACGGTTTTTCCCCGAAAGACGCAACTCCAATTTCACCCTAGCCCATGCTCCCCATGGTGGCGAGGGCGAAGATCCGCGCCGGGAGATAGGCCGGCTCGGCCCCGGCGTACATGAGGGAGGTGGTGCCGGCCGGGGCAAAGCCGCTGCCGGCAAGGAGCGCGGCGCCGGGGTCGTTGCCGGCCGGCGCATCGAGAAACATCCCGCGCCCCTCTCCGGCAAGGAGACGGGCCTGCGCCAGAAGCTCCGCCGCCCTCTTCCCCTCCCCCCCCCACGGCCCCACCTGGAAGCCGTCGCCGAAGGGCTGCAGGACCAGAAACCCTCCTCCGTTCCGGAGCACCGTTCCGCGGGCCGCAACCGCCGCAATGAGCGACTGCCGGTCATCGCCCCACCCGGCGCGGTCGAGGCGCGCCATTTCCTCAAGACGAACCGGCTCTTCGCCTGGATGGGGACCGCTTTGCCCCGTCCCGCGCCAGCGTACGACCCGGTCTGCTTCGCGAAACCCCATCCGCTCGTAGAGGGGGCGCCCCGCCACCGAGGCCGTGAGCCAGACCGTCTTTGCCCCCGCAGCGAGAAGCGCGTCGAAGGCACGGTGCATGAGAAGCGTCCCGTACCCCCGCCCCCGGCGGGCGTCGTCGACGATCAGGTTGCCGATCCAGCCGCTCTCGCCGTAGCGGACCGAGGTCACGAAGGCGACGGCTTCATCCCCTTCCGTCAGCGTGAAGCAGCCGCCGGGGAACGCCCCGAGGAGAAAGTCGAATTCCCAGCGGTCGCAGAGCCACCCCTCGGCATCGGCAAGGGCGAGGAACGCGGGGATATCCTCCCCGGAGAAGGGCCTGACCTCCATCTCCTACCCCGGCACCACGCAGGCCGACTGGCCGACCGTGACATCCTGGCCGATGAGGCCGACGGCGTCGGCGCGGCACTGGCGACAATGCCTGAACTGGCCGATGATCGTCTCGTTCGCCGCCCGGACCGCATCGAGCTTCTCCGGGGAGGGAGGGACCACATGTGCCAGCTCCGCCTGGGGGATGAGAGGCATGATGTTCATGACGAAGGCGCCCAACTCCTTGATCTTGCGGCCGATGAGCGGCACCTGCTCTTCGTTGATCCCGGGGATGAAGACCGTGTTCACCTTCACCGTCATTCCGTATTCCACGGCCCGCCGGATCCCTTCCAGCTGGTTCGCCACCAGGATCTCCGCCGCCTCGGCGCCGCGCCAGGTCTTGCCGCGGTAGGAGATGTGGCCGTAGATCTTTGCCCCCACGGCGGGATCGAGGGCGTTGAGGGTGACGGTGAGACTGTGAAGGTCGAGGTCGTGGAGGCGGTCGATGGCTTCGGGGAGGAGGAGGCCGTTGGTGCTCATGCATTTCATGAGATGGGGAAACTCCTCCCCCACCAGCCGGAACGTCTCGAAGGTCTCCTCGTTGGCCAGGGGATCGCCGGGGCCGGCGATGCCGATCACCTTGATGATCGGCCCGACCACGGGGCTCGCCATCACCTCCCGCACCTTGGCGATCGCCTCGGCGGGGGTGAGGAGCCGGCTCGTCACGCCGGGGCGCGACTCGTTGGCGCAGTCGTGCTTGCGGGTACAGTAACCGCATTTGATGTTGCAGCGGGGAGCCACCGCCAGGTGCATCCTGCCGTTCTTGTGATGATTGCCGCCGAAGCAGGGATGTCCCTGGATCTTATTCATCCGGTCGCATGACGTGGCCATGATCTACCTCCCTTTCTCGTGTCGGTTCGGCCGACGCCGAACGAAAAAAGCCCGGCGGAGTGCTCGCGCCGGGCTTCAATGCCTGTTTCGGCCATACACCGTCGTATGGCCTCTCCCCCTCCCCCTATCATTAAGCGTGCCAGAATGGCCCTTGCAAAACGCATCACCGCAACCGGCCGTATTTTGGTGTTTTTCAATGATACGAAACATGCGTTGCCTGCCTACGCCTTGCCAGCATGATGAAATAATAGGCAAAAGTGCCTGCTCCGGAAAGGGAACGCCGGGGGGCGATTCCCCCAGACGGCCCCACGGACCATGTCCGGCGGTTTCGGGCCGACCCCGGTTTACTTATTGCATCCCCATCATCCGTGACCTTACCGATCAATCTTCCCGATATCCGCTCCCGGGCCGCGGCGGCCTTCGTCGGCCTGGCGGTGGGCGACGCGCTCGGCGCCCCCGTGGAGTTCATGACCGCCGGCGAGATCGCCGCGAAGTACGGCACCCTCAGGGAGATCGTCGGCGGCGGCTGGCTGCGGCTGAAACCGGGCCAGGTGACCGACGATACGGAGATGTCGCTCTGCGCCGCCCGCGCCATCGTCTCCGCCGGCGGCTGGTCCCTGGAGGGGATCGCCGGGGAGTTTGCCAAGTGGCTCCGCTCGAAACCGATCGACGTCGGGGACACCTGCCGGCGCGGCATCCGCAACTTCATGCTGAAAGGGGTGCTGGAGACCCCCTTCAACCAGTGGGACGGCGGCAACGGCGCCGCCATGCGGATGCTTCCCGCCGCCCTCTTCACCCTCGGCGACGATGCGCTTCTGGAGCGGTGCGCCGTGGAGCAGGCCCACATCACCCACAACCACCCCCTCTCCGACGCCGCCTGCATCACCCTCGGGCGGCTCGTCCACCTCTCCCTTTTCGGTGCCTCCAAGCCCCGCCTGCGCCGCGAAGCGGAACGGCTCATCGCCGCCCACCCCACCTTCGCCTTCGACCCCTACCGGGGGCTCGCCACCGGCTACGTGGTCGACACCATGCAGACGGTCTTCCACCACTTCTTCCGGGGACGCACCTTCGAGGAATGCCTCGTGGGAACCGTCAACCAGGGAGGGGACGCCGACACCACCGGCGCCATCTGCGGCATGCTGACCGGCGCCTTTTACGGCATGGAAAGCATCCCGCGGCGGTGGCTCAAGCGGATGGACCGCAGCACCATCACCGAAGCGGCAGAGCTGGCGGACCACATAGCATCAATCTCTCCGGCCTTTCGCGACCAAAACGGTATTTTGTTGCCCTCCCCTTGACACCCCCGGTTTTGCTGATAAACCTTTAATGCAATTTAATAAGGGTGCAGGATCATTCGGCAATTCCGTCAAGGAGGAATCACCATGAAGCGAACGTCGCGCCTCGCCACAACCTTAGTCGTCTGTTTCGCCCTCACCGGCGCCGCCGTGGCGGCCCTTGCCGTCTCCCCCGTCTTCGATGTCGACCGCGAGTTCTACCCCTACTACCCCTCGCTCATCAAGTGGAACAAGTCCGACGTCCCCTTCAACGAGCCGAAGACGTGCGGCGGCTGCCACTCCAAGCAGTACCGGGAGTGGAACGGCTCGGTCCACAGCCTCGCCTTCAAGGACCCGGTCTACCAGGGTGAGCTGAACAAGGGGGTCAAGGCGGTGGGGCACGAGATCTCCCGCCAGTGCGAGGGGTGCCACTCCCCCGTCGGGATGATCACCGGCGAGATCAAGGGGCCGGGGACCGCGGGGCTCTCCGGGATCGCCCTGGCCGGCGTCTCCTGCGACGTCTGCCACTCCATCAGCGGCACGACCCACTGGCAGACCCCCTCCCACGAGCCGGAGAACGGCTCCTTCATCCTGACCCCCGGGGTGGAGACCAAGGATGGCAAGACCTTCATCAAGCGCGGCCCCTTCAAGCCTTCCGAGAACTGCGGCGGCGGCTTCCACCAGTGCGAGGAATCGCCGCTCCACCTGAAGGCCGACCTCTGCGCCTCCTGCCACCAGGTCTACCACTATGACGCCCACTTCCCCATCGAGGCCACCTACCTGGAATGGAAGCACGGCCCCTACGCCCAGAAGGCGATCCTCTGCCAGGACTGCCACATGGTCGACATCGAGACCTTCAAGCGCTCCGCCGACCAGTTCGTGAAGCCCCAGCGGGAGGAGTACCACCACTACTTCAGCGGCGCCA
>JAJZUC010000084.1 GCA_021847245.1 Deltaproteobacteria bacterium | reverse complement strand
CGGATGTCCTTCCTCTCCATCTCCTCCCAGTTGTGGAGCGTGGCCCGGGAGACCGTGACCCCGGAGACCTCCACCGGCCGCAGGTGCGCGGTGGGGGTGATCACCCCGGTCCGCCCCACCGAGGGGATGATGTCCTCGATTACGGTGACCGCCTGGCGGGGCGGAAACTTCCAGGCGATGGCCCACTTTGGCGAGCGGGTCTTCTCCCCCAGCTCCCGCTGGAGGGCGAAGGAGTCCACCTTCACCACCACGCCGTCGATCTCGTAGGGGAGGGTTTCGCGCTGCTCGGCCATCTTCCGGTAGTATTCCGCGACCTCCCTCACCCCTTTGCACTTCTCGATGCGCGGGTTCACGGGAAGCCCCCACTCCTTCACGGTGGCGAGAAACTCGCTCTGGGAGGTGAATGGGTGCCCCGTCACCACCCCCGGTGCATAGCAGAAGATGGCGAGGGGGCGTTTGGCGGTGATCCGGGGGTCGAGCTGGCGGATCGAGCCGGCCGCGGCGTTTCGCGGGTTGGCAAAGGTGGCCTCCCCCTCCTCCTCCCGCTCGGCGTTGAACCTCTGAAAGGCGGCCAGCGGCAGATAGACCTCGCCCCGCACCTCGAAGAGCCGCGGCGGGTGGGGGGTGGCGAGAGTAAGAGGGATGCTCTTCACGGTCTTCAGATTCTGGGTCACCTCCTCGCCGGTATAGCCGTCTCCCCGGGTGGAGCCGACGGTGAAGCGCCCCTCCTCGTAGACGAGCTCCACCGCCAGGCCGTCCATCTTGGGCTCGCAGACGTAGTCGATCTCCGTGTCCTGCGGCAGACCCAGCTCCCGCTTGATGCGGGTGTCCAGGTTCGTCTGGAATTCCTCCGCGCTGTTGGCGTTGTCCAGGGAGAGCATCGGCAGCCGGTGGGTCACCTGCGCGAACTTTTCCAGCGGCGCCCCCCCCACCCGCTGGGTCGGCGAGTCGGGGGTCACCAGGTCGGGAAACGCGGTTTCAAGTCTCACCAGCTCGCGGAAGAGGGCGTCGTACTCCGCGTCGCTGATCTCGGGGCGGTCCTCCACGTAGTAGAGGCGGTTGTGGCGTTCTATCCCGGCGCGGAGCTCGCGGATGCGGGCCTCGGCGGCGTCTCTTTCCGTCGGGTTCTCATTATTGGCCATAGGGAGCTTATAACATACGGACCCTCCCTTTACAACGCAGGTTGGCATGGATATCGCCGTCTTGATTCCTTTCGCCCACTTCTGGTATCAAGGATGAAACGGCCGGGCCGAGAGGTCCGGCTGTCGTGTGTCAGAGGAGCGTAATCATTTCGGGAGTATCCGTGTCCATGTTCGATCTTTCCACCCTCAACCCCCCCCAGCGGGCCGCCGCGGAGCATACCGAAGGGCCGCTCCTGGTCCTGGCGGGAGCCGGCTCCGGCAAGACCCGGGTCATCACCTTCCGGATCGGCCATCTGCTGCTCGACCGGAAGGTGCGGGCCGACGGCATCCTGGCGGTCACCTTCACCAACAAGGCGGCCGGCGAGATGAAGGAGCGGGTCCGGGAGCTGGTGGGACGCTCCCGGTGCAAGGGGATGGTCATCTCCACCTTCCACTCCCTGGGGGTGAAGATCCTGCGCCGCGACATCGAGCGGCTCGGCTACAAGAAGAACTTCGGCATCTACACCACCTCCGACCAGCTGGGGCTCGTGCGCCAGGCAATGCGCGAGGTGAACGCCGACGGCAGGAAGCACGACGCCGAGGCGCTCCTCTGGCGGATCTCCGGGTGGAAGAACGCCCTGATCCCCCCCGAGCGGGCGCTCCCCCGCTACGACGACCCCGACGAGCTCCTCGCCTGCGACGTCTACCCCGTCTACCAGCGGCTCCTCAAGGCGTGCAACGCCATCGACTTCGACGACATCATCATGCTGACGGTGGGGCTCCTCCGGGACCACGCCGAGGTGCTCGAACACTGGCAGGAGCGCTTTCGCTACATCATGGTGGACGAGTACCAGGACACCAACGCTTCCCAGTACCTCTTCATTTCCCTTTTGGCGAAGAAATACCGCAACCTCTGCGTGGTGGGGGACGACGACCAGTCGATCTACGGCTGGCGGGGGGCGGACGTGGGGAACATCCTCGACTTCGAGAAGGATTACCCCGGCTGCCGGGTGGTGAAGCTGGAGCAGAACTACCGTTCCACCGGCACCATCCTGGAGGCGGCGAACCACGTCATCAAAAACAACGTGAAGCGCAAGGAGAAGCGCCTCTGGACCGACTCCGGCGAGGGGCGCCCCATCGACCTCGTCACCGCCGCCGACGACGAGGAGGAGGCCTCCCTGGTGGTGGAGCGGATCCAGATGGAGCGCTACCGGCACCACCTCGCCTTCAGCGACTTCGCCATCCTCTACCGGACCAACTCCCAGAGCCGCGCCTTCGAGGAGCAGCTCCGCTTCGAGGACATCCCCTACGTGCTGGTGGGGGGGATGCAGTTCTACGAGCGCAAGGAGGTGAAGGACGCCCTCTCGTACCTGAAGGTGATCGACAACCCCCTGGACGAGCAGGCGCTGCTGCGGATCGTGAATTTTCCCCGCCGGGGGATCGGCGACGGGACGGTGCTGCGGATCAATCAGTGGTCCCTGGAGCAGTCGTGCCACCTGCTGGAGGCCTTCGGCCGGGTGGAGGAGATCGAGGGGATCAACGAGCCGACCCGGGAGAAGGTCCTCGCCTTCCACCGGCTCATCACCGACGCGGCGGAGGATTTCCGTCGTCCCGGCGACCTGGCGGGGCGGGTGAAGCGGCTCTTCGCCCGCCTCGGGATCGAGGAGGAGCTCTACCGGACCATCGAGGAGCCGGCCACGGCCCGGCGCAAGGTGGAGAACGTGGAGCAGATCATCAACTCCATGGCGGGGTACGAGGAGCGGATCCCCGGCGCCACCCTCTCGGGGTTCCTGGAGAAGGTGTCGCTGATGGACGAGGACCGCTTCAGCGGCAAGGACAAGAAGGAGCATGGCAGGGACGCGGTGACCCTCATGTCGCTCCACTCCAGCAAGGGGCTGGAGTTCCCCTACGTCTTCCTGGCGGGGTTCGAAGAGGAGATCCTCCCTCACAAAAAGTCGATGGAGGAGGGGGGGACCATCGACGAGGAGCGCCGGCTCTGCTACGTCGGCATCACCCGCGCCCGGCGGCACCTCACCATCACCCGCTGTCTCCACCGCAAGAAGTACGGCAAGCTCCTGGAGCGCCAGCCGTCGCGGTTTCTGGAGGAGATCCCGGAGCGGCTCCTCCAGATCCACGAGGGGGGGGTGAAGAGGGCCGCCACCGAGGAGGAGCAGGAGGCACTGGCGCAGGATTTCTTCGCCCGGATGCGGGAGAAGCTGGGGTAGGGGGCGTTTGTTGCAACAGATCAGGGGCATCTAAACTGGCGGCTCGTGGCATGAGGAAAAAAATACCGGCAAATGGTCAGTTAGACAGAATGTCCCTTGAAGCCCCTTGAAGCCCCCCCTCGGTTTCGGGTTTATTTTTCTTGGTATAACGTGGGAGAACTAACCGTCGCGGACTTTTTTCCCGCGACCGCTTGAGCGCGTGGTTAGGCATGTTTCCCATGTTTCGTGGATAGCTTCTCGCACCACATCCGTCAGCCTCAAGCCTTGGGCGAACTGCTTCAACGCATCATTCATCAGCGTTTGGTAGTTGCCGCCAATCATTTCGGCCCGTGCCTTGAACGTAGCCAGCACGTCGTTGTCAACCCGCATGGTTATGCGGGATTTGCCCCCTGCCTCGGCCTGTATTTTTGCCAAGTGCGGCGTTTCGCTGACCGGTTTCGCTTCGGTAAAATCTAGGTCTTTGTATTTGTCGTGCATCTTGTCAGAACTGGCTTTCATAGCGCCTCCGTTGCGGCTCATTGGCCTTCCAGGCTGAGATCAGCCGTATCGTTTCCTCTCTGTAAGTGTAGACAACCACAAGAATCCGTTGCTTTCCGCCCATGCCCAGCGTGATAAAGCGTTGCTCGTCTTCCGAGTCACTGTCCTCACGGGTTAAGGCATAAGGATCAAATAGAACCTGCCGGGCTTCCTCGAAGGTCACGCCATCATGATTTTTCGGGTTTGCCGCTGCCTTTTTGGAATCCCAGATGATTTTCATGACCTTATTGTATGCACAAAAGTATGTACCGTCAAGAATTGTGGTTAAGGGGTGGATAGAGCCATATTCCCTTGTTCAATGATGGTTTTGTTGAGGTCGGAAAAAGAGCACTCCACTGGGAGAGCGGAGGGGACATTGTCGATTAGTCAACTAGGTAACGAGTTAATCAACTAATCAACAACGTTCGTGTCCCCGTCCCCTTCGTGTCCCAACGTCCCCTTCGTGTCCACCTGTCACGGCTTCTGGCTCACCGATGGCAGCTGCTGCTTCTGCCGCACTTCCTTTTCTTCGATGACCAAATCCACCTCCGCGACTTCACCATGCACGGAGAGCGGAGCTGCCTCCTCTCGGGTATTTCCGCCAAACCAGGTTACCAGTCCGTGCCGTTCGATCCGTACCTTATAGACGCCGCCGGGGACGGGTGTGTGAAATTGCCCCGAGCACTCGCAGATCCTCTCATCCGCCACCGCAACGCCGGTCAGGGCGTCGATCACCGTTTCCCATGACTGCCCGATTTTCACCCCTTCCGGGTTTGTCAGTTTTCCGGAGATCTTCCCTCCTGCCTTGGGGAGGGAGACGGATAGCGGAGGGACGCCCCCCTCCTTTACCGCAAAGGGAGCGGCGGTTTTGCGGTCACGGCCGCCGTACCATTGCGGGACATGGTTTCGATGGCTGAACCGGATCCGGTAGCTGCCGACGGCAAGGGAGGGAATGGTGAACCTGCCGCCTGCATCGGTGCGGACCTTGTCGAACGGTTCGTCTTCGATATCGCCGTATGCCTCCACCTCAGCATTGGCGAGGGGGACTCCACCCGCATCGGTCACCATGCCGGACAGGGGAATTCCTGCCGCAAGCATCGCATCGATCCCGCTGACCGCTGCCGTCCCCGCAACCTCGATCGGTGTGGATTCTTCGCGCCGCGTTTTCCCCTTGTGCCACTGCACCGGATACTTCGAATCAGGGCCCTCGAAGCGGACACGGTATTTCCCCTCGGGAAGTCCCCCTATTGTGTAGGTACCGTTTTCATCCGAATACGCACTTCCAACTTCGTCCCATGTCTCGGGATCATTGGCCGTGACATTGACCCTCTGCAGCAGCTTTCCGGTGCGATCGGAAATCGTGCCGGCAATTGATCCTCCCCGAGCCACCACAATATCGACATTTTCGACAGCCCTGGGCGCCGAAACTTCCACCGGCTGCGGCAGTTTAGTCCGTACGTAGCCGACAGCAGAGCCATCAGCCGTCACACGGAACGAACCGGACGGGATTCCTCTGATGATGTAGGCTCCGCGATCGTTCGAAACGGCGGATTGAGCCCTATCGCCGGTGGTGGAGTCATTCGCGGAAACACGCACCCCCGCCACCCTATTCCCTGCACGGTTCCGGACAATCCCTGAAATCGATCCGCCGGGAGAAAGGACGACAACCTGCTTCTCGGCGCCCCGCTCCTTCGATACCGCCACCGGTTTCGCGTTGCTGCGCGTAGGAGCGCCGCCGGACCATTGCTCCAGATACCCCCCCTCGGAATGGGAATAGTGCAGCACGTACTCCCCCTCCTGCAGCGGAACGGAGAAGGTTCCGTCATGGCTGGTGAGAGCAAATCCTGTCATCTGTGTCTCGGCGCTTCCAGCCGGATAAGCGGAGACCGCAACCCCTTCCAGCGGTTCCCCGCCGGGGCTGCGGACGATCCCGGTCAGCAGGGTCCCGGTGGGTAACACCTGGTCTATCCCGTACGTTACGTTCGGCGCCGTCACCTCGACTGGGAGAGCTGCATCTTCATTGGAAGCATCCCGGTAGTTGCGGGAAAGGTGTATCCCGTCCTGCGCATTAAAAGACACCTTATAGGCACCTGACGGCAGGCCAGGGACCGAATATGCCCCAGTCTCGTCGGTAATGGCGCTGCCGAAGCCAAAGGGAGTAGCGCGGGCAAGGACCATGACACCTGCGAGCGCGTTTCCGGAGGCGTCAGTCACCCTCCCCGAAATTCCCCCTGCCAGCCGAAGGATCCCCTTGATCCCCGACGTGGTCTTCGGCGCGGTAACTGCCACTTCCGTTGCCTCCTCAGGGTCTGTCTTCCCTTCGTGCCATTGGAGTTGGTACTTCCGTTCGCGGTCCCCGAAAGCGATCCGGTAGCGGCCGGTGGGCACCCCGTCCAGCGTAAATTCGCCGGTGACTCTGGTGCGGGTTGTTATCGGCAACACGACAGCCCCGACTGCCTGACCAAGGACGTAGATGCCCTGAAGCGGCTTTCGCGTCTCATCCGTCACCCTTCCGGTGATCCGTCCTCCTTTCGCCAGCACCGCATCGATCCCGCTCGCCGTCTTGCCCTCTGCCGCATCCACCATGGTGGGATCCTTGAGGGATGGCCCATGGATTTTCGTGACATATCCCTGGCCCATGAAGAGGACGATGTAGCGTCCCGTCGCAACCTGTATCCTGTACCGCCCCATTCCATCAGTGCGACCGTCGGAGATCGAACGCACCCCCTCGCTCTCCTGAATCGCCGTCACCCATACCCCGGAAAGGGGTTTGCGATCCTGGGACTGTACGGTGCCGGTAATGGCCGAAGCGGCCGGGGAGAGCAGGCCGTCGATCCCTTGCACGGCTCCGCCTGCGACAGCAACATCGTCAGCGGCGTCCCGAAATCCCTCTTTTCCGTGCCAGGTCGATTCGTAACCGTCGCCATCGAAGCGGACATGATAGCAGCCGTCCGCTACCGGTCCGAGCTGGTACTCTCCCTTGGCGTCGGTACGGGCAGAGCCGGCGAGGGTATCTCCTACACAGGAATACGCCTCGGCCCTGGCGCCGGTTAGGGGGCTGCCGGCCTCATCGGTGACCTTCCCGGCAATGAAGCCCCCCTTCGCCTCCGGACGAGGAGATGCAGGGAGATCCGCGGCGAGAGCCACAGCTGCAACAGTGAAGAAAACAGTATAAAAGGCCACAACAAATTTCAGCACACTTTTCATTTCATCCCCTCCGACATGGAAAGCTGTTTTTTTTCTACTCAATGCAGGGGTAGCAATCTCTTTCCGTCAGCGCCCGGACTAACCTTCCGGACATACGTCACTCATCGTCCTTACATTCACTAGGGCATCTCCGTATTTTTCCACCAGTCGTTTCGTCCCGTTCTGGCCCGGTTTCAGGTGGGCGTTCGCCTTCTTCTCCTTCAGCATGGAAACCATCTTGTCCGGTTCCTTGTGCAATTTGACAATCAAACCTCCTCCCCGGAATGTGGTTGTGGCCGTCTTATAGCATGCTTTAATGATATAATACATATATTTTGTCGGGGCGGAGCCCTCTCGGACCTGGAGGCTGCCCAACGTCTCTTCATCTGCGGCGTTGTCTCGCTGCGCTGCTCAAACGAGGACGCTTTGCCTTGACTTTGAAGCCGTGCCTGCGGTAATGTTTGCCGGCCTTTTCAAAAAAAAGACTGCAGATAAGCGATAATACTAAACCATCCGCAAGGGTGGGACGGAAAGCCTACAGGGTCTCACCGAGACAGCCGGGTCGCCGAAATATCTCTCCGATATCGAGGCCCCGGCTTTTTTTATTGCCGTAACAGGTTCGATTTTTAATTTTGCGCGGAGATAAAGGGGGAAGCTCATGAGGCTTGTTTCGTTCTTCATCGTATTGGCGGTGCTTGCTGCACTCAATGGGTGCGGGGGCGGAGGTGGCGGTGCCGGAACAGATACCGTTGCGAATCCCGGCACGGCAAATACCAACACGAATGTGGCAGACACGGGAAGCTCCGGCACAGGGTCCACCGGCACGGGGTCCACCGGCACAGGGTCCACCGGCACGGGGTCCACCGGCACGGGGTCCACCGGCACGGGGTCCACCGGCACGGGAACCGCCGGCACGGGAACCGCCGGCACGGGAACCGCCGGCACGGACGGGATAAAACAGGAAATGGTCGCTGCCATCAATCAGGCCCGGTCGGTGGGAAGGTTCTGCGGTGCCACGTACTATGGCGCCGCAGCTTCCGTCGCATGGGATGACAGGATCGCCGCAGCGGCGCTGAAACACACAGCCGACATGGCTGCGAACAGCTTTTTCAGCCACACGGGCAGTGACGGCACGTCGGCGGGAGAGAGGTTGACGGGGGCCGGCTATGGGTGGAGTGCGTACGGCGAAAATCTCGCCGTCGGTTATTCTTCTGCGGCGGCGGCCGTCCAGTCATGGCTTGGCAGTGAAGGGCACTGCAAAAACATCATGGGCCCTGGATATACGGAAATAGGCGCCGCCGCTGTTGACGGAACCTATAACGGCACTCCCTCGATGCGCTACTGGACACTGGACCTGGGAAGACCATCTTAAAATAAAACAAAAAAGGCCGTCGGAAATGAAACCGTCGGCCTTCTCTTTGCTCTCGGGAGCCTCTGCGCTATTTTCCCAGCGTCTTCTCCCCCGGCTTCCACCCCAGGGGGCAGAGCTCGCCGGTCTGGAGCGCCTCCAGCACCCGGAGGGTTTCCTCGACGCTGCGCCCCACGGCGAGGTTGTTCACCACCTCGTACTGGACGATGCCGTTGGGGTCGATGATGAAGAGGCCCCGGAGGGCGACCCCTTCCTTTTCATCGAGGACGCCGTAGCGTGCGGCAGTCTCCTTCTTGCCGTCCGCCAGGAGGGGGAACCGGAGTTCCCCCAGGTCCCCCCGCTTGATCCAGGCGAGGTGGGCGTACTTGCTGTCGACCGAGGCGCCGAGGACCTGGGCGTTGAGTTCCGTGAAGCGGTCCAGGGCCTTGTTGAAGCCGGTGATCTCCGTGGGGCAGACGAAGGTGAAGTCGGCCGGGTAGAAGAAGAGGACGACCCATTTCCCCCGGTAGTCGGCGAGGCTCACCTCCTTGAACTCTTTGTTGATCACGGCGTCGAGGGTGAACGGCGGGGCCGCTTCGCCAACCTTCGCCACCATCGGTTCGGGGCGGAGCATCCCCTGGTGGTGCTGTACCATCAGGCCGGCTGCCCGCTCCATCTCCTCCGCCCGTTCGGGGGTCGCCCCGGCCACACCGGCCGCCAGGGCCACTGCCAGGACCGCGGAGGTGATCAGTGCGCTTCGTTTCATGGGATGCCTCCTTCCGTTGGGAATACCACTGAATCATATCCCATCCCTCCTCCATTGCAAGGAGCGGATTCCCGGCCGCTTCGCAGGAAAAGGGTTCTCGGCCCCGCCCCGTTTGTGGTACAAGAGCAGGATACCAGCGCACGAAAGGAGCAGATATGAGCGAAGAGACCAATCCCCGCGTTCTCGTGGAGACCTCCATGGGAAACATCACCATCGAGCTGTTCAGGGACAAGGCCCCCATCAGCGTCCGCAACTTCCTCTCCTATGTGAAGGACGGCTTCTACGACGGCCTCATCTTCCACCGGGTCATCAAGGGGTTCATGATCCAGGGGGGCGGGCTCGACGAGAACATGCAGCAGAAAAAGACCAAGTTCGCCATCAAGAACGAGGCGGCCAACGGCCTGAAGAACACCCGGGGGACCCTGGCCATGGCCCGGACCGCCGTGGTCGACAGCGCCACCTCCCAGTTCTTCGTCAACCTGGTGGACAACGCCTTCCTCGATTACAGGGGAAAGACCCCCGACCTCTTCGGCTACGCCGTTTTCGGCCAGGTCGTGGAGGGGATGGATGTGGTGGACGCCATCGCCCAGGTGAAGACCGGGAACCGGGCCGGACACTCCGACGTGCCGGTGGAGAACGTCTTCATCACCTCGGCGAAGGTGGTGGAATAGGAGGCAAGTCCCCCTCACAAGGGGGATAGAATCAGTGTTTCAGGAAGAAAAAGGCCGTCCGGTTCGCCGGGTGGCCTTTTTGTTTGTAGGGTCTCTATCATTGATCCGTTTTCTCCAAAATATAATGCTGTTTGCTTTTGCAGAAGGTAACTGTCGGAAAAAACGTAAAAAAATTGTGTGAATTAACTAAAGATTTCTGGAACAGGTGCCGATAGGGTAAGTGAATCGCAAGAAAAATCCTGAAGCGTGCTCGGGGAAACTCTGCTGATTAACGCAGCCGATTAGTACCAATCTTCCGCAATATCGAGTCCCCCTTTGAACAAAGGGGGATTTAGGGGGATTTGCCTTTATTTCCGCAAGAAAATCCCCCCCGGCCCCCCTTTGTCAAAGGGGGGGGAACTCACGGCGGAAGATTGGTGATAATTCAGCTTAACGCATGAACCCGCATTGAGCCCTCCGGATGGCGGAGGGGTGCGGTGCGGCCCACTGAAGAGGGGGGAGAACCCCCGGCAAAGGAGGATGTGCGATGCGTGTCGGTGATCTGAAGATCGGTGTCCGGTTGGGGTTCGGCTTCGGCGTCCTGCTCGTGCTGCTCGGGGTGGTGACCGCCATCGGCATCGGCGGGATGGGGCGGATTGACGAGAAGCTGAACCGGATCGTCAAGGTGAACTACGCCAAGATCAAATGCGCCAACGACGTGGCGGCGATCATCGGTGACCTGATGGGCGACATCCATCTCATCATGCTCAAGGATGCCGGCGAGCGGCCGGCGGTGAAGCAGGATATCGAGAAGCTGCGAGGAGAATACCGGGCCGCCCTGGAGAAGCTGGAGAAGCTGGAAGAGGCCGACCGGGGGAAACAGCTGATCGCCGCTGCCAAGACCGCCATCGATAATGCCAAAAAGGCCAACAACGAGGTGATAGAACTGAGCCTCGCCGGCAAGACCGAGCAAGCCCTCGGGGTATTCAACAGGGAGGGGGCGCCGCTTGCCGAAAAAATCCTCCAGGCATTCAGGGCGATCGTGACGTACCAGGAGGAGCGGATGGCGATGCGCTACGACGAGGCGGCGAAGGCGTACGACGGCGCCCGCTCCTTCGCCCTCGGGCTTGCCGCCGTCGCGGCCCTGGCCGGCATCGTCATCAGCATCCTCATCACCCGCAGCATCACCCGCCCCCTGGCCGTGGCGGTGGGGGTTTCCAACAGGCTGGCCGAGGGGGACCTGACCGTCTCCATCGAGGCGGCGGGGAAGGATGAGACCGGCCTCCTCCTGGCGACGATGGGGAACATGGTGGAGAAACTGAAGGCTGTGGTGGCGGATGTGAAGAGCGCGGCCGACAACGTCGCCTCGGGGTCCCAGGAGCTCTCCTCCAGCTCCGAGGAGATGAGCCAGGGGGCCACGGAGCAGGCGGCGGCGGCCGAGGAGGCGTCGAGCTCCATGGAGCAGA
>JAJZUC010000083.1 GCA_021847245.1 Deltaproteobacteria bacterium | reverse complement strand
CTGAATTGTTGTGGCTTCCGGCCACGGTAATTCTCCTTTCCAAAGGGAGGCCTTGCCGTTTCCAGCAAAACCCGGTGGCCTGACGCCATGGGATTTGGGTATCCCTGCAGGAAGGCAGGCTCGGAGAAAGCGTTTTATTTGTTGTCAGCTGTGCTCTGAAGAATTCCTGATAAATTTAAAAACCCCGCGATAAATACAATACAAAAAACCGGCAAAAATACAAACCGCTGTTTTGTCTGGTGCCGCGTTTTCCTTGTCCGGCCTTACCCGGTCGCCTCCATCTGGCGGAGAATGACCACCCGGTAGGAGGCGAAGCATCTCCGGCTCAGGCACCCCCAGAACGCGCCGGCCCCGTAGGCGACCTGCTCCAGGAAGTAGATGAGCGCAAAGGGGGCGAAGGAAAGCTGCGGTTTTTTCACGGCGTGGTCCACCTTGGCCGCGCAGAGGAGGGCGCCGAGGGGAAGCAGCCAGAAGTGGGGGACCAGCAACGCCACGGCAACAAGGGGAATCGAGTAGTAGCGCACCAGGTGGTAGCAGAGGTAGTAGACGAGACTTCCCAGCGCCCGGAGCCGGCCGCAGAGGAGCGCTCCCACCCCGATCGGGAGATTGCGGCGGGCGAGCCTGAACCTCACGGCCGTCGCGTCCGCCGCCAGGATCCCGGCCGCCGCCGGGAGGGTCCACCAGCCGGTGAAGGGGGCCAGGGCACACAGCGCCAGCAGCAGGGCCAGCAGCGGCGGCACCACCATCCGCTTGCGCCGGTGGGGATGGAGGAGCTGGAGCATCCCCTCGGAGGTGCCGTAGTCGAAGCGGCGGGACATGAACGAGCGGATGGTGCTGCGGTGCTCGTGGTAGACCCGTCCCGCCGGGAGATAGGCGATGGTCCACCCTTCGTCCCGCAGCCGCCAGGTCAGGTCCACATCCTCCCCCACGTGCATCGCGTCGTCGAAGCCGTCCGCGTTCCGGAACGCGCTGCGGCGGACCAGGAGGTTGCAGCTGGGGAGGTAGAAGGTGTCGTCGCCGCCGCTTCCCGAGCGCTCCCGGGAGCCGAGGGAGAGGCTCGACATGACCGCCTCGTAGCGGTCCACGGCAGAGTCGGTGCACATGCCGTCCACCACCCCCCCCACGGCCGCCGTCCGGGGATCGGCGAACGCCGGGACCAGCTCCGCCAGCCACTCCTTCGAGGCGGTGCAGTCGGAATCGATGAAGGCGAGGATGTCGCCCCGGGCCGCGGAGGCCCCCACGTTGCGGGCCGCGGCGGGTCCCCGGCCCGTTCCCCCCGAAGGGACAACCTGCGCGCCGTACCCTCTGGCAACCGCCGCGGAGCCGTCGCTGCTCCCGTCGTCCACCACGATCACCTGGAGGAGCTCCCGGGGATAGGCCAGCTCCGCCAGGGAGGCGAGGCAGCGCCCGAGCTCCTCCGCCCGGTCCTTCACCGGGATGACGATGCTGACGGCGGGAAGCTCCGATTGTTCTTCCGACGCATGCCGGAATCTCTCCATGAACCCCTTTGCCGCCAGCTGCTCCAGCACGGCGGCCTCCGCCGGTGTGGCGGCGGAGATCGCCCCTTCCCTCGCACGCCTGGCGAGCTTCATCAGCGCCCTGTTCAGGCGCACGACGCAGAGGGGAGCCTTTGTCACGAGGAAGTGTTCCCCACCGCGTTCCACCAGCTCCACATGCCGCGCCAGGCGATAGTTCATTGCGCCAGCCCCTCCTCGCGGAAGATCTCCCAGAGCTTCGCCGCCGTTTCCTCGGCGCCGAGGTGATGGGTTTTCCCCTCCCGGGCCTTGATCCCTCCCGAGAGAAGCGACAGGATCCGCTCGAAGGCGGGAAGCGCCGGGTCCGGGGTCACCACCCGCACCGGGTCGGGGCGGGGGAGGCCGAATTCGGCCGTCGCGAGCCGGGCACCGATGGCCCCCACCTCCCGGAACGGAAGCCCCAGGTCCGCCAGGTCCCACTCCTCGATGGGGGCGGTGAGAGAGCGGGTGATCGCCTCGATGGAGGGGTAGCGGGGTGTCTCCCCCTCGTCGAAGAGGACCGTGCAGGGGAATGGCGCCTCCACCTTCTGGCGGCCCCCCCGGTCCGACTTGCGCAGCGCCTCGACCCCCTGCTGCTTCAGGGCAAGCGAGACGGCGGCGGTGATGCAGGGGATGCCGGCGGTGGCGGCAGCCAGGGCCGGCACCGGATCGTCCCCCCGGTCCTGCATCCGGTGGCCGGTGAAGACGAGGGTAGGGGCGAGAATGGCCACGATGCGGGCCAGGCAGCGGGCATCGGCCACGGCGTCGCCCCCTTCCACCCCGTGGTCCCAGAAGCGGATCCCCCGGTCCGCCCCCAGGGAGAAGGCGAGGCGCAGGGTGTCGTCGAGGCGCCCGGGACCCACCGCCAGCGCCGTCACGGTGGCGCCGAGGGAGTCCTTGAGCCGCAGGGCCTCCTCCAGGGCGATCAGGTCGGCCGGGTTCGGCACGCGCCGCAGCCCCCGGTCGCTGATGCCGGCCCCCCGCGCCGTTACCCGGGCGGGGGGGCGGGAGTCGTTGATCTCCCGGAGGAGGACGAGGATGTGAAGGTTTTTGTAGGGCATGGCTTGCTCCACTCTTGATTGTCAAAGTCCCCCTTTGAAAAAGGGGGATTTAGGGGGATTTCGATAAAGACAAATCCCCCCCCGGCCCCCCTTTGTCAAAGGGGGGAGCGAGAGTTTTACGTCATCCTATACGCCACCCCGAACCCTCCCCTGGGATAGCGCCAGCGGGTGAAGGCGTTGCGGTGGCAGACCACGTAGCAGGTGCCGCATTCGAGGCAGCCGTCATGGACGAAGGTCATCTTTTTTTCCTCCTCGCTCCAGGTGTAGCAGCGGGCGGGACAGGCGTTGGTGCAGCCGCGGTTGTCGCACCCCACGCAGACCTGGGGGTCGAGGACGATGTGCGGCTCCCGGTCGATGGTGAAGCTGGTGTAGTCGAAGATCTCGTCGATGTTCATAGTGCTCTCCATGCGCTGAAGGCATCGGCCGCCAGGTTCTTCAGTCCCACCTTCTCGCGGGCCGTCTTCAGGAACAGCTTGGACAGGTTCTCCTTGGGGGCCCCGTCGATCCGGTAGATGTACTCCATCATGCCGCAGACCAGTTCCGGGTACTCGTTGTAGATCCGGTCGTTGTGGAGCATGTGGGGCGCCTTGCGGTAGAGCTTCAGGTCCTTGATGACGTAGCTGTCGTCCAGGAGCTCGCGGTATACCTGGAGTCCGCGGCGGCTGAAGTCCCCCGTCTGGTGGGCGGCGACCACCGCCCGGCCGGCCAGGACCCCCGAGTGGGAGGCGAGGTTGATTCCCTCCAGGTTGACGCCGGTGGCGTTGCAGAGGGCCGCCGCGTCGCCGGCGACGATGATGCCGTCCCCCACCAGTTCGGGGATCATGTTGAAGCCCCCCTCGGGGATGACGTGGGCCGAGTACTCCTGGAGCCGCCCCCCCCGGATCATCTTGTCCACCTGGGGCTGCTCCATGAAGGCGTTCAGGAGATCGTAGGGGGTCTTGCCACTGGTCCGCAGGCTCCCCAGGTGAAAGACCAGCCCGATGGAGAGGGAGTCGTAGTTGGTGTAGAGGAACCCGCCGCCGCGGACCCCGCCGGTGCAGCCGACGAACTCGTTGGCGAACCCCTGGTCGCGCACCAGCCCGAAGCGGTCGTCGATCAGCTCCCGGGGCATGTCGATCAGCGCCTTGACCCCCACCGCCATCTGGCCCGGGTCGAAGGTGGGCTGGCGGAGCCCCGCCTTTTTGGCGGTGAAGGAGAGGACGCCGTCGGCGGCCACCACCACCGGAGCGGAGAGCTCCCCTTTCCGGTCGAGGATGGTGACGCCGGCCAGCCGGCCGTTGCGGCTCACCAGCTCGTCTACCGTGGCGCGGGTGATGAGGGTGGCGCCGCTCTTTACCGCCTCTTCCGCCAGCCAGCGGTCGAAGCGGGGGCGGAAGATGGTGTAGCCGTTGTAAGGCGGGCGGTCGAAGTTCCCGGCCTCGATGGTGGTCGAGAAGCTGGAGTCGCCGGTCATGAAGGTGACCCCCTTCTTGACGATGTGGCGCTCCAGGGGGGCCCGTTCCCAGAAATCGGGGAAGACCTCCTCCAGGGAGGGGAGCCGGTGGAGCACCCCACCGAACATGTTCTTCTCGCCGGGGAAGGTCCCCCGTTCCACCAGGGCCACCCTCAGGCCGGCCCGGGCCATGGTGAGGGCGGCGGAGGAGCCGGCCGGACCGGCCCCGACAACTATCGCATCGTATGCTGTACTCACGGTGTACCTCCGACGGCCGCCTTGGCCCGATCGAGGAGGCGCGGCAGCACCTCCTTCAGGTCAGCCACGAACCCCTCGTCGGAGTTGGCGAAGATGGGAGCCTTGGCGTCGCTGTTGATGGAGACGATCCGGCGGGAATCCTTGATCCCCCCCACGTGGTGCATGGAGCCGGAGATGCCGAGCGCCAGGTAGAGGCGGGGGGTGACGGTGCGGCCGGTCTGCCCCACCATCCGCTCGAAGCCGGTCCACCCCAGGTCGTAGACCGGGCGGGTGACGCCGAAGGAGACGTTCAGGAGCCGGCAGAGCTCGGCGAGCTGGTCGAAGGTGCCCTGATCGCACCCCTTGCCGGCGCTGAAGATCACCTCGGCCTCCATGAGGTCGACGGTCTGGGGATCGGGGGGGATCCGCTCGCTCACCCGGGGCGTGGCCCCTTCGGGCTTTGTTACGGGGTGCCAGAGCGTGAGGTTCGGCGTGGAGGGCCGGACCGTCGGCATCAGCACCTGGCTAAGGTTTCGCACCGGCACGGTGATCACCAGGGGACGGGAGCCGTCCCACACCTTCGTCTCGTCCACCCTTAC
Organism: Deltaproteobacteria bacterium; assembly: GCA_021847245.1. Lineage (GTDB taxonomy): Bacteria > Desulfobacterota > Desulfuromonadia > Geobacterales > Geobacteraceae > Geobacter. The sequence continues at coordinate 6,537 of JAJZUC010000083.1, read as the reverse complement.
CCCGAGGGCATGGCGGGAGAGCCGCAAGGCGTCGCCGTCGCGCCGGACGGAGACCACTTCGGTCAGAAGCGCCGCGTCGAGGGTGGCGGCGATCACCGGCGCCAGGGTCGACCCCAGGTCGTTGTGGGGAAGGACCGTGACCGCGGCGCGCTCGTCGGCGGCCAGCCGGGCGAGGGTCTTCCCCAGGTGGGCCGGGGTGTCGAGGAGGCTCTCCCCCTCGGCAACGACGGTGACGGCCGGCACGCCGTAGGCGGCAAGGGAGGTCAGGGGTTCGACCCCCGGCTCCCGCAGGGTGGCGGTCCCCCAGCGGGCGTCGAGGATGCCGGCCAGACGGCCGCCCCAGGAGAGGAGCCCCCGGCCGGTCTCGTCCAGCTCGCCGCCGGGGAGATCGACAAAGACGAGGATCTTTCCGTTGGCTGCCATCAGATCTCCCTCCCTATCCGGTGCCCCTCCCAGATGGCCATGTCGACCTTGCGGGGGGCCACGCAGTCACCGATCCGGTAGAGCTCCGCCACCTTACCCTTGAGGGAGAAGTAAAGGGAGTCGTCCACCCTCTGGCCCATGGCGAGCACGATGGTGTCGAAGGGGCCCCACTCTTGCCACTGGTTGGAGTAGACGTTGAATCCCTTGACGGTCTTGGCGCCGCTCTCGCCGGCCACCTCCATCACGGCGATGTCGGGGGTGAAGGTGACCCCCTTCTGCAGGAGCCGCTGGCGGGTGAGATACAGATCCTGGGTGGGCCCCAGCTCCGCCCCCACGAAGAGGCTGGAGGTGATGACATGGACCGTCTTCCCCAGGTTGGCCATGAACTCGGCCGTGGCGCTGGCGCGGTGATGGCCGTCGTAGTCGATGAGGCAGACCTTGGCGCCGAGCTCCGCCTGGCCGTCCAGGACCTGCCAGACGTTGTAGACCGCCGGCCCGTCGGCCCCTCCCACCGGATGCTCCTTGGGGAGGCTCCCGGTGGCGATGATCACCACATCGGGCTTCTCGGTCAGCACCTGCTCAGCCGTCGCCTCGGCGCCGAGATTCACCTTTACGCCGGCCTTGTGCACCTGATCCTTCTCGTTGCGGATGATGACGCCGAACTCGTCGCGTCCCGTACCCTTCATGGCGGTCCGCACCTGCCCCCCCAGAGCCTCGTTGCGGTCGTAGAGGGTGACGCTGTGCCCGCGCCGGCCGGCCATCTTGGCGGCCCACATCCCTCCCGGGCCGCCGCCGACGACCGTCACCTTCTTCCTGACGTTCGCCTTGGTCAGGGTCCCTTCGCCCCATTCCTTCTCCCGGCCGACGGCCGGGTTCTGGACGCAGCCGAGGGTCTTGTTCATGCCGATCCGGCCGATGCACCCCTGGTTGCAGGCGATGCAGTAGCGGATGTCCTCCATCCGACCGTCCCGGGCCTTCTTGGGAAGGAAGGGGTCGCAGATGAGCCCCCGGCACATCCCGATCATGTCGGCCTGGCCGTTGGCCAGCACCTTCTCGGCCATGACCGGGTCGTTGATCCGGCCGGTGCAGAAGACCGGGATCTTCACCCGCTCCCGGACCCCGGCGGCAAGCGGAATGGTGTAGCCCAGCGGGGTGTGCATGGAGCCCTCCACCAGGTAGAGGTTGTAGAAGGTGGCGATGGAGAGGTCCATGAAGTCGATGAGGCCGCTCGCCTCGAAGCGGGCGCAGATCTCCTGCACCTGGCCCAGGTCGAGGCCGCCGGGGATCATCTCGTCGGCGCACATCCGGATGCCGAGGGTGAAGTCGTTCCCCACCGCCTTGCGCACCGCACTGATGAACTTCAGCGGCGCCCGCATCCGGTTCTCCAGGCTCCCGCCGTACTCGTCGCCGCGGAAGTTGGTCAGCGGGGAGAGGAACTGGCGGGCGAGGCTGGAGTGGCCGAACTGCAGCTCGATCCCGTCGAAGCCCCCCTCGCGGACATGGATGGCGCACTTGGCGAAGTAGCTGGCAACCTCCTCGATGTCCTCGTGCTCCATCTCCTTCGGGGTCTCGCGGAAGAGAACGTCGGGCATGGGGGAGGGGGCCCAGACCGGCAGCCGCGAGATGGAGCCGTCCCCCTGCTGGCCGTTGTGGTTCAGCTGGGCGAAGATCTTCCCGTCGAACTGGTGGACGTAGTCGGTGATCTTCTTGAAGCCGGGAATCACCTCGGGGTGGTAGACGTCGATCAGCTTCTCGTAGGCCATGTCGGTGGGGTGGACGCTCATCTCCTCGGTGATGATGAGGCCCGCTCCCCCCTTGGCCCGCTCGCCCCAGTAGTACATCTGGCGCTCGCTGGGGAGGTTGCCCACCGCCAGGTTGGTCAGGTGCGGCTGGAAGGAAATCCGGTTCTTCACTTCAACCGTCCCCAGTTTCAGGGGCGAGAACAGATTCGGGAACATCATGATGAGGTCTCCTCAAAGTTTTATCTCCCCCCTTTGCAAAAGGGGGGTCGGGGGGGGGATTTGGTTTCAGCTGCTAACGGCAAATCCCCCTAAATCCCCCTTTTTCAAAGGGGGACTTGAATGATTACGCGGCGGCGGCCGCCTTGTTGGCGTCGGCAATGGATGTCACGCAGCGCTCCAGGCACTCGGGGTCGCCGCCGTTGATGTCGTTTTTCAGGTGCCAGGCAACGGCCGGACAGCCGCCGTGGCACTGGTCGAAGCGCTGGCATTCCTCGCAGGAGTGGATGCGCAAGCTGCGAAACGATGCGTAGATCTCGGAAGCGTCCCAGATCTCCTGGAAGCTCTGCTCCCGCAGCGACCCCGCCTTGAACCGGTCGGTCTGCAGGAACGCGCAGGGGTACATGTTGCCGGTGGGGCCGACGCAGCAGGTGAGCTTCGCCGCCCCGCAGAGGTTCAGCCCCAGCCCCTGGCGCTCCTGGGAGGTGAGCGAGAAGAAGCTGTCGCCGGTCCGCACGTCGCCGCTTTTTGCCAGCCAGTCGGAGAACTCCAGCAGCTGGGCCGGCGTGGGACGCAGATCCTCCCAGTTGTCCGCGCCGCGCCCGGAGGGGCGGAAGCGGCTCACCCGCAGCGATACGCCGAGGGAGCGGGCCAGCTCGTACATGGCCGGGATCTCGCTCGCGTTCTGGGTGGTGAGGACCGTATTGATACTGGCCGGGATGGAGGTGGCGGCCAGAAGCCTGATCGCCTCGATGGCCCTCTTGAAGACCCCTTTCCCCCGGATGGCGTCGCAGGTCTCGGGGGTGGCGCCGTCCATGCTCACCTGGATCGCCACCAGGCGGCTCGCCGCCAGCCGGGCCACCCGCCCGGCGTCAAGCAGCGTCCCGTTGGTGGAAATGCAGGTCATGATCCCCCGGCTGTGACAGGCGGCCAGGATCTCCTCGAAATCGGGGCGCATGAACGGCTCGCCGCCGCCGAAGTTGATCTGGAAGACCCGGGCCTCGTGCAGCTGCGCCACCAGGTCGAGGGCCTCGGCCGTGGAGAGCTCGCCGTGGGCGGACTCTCCGGAAGCCGAGAGACAGTGGGTGCAGCGGAGGTTGCAGGCCAGGGATACTTCCCAGGTCAGGTTTACCGGGGAGCGAAGCCCCGTCTCGACATACCTATTGCTCACGGAGAAACCCCTTTTCTAGAAGTTGCGTCACGAACTTCCGGAATGCCTTCTTCTGCCCGTCCGTCAGCCCGTCGGGGAGCTCGTCCCTTCCCCGGACGGTCCCGTAGAAGTCTGCGGGAAGAAGGTCGCCGGTCTCGGCGAAGAGAAGGCGCGGCCCCCTGCTGTCGTAAAACAGAAGGCCGAACCCTTCCTGCCGCACGCGGCATGCGGGGTGCAGCCGTATGCCTGCACCAGCCGCCGCCATCTCAGTACACCCCGCAGATGCCGTCGATTGCGAGCTCTTCCACCTGGATCTCCTCCAGGATGCAGGGCTCCTCGTGGCACGTCTCGACAGTTTGCAGTTCTTTTTCCATGATCTTCTCCTTTCAATCGTTTCGGTTTCGCACCACCGGGGTGATGCGCCCTTTGCACTCCATAGTTGCAACGCCGATGCCAAAGAATAAAACAACGATTTATGTCGTAAAGTCGAAGGATTTCGGCCGGGTGCGGCGGGCGATTATTTTGAATGTGTAGAGAAATAGGACAACCTGGAAGGGTGGGGTCGGGATGGGACGAGGGTAGGGCTGTGGCGTATTTCCTCAACGAGGATTTTTGCTACACATTTTCAAACCAATGTTCTGTAATTTCGAATACGTGGTTGCCAACGGTGCGAAGACTGCGATATCTGTTAAAACATTCAATAACACGAAGCAACGGAGCACACGGAGAAATGCTTAGAAAAGAATTAGTGAATTCTTGAACCTTTATTCTGCAGTATAGTGCAGGCTCATTAAACCACAATACGGCAGTAAGCCACGGATGACACGGATAAACACGGATGTTTTGAACCAGTATTTAATCTGGGGTCATCACCATTCGGAGAGACGTTATTTTTACAAGACCTTGAATATCCGTGTTAATCCGTGTGAATCCGTGGCTAAAATGCATTTTTCAGGTTGAAAGTGCTGTTGGGATTGCTGCGGATATAAAGCCCGAAATTGAATCTCATGGTTATCCCCGTGTGCTCCATGTTATTCCGAGGAAGGTGACCCCCATGCATGAAAAGAACTCCCACTGCACATACTGCGGCGCCCGGTTTCCCGAGGGTGCCCCCTGGCCGCGGCGCTGCTCGGTTTGCCACAACTCCAGCTACCTGAACCCGCTGCCGGTGGCGGTCGTCCTGCAGCCGGTGGGGGAGGGGCTGGTCGTCATCCGGCGCAACATCGAGCCCCGGAAGGGTACCCTGACCCTCCCCGGCGGCTACATCGACTGCGGCGAGACGTGGCAACAGGCGGCGCGGCGCGAGCTTTACGAGGAGACCGGTATCGACGCCGGCGACGGGGACGAGATCACCCTCTACGATGTGCAGAACGGCTTTGACGACACCCTGGTGATCTTCGGCCTGGCGCCCCCGAAGCCCCGGGAGATCCTCCGGCCGTTCTCCTCGCCGGAGACCCAGGAGGTGCGCCTCATCGACCGCCCCATTGAGCTGGGGTTTCCCATGCATACGGATGTTGTGCGGAGATATTTTGCCGCTCTTGCTTCAGGTGGAACCGGGGTGTTATAAGGATCACAGCCGTTAACACAGCCACCCGCTGGGAGAACCGATGAACACTCTGGATATTCGATGGCAGCAGCGCCTCAGCCATTACAAAAGGGCGTTGCAGCAACTGACTAAAGCGGTTGAGCTGAGCCATGAGCGCCACCTCTCCGAACTCGAACAGCAGGGGCTCATTCAGGCGTTCGAATTCACCCACGAACTTGCCTGGAATGTGATGAAGGATTTTTTCGAATACCAGGGGACCACGACGATCATGGGCTCCCGTGACGCGACGCGGGAGGCGTTCTCCCGCAACCTCGTAACCGATGGCGATGGATGGATGGAGATGATCGGGAGCCGCAACCAGACCACCCATACTTACAATCTTGAGGTCGCTGCCGAAATTGCGGAAAAGGTTATCACCCTGTATCATCCCCTGTTTGTTGCTTTCGAACGGCGGATGGAGGCCCTGATCGATGGCGCCTGACAAGGATGAACCATTCGGGCTCAAGCGGAGCACCGTCGGCAAGATCACCGGCGTCTTCGCCGCGGTGCCTGAAATCGAGGAGGTAATCCTCTACGGTTCCCGGGCCAAGGGGAACTACCGTAAGGGGTCGGACATCGACCTGACCATAAAGGGTAAAGGGGTACCGCATTCCTTCCGGATTCTTTTCTACGCCTTCGTGATCGTCCTGCCACCGCTTGCCTTGCTATTCCTGAGAAACCTTCAACGGCCATCGCTTAAAAATCCAGTGGACTCCTTGCCTCCTTCACCGTCCTGACCGGCACGCAGTGGGTATAAATCATCGTCGTCTTCAGGCTTGAGTGTCCCAGCTTTGTCTGGATGGTGCGGATATCGTAATTGGCCTGCAGCAGGTGGGTTGCGTAGGAATGGCGGAACGTGTGGGCCGTGACCCGCTTGGGTATCTTCGCCCTGCGGACAGCCGTGTACAGAGCCCTCTGCAACAGGGTCTCATGGATATGGCTTCGCCTCGACTCGCAGGTTTCCGCTATCGGCGTCAATGACTGCTGCGGAAAGAACCACTGATGGATCAATTCCTTCGGCGCCTGGGGAAACTTCTTCTCCACGGCGTCGTTGAGAAACACCCCTGCGTATCCCGCCGCAAGGTCCTTATCGTGCAGCCTCTTCACGAACTCCATCTGGGCCTTCAATTCCGGAAGGATCGATTCCGGCAGCGGCACCGTCCGGTCCTTCTTCCCCTTGCCGTGCACCGTCAATACACCCGCATCGAAGTTGAAATCTCGAACTCGCAACTGCAGGCACTCGAACAGCCTCAAACCGCAGCCGAAGAGCAGATTCACCACAAGATTGAACGGATATCACTACTGTCCGGTAAAGTACGAATGTACTTCTGCAAACCATTGATTTTTATAGTTCTTTGACACAATTGTTCTTTTTTCGATTTGAATTCGTTTCGGATGTTACCTTCCTGACTTCACAGGAG
>JAJZUC010000082.1 GCA_021847245.1 Deltaproteobacteria bacterium | reverse complement strand
ATGGTCCACCTCTCGGTGCGCCAGTCGGTGGAGCTGATCAACATCAACTTCAAGGATTTCGACGCCGTGGTGGCCCAGCTGGGGGAGGGGACCCAGAAGGTCGCCTCCTGCGGCGCCCGGGTCCGGGTCCCCACCGCCTGCGGCGGCTGCGAGTACAATCCCAACGGCCTCGTGGATACGCAAAAGTCGGCCCTGGAAGTGGACGAGAAGCTCTTCGGCACCCCCACCGGCCACCACAAGTTCAAGGTCGGCTTTGCCGGCTGTCCCTTTGACTGTCCCAAGTCGGCCACCAATGATGTCGGCTTCCAGGGGGCCGTCTGGCCGGTGCTCTCCGTGGAAGAGTGTATCGGCTGCGGCCTCTGCGACAAGTCGTGCACCGAAGGCGCCATCACCATGGGAGAGGACGGTAAGCCCCGCTTCATCCCCGAAAATTGCATCTACTGCGGCGACTGCCTCAAGGTCTGCCCCACCGAGGCGTGGCGGGCGGAGAAGAAGGGGTACACGGTGCGGATCGGCGGCAAGTGGGGGCGCCGCCCCCTGGTCGGCACCCTCTTCGCCGAGTTTCTGCCGGAGGAGCAGGTGGTCGCCTTCATCGCCGCCGTGCTCGCATGGTACAAGGAGAAGGCGGAAGGGCAGGGGAGGGTGAGGCTTGGCGACGTGATCCGCGCCGAAGGGCCGGAAGCGCTCCTCGCCTGCCTGCGGGAGCAGTTCCCCGCCTTTGTGGTCGATGCCACGATCCCCCCCCAGGCCATCGCCACCCAGGTCGGAAAGGAGAGGTGAGCATCATGACAACGGTCGATCTGCGCGGGGTAACCTGCCCCACCAACTTCGTCAAGGCCAAGCTGGCGCTGGAGATGGTCGACGCCGGCGAGGTGATCGAATTTCTCCTCGACGACGGCGAGCCGGTGAAAAACGTCCCCCGCAGCCTCAAGTCGGAGGGGCACAAACTCCTTGGTCTCAAAGAGGCCGAAGGCTACTACATCCTGACCCTGGAGAAAGGGGAGGAGTAGGAAGCTACTATCTGTTCCGATGGCAGACGCGGGCCGGCACCATGCCGGCCCGATGTGTTTTACCCGCCTTTTACCGCTTTGAATGCTTCTCCCTACTTTCCCTCAAGTCTGACGACCGAAAACCGATACATATAAAGAGCCTCCGCACTACATCCGGATCTCCGGCGGCGAAACCGCACGGCTCCGGCAAGGCCCGCCCATGACCCAGGACCGCAGAATCGCCCTTAAGATCGCTGCTGCCTACGCCGTTGCCGGGGCCGTATGGATCCTCTTCTCGGATGAGATCCTCGGCTCCGTGGCGACCGACGTGAGGTCGGCCACTATCGTCAGCATGGTCAAAGGGTGGCTCTATGTCGCTGCCACGGCGGCGCTCCTCTTCGGCCTCGTCTCCCGGTACGTGAAGAGAATCATGCGTTCCGAGGAGGAGCTGCGCAGCCGCAACGGAGAACTGCTGGAGAGCGAGGAGCTCTTTCGCCAGCTCTTCACCCAGAACGAGGACGCCATCGTCCTCCTGACGCCGGAGGGGTTCGACGTCATCGACGTCAATCCGGCGGCGGAGGCGCTCGTCGGTTTCCGGCGGGAAGAGCTGATCCGGCTCGGTCCCTGGTCGTTCATCGTGCCGGACGACTATGAGTCGTTCATCCAGGCGGTTCCCCGGTCTGGCGACCGGCCGTTTCACCTGGACCGCCTGACTGCCCTTACGAGGGACGGGGCGCGCATCTTCGTGTCGATCTGGGGGAAGATGGTGCAGCTGCGGGAGAAGGAGGTCATCTACTGCTCGATCCGGGACATAACCGAACGGGTCAGGATGGAGGAGGAGATGAAGAGCAGCCAGGCGCGTCTCATTCACGCCAACAAGATGGCCTCCCTCGGGGTCCTCGTCTCGGGGATCGCCCACGAGATCAACAACCCCAACAGTTACGTCTCGGTGAACGCCATGCTGCTGCGCGACGTCTGGCGCGACGCGTCGCCGCTCCTGGCCGAGTACGCGGAGGAGCACGGTGATTTCCCCCTCGGCGGCCTGCTGTTCTCAGAGATGAGCGCGACGGCGCCGAAGCTCTTCACCGGGATAGTGGAGGGTGCCCGGCGGATCAGCGCCATCGTGAGCAATCTCAAGGACTTCGCCCGTGAAGACCACGGCGGGCTCCTGCGGGAGGTGGACCTCAACCGGGTCACCGGTGACGCCGTCACGATCCTGGGCCACCATATCCAGAAGCTCACCAACCGCTTCGTCACCGACTATGCCGAAGGAGTGCCGCCGGTGCGGGGGAATCAGCAGCAGATCGAGCAGGTGATCATCAATCTGGTGATGAATGCCCTCCAGGCGCTTCCCGACAGGAATTGCGGCGTTACGATAACCACCTCCTGCGATGCTGGGCGGCATCAGGTGCTCCTTACGGTGCAGGACGAGGGGGAAGGGATGAGCCGCAGGGTGATGGAGCGGATCACTGACCCGTTCTTTTCCACCCGCCTCGACCAGGGGGGGACCGGGCTGGGGCTCTCCATCTCGGCATCGATCGTGAAGGAGCATGGGGGAACCCTGGAGTTCGAGAGCCTTCCCGACCGGGGGACCACCGTGACGGTGCGGCTGCCGGCCGCGGGGGAGTAAAAGAGCGGAATAATCACCTTCGTTTCAGGAGCAGCAATGGACGCGCAGACTTTCCCCTTCACGATACTCCTCGTGGACGACGAGGAGGAAATCCTCTTCAGCATGCGGACGCTTTTCCGCAGCACCGGGTATCCGGACGTCATCACCGAGAGCGACAGCCGTCGGGTGATGCCGCTTCTGGAGCGCCAGGAGGTGTCGCTCATCCTGCTCGACCTCTCCATGCCGTTCGTCTCGGGCTTCGACCTGCTCAGGCAGATCGCCCCCCGCTTTCCCCATGTGCCGATCATCATCGTCACCGCCGCCAACGAGCTGGAGATGGCGGTGGAGTGCATGAAGGGGGGGGCCTTCGACTATTTCGTCAAGCCGGTGGAGCGAAGCCGTCTCCTCGCCAGCGTCCAGCGGGCCCGGGAGCTGAACTGCCTCCGCAGGGAGGTGTCGACCCTCTCCCGGCACCTGGTCTCGGGGCGGCTCGATCATGAGGAGGCCTTCGCTTCCATGGTCACATGCAGCGAGGCCATGGGGGGGATCTTCCGCTATCTTGAGGCGGTGGCGGCCACCGACCAGCCGGTGCTCGTCGCCGGCGAAACCGGCACCGGCAAGGAGCTGGCGGCCCGGGCCGTCCACGACGCCAGCGGCCGCACGGGGGAGTTCGTGGCGGTGAACGTCGCCGGTCTCGACGACCTCATCTTTTCCGATACCCTCTTTGGCCACCGCCGCGGGGCCTACACCGGTGCCGACCAGAAGCGCGAAGGGCTCATTGCCCGGGCGGCGTGGGGGACCCTCTTTCTCGACGAGATCGGCGATCTGGCCGAGTCGTCGCAGGTGAAGCTGTTGCGTCTCCTCCAGGAGCATGAGTACTACCCCCTCGGTTCCGACACCCCCTGCAAGAGCGCCGCCCGGATCGTGGTCGCCACCAATCGGAACCTGCAGGAGATGATGGCGGCCGGCACCTTCCGCCGCGACCTCTACTACCGCCTCTCCGCCCACCGGGTGACGCTGCCGCCGCTGCGGGAGCGCCGAGAGGACATCCCGCTGCTGGTCGACCATTTTCTGGAGCAGAGCGCCGTGGCGATGGGGAAGAAGAAGCCGACCCCGCCGCCGGAGCTCTACCGGTATCTCTCCGCCTACCCCTTTCCCGGCAACATCCGTGAACTCCAGGCCCTGGTCGCCGACGCCGTGGCCCGCCACCAGCACGGGGTCCTCTCCCTCGAAAGTTTCAGGGAGGCAATGGGCGCCTCCCCCTGCGCCGACCTTGCCGACGTTCCCCGGCAAATCGCCGGGGTCGTCGGTGCCCCCGACCGCCTTCCGACCCTCAAGGAGGCCGAACATGCCCTGATCGCCGAGGCCCTTCGCCTTTCCGGCGGCAACCAGGGGCTTGCCGCATCCTATCTCGGCATCACCCGCCAGGCGCTCAACAAGAGGCTCGTCCGGCGCGGCGAAGGGGGCTAGCCGGCCCGGAATAGCCGCAGCCCGCGAAGTTGATGTTGCAAGGGGACGGCGCGGGGGGTATCCTTTCTATTTTCCGGAGGACATCCCATGCGCTATCCCGAAGCGGTCAATCTCCCCTTCAACGCCACCCTTCTGGCCGGCGGGTTTGCCCCCGCCACACCCGGCATACCCGATGACGGTGCGCCGGGGCTCTGGCTCGTGATCCGGGGAAACGCCCTGGTGGTCGAAGTGCGGGCCGGCCTCCCGTTTCTTCCCGAGGGAGGAACCCCCGACTGGCTCCCTGCCGGCCTCGAACCGATCCGTTTCGGCACGTGGCAGGGAAAACCCCTGCGCGCCGTCCGGATCTCTGCAAAAGAGGCGCTTCCGGCGCCGCTGGCCTTGGAGCCGTTCAACGCCACCTCCGACCGCCTCGACGACATCTCCCTCACCCTCGGCGGTATGGCCAATCAGATCCTCCACTGGAGCGGAAGCAGCCGCTGCTGTTCCCGGTGCGGCGGTTCCCTGGAGCCGCTCCCCGGCAGCTGCGGGAGGCGCTGCCCCTCCTGCCGCACCGAACACTTCCCCCACATCCATCCCTGCGCCATCGTCCTGGTGCGGCGCGGCGACGAATTCCTCCTGGCACGCAAGCCCGAGTGGCCCGAGGGGCGCTACGGCCTCGTGGCCGGCTTCCTCGATTTCGGCGAGTCGCTGGAGGAGTGCGCGCGGCGCGAGGTGCGGGAGGAGACCGGCGTGGAGGTGGCGAACATCCGCTACGTCGGGAGCCAGTGCTGGCCCTTCCCGAGCCAGCTCATGGCAGGGTTCGTGGCCGACTACGCCGGCGGCGAAATTCGCTGTGATCAGAACGAGATCGAGGATGCCCGCTGGTTCTGCGCGGGAGATATGCCGGCCTCGCTTCCGGGCCGGCGCAGCATCGCCCGGTGGATCATCGACCGCTTCGCGCTCGGAGAGGAGGCGTCATGACATCCATTCTCTTCACTTCCCTCTGCCGCCTTGCCATCGCCTTCTGGGTGGGGGGCGCCGCCCTCTTCACGTTCCTCCTGACACCGATCATCTTCCGGGTGGAGAACCGCGATGCCGCCGGCCGGATCGTCGGCTACCTCTTCCCCGGCTACTTCCGCTGGGGGCTTGCCTGCGGCTGCGCCGCCCTGGCGGCGCTGCTCGTCGTGCGCGGCAGGCACTGGGTCCCCGCCACCGCGCTCCTCGTCGTCATGCTGGCGCTCACCGCGTTCCAGGCGTTTTACATCGAACCCCGGGCCGCCCTTCTCAAACAGCAGATCCCCTCCTTCGAGACCACCCCCAGGGACCACCCCCTTCGCCGGGAGTTCTCGAAGCTCCACGGCATCTCCGCCGCCTGCAACCTCTCGGTCATCGCCGGCGGAGTGGTGCTGGTGGTGGTGCTCTGATGGATATCCCCGCATACCCCGCATCCCGCCCCCTGGCCCTTGCCGACAAGCCGTTCCTGGACGCCGTCTTCGCCCGGCTCCAGCCGCGGGTCTCCGAACTCACCTTCGCCAACCTCTACCTCTTCCGCGCCCCCCACGCCTACCGCCTGACGATGGTCGGCGATGCGGTGGTGGTGCTCGGCCGGGGGTACGACGGCGCGCCGTACTTCCTTCCCCCCCTCTCCGGCGCCGTGACCGACGCCGCGCGGACCCTCCTCGATGCCGGCATGACCCTTTATGGCGCCGAAGAGCGGTTCGTGGAACGCCATCTCGCCGATGGTGGCTATCGGATCGAGGAGGACCGGGACAGTTTCGACTACCTCTACCTGCGTCGGGAGCTGGCGGAGCTCCCCGGCAACCGCTTCCACAAGAAGAAGAACCGGATCAGCTACTTTGCCGCCCGGCACCGGTACGCCGTGGAGATTTACAGCGAGGGGCACCGGGAGGGATGCCTGGACCTCCTGCAGGAGTGGCATCGGGTGCGCGCGGATATGGGGAGTTCCTCCATCGACCCCGAGACGGCGGCGACGGAAGAGTCCCTGACGCTGGCCGGCCCGCTGGGGCTCGAAGGGGTGGTGGTGCTCGTGGAGGGGAGGGTGGCCGCCTTTGCCCTCGGCGAGCGGCTCAACCGTGAGACGGCGGTCTGCCACTTCGAGAAGGGGGATCCGTTCATGGAAGGGGTTGCCCAGCTCGTGGACCGGGAGTTCAACCGGCTCCTCTTCACCGACTGCACCTGGACGAACCGGGAGCAGGACCTGGGGGTGCCGGGGCTGCGGGACGCCAAGCTCTCCTACCACCCGGCGGAACTGGTCAGGAAGTTCCGGGTGCGCAGAGGATGAGGGGGCGGCCGCGAGCGGAGAGATGGATTAGGACGTATTTATTTGGGGCCTGTTATGGTATTGTTGGCAAGTCGGAGTCCGGACAGGGGGCGGGGCGGGGTTGCCAATGAATCGGATCATAAAGTTCTTGTTGTTTGCCGTCTGGGCCTTCTGGGTGGGGGAGGTCGGTGCGGTCGTGTGGATCATGACGAGCGGAGCTTCGACCGCGTCAATTGATGATGCGGCCTCCTGCGACCCGACGGCGCCCCTTTGCGGCCTTTATTCATGGCTGGCGAACGGGGGCCAGGAAGTCATGTACCAGCAGTGGTTCTGGTACCGCGAGGGGGAAAGCGGGCCGGAGGCGCAGATTCAGACCCTGACGCCGGGAACGCCGTCCAGCACCGCCGACAGCGTCACGCTCCCCTTTGCAGCCGCCGATTTCGACCTTTCCGTCACCTGGAAGCTGGCCGACGGGGCCGCGGGGTCGGGACGTTCAACCATCACCAAGACGGTGACCGTAACCAACAGGAAATCCACCCCCCTCACCCTTCACCTCTACCATTATTCCGACTTCGACCTCGACCAGTCATCGTCGGGCGCCGATCTCGCCCAGGTGGTGGAGGGTGTGGGGGCGGTGCAGACGAAGGCATACGGGGCGGGGACTCTGGTGCAGAGCGCGACGATGCCGCCATCCCGGTTCGACGTCGACAACAGCGGCTTCGGGACCTTCTCCACCCTTAACGACGGGGAACCTACCCCCCTCAGCAATTTCCCCGGGCCGCTTCCGGCCGGCGACATGAACTTCACCCTCCAGTGGGATTTGACGGTTCCCGTCGGCGGATCGACATCCTTCGATATTGTCGATCGGATCGAACCGACCTCCACCCCGGTGCTTTCCCTCGTTCATGGCGGGGGGTGTGCGACTTACCGGCAGCCGGTGACCGCCACGCTTGCCCTGGACAATTCCGCCAACAAGACCGATTCCCTTGCCGACGGCAGGATGGTGGTGCAACTTCCGGCCGGGGTCGGTTTCGTTTCGGCCACCGACGGCGGCGTCTACGACGGGGCGAAGGGAACCGTTACCTGGAGTTTCGGGACCATCGCTCCCGGTGCCGCTCCTCCAGTGGTTCAGCTCACCGTCTCCGCCGATGCCGCCACCGACTTCACCCTCAAGGGGCGTTTCCTCTCTGCCGACAGCTACCCCGCCGAGGCGGCGGATACGGTTGCGCTCTGCAACCACCCGCCGGTCGTCACCTCGGTCACCTCGAATTCGAGCTTCGCCATGGAGGCACAGCCGGCCTCGTGGCAGATCAACGCCAGCGACCAGGACCAGGTTCCCGGGACGCCCCCCAGCGGCCAGAACTCCGAGACCCTTTCCTACGCCCTCGCCAAGGCCCCCCCGGGAATGACCGTCTCTCCCGCCGGCGTCATCTCCTGGACCCCCTTCTCCCCCTACATCGGCAATGTTCCGGTGACGATAGAGGTGGGGGACGGCGCCCTCACCACCACGAAGGGTATCAGCCTCTACGTCTATGCCGGTCCCCACTCGGGGGACCTGAACCAGGACCGGCAGTTTACCGTTGCCGACGTGCTCGAAGCCCTCAAGGTGGCGGTAAGGCAGAAGCCCGCCACGCCGGCCATCCTGGCCGAGGGGGACGTCTATCCGCTGGTGGACGGCAAGCCGGCTCCCGATGGAGAGATCACCATCCAGGATGTGCTGCTCATTCTCAAGAAGGCGCTGCGGATCGTGACGTGGTAGGAACCCGGGACCGATGACCGACGAAATCCGCCGCCACTACGAGCGCCACCCCTATCCCCGCTACCCCCTCCTGGCGTCGGTGCGCCCCTGCGACACCTACGCCCTGAACCTCGATTCCCTCTTCGCGCGCTTCAACGGCATCCTCCCGCCGTCGGCCGCGCGGCGCATCCTCCTGGCCGGCTGCGGGAGCTTCTCCCCCTATCCGACCTCCCTCGCCAACCCCGGCGTGCCGATCACCGCCCTCGACCTCTCCCGCGCCAACCTGCGGCGGGCCCGCCTCCATACGCTCCTCCACGGCCGCTTCGGCATCGGCTGGGAGCGGGGGGATCTTCTCGATCCGGCGGTGGCGGCGGGGGAGTACGGCTTCATCGACTGCTTCGGGGTGCTCCACCACCTGGCGGAGCCGCTGGCGGGGCTGCGGGCACTGGAGCGGCGGCTGGCACCGGGGGGGATTCTCCGGATCATGGTCTACAGCCGGGGGGCGCGGCGGGGGGCCGAGTCGGTCCGCAAGGCCCTGCGGCTCCTGGGGGTGAAGGATCTCCCGACCGTGAAGCGTCTCCTGCGGCGCGCAGATCGGGGCTCCCGGCTCGGGAGTTACGTGGAGAGCGCCCCGGAGCTTTCCTTTGACAGCGGCATCGCTGACGCCTTCCTCCACCCCCGGGCGCGGACCTGCCGGATCGACGAGCTCCTGGCGCTGGTGGGGGAGACGTCACTCCAGCCCCTGCTTTTTGCCCACCACGGCGCCCTCCCCGATGTTCGGGCCGAGGTGGAGCGGCTGCGGCGTGCCGAACGCGAGGGGGACGATGAGCCGAATTTCGTCCTCTACCTGGGGCGCGGGACCGCCGGCGGCTGCGGCCTCGCCGCCGATGCGTCCCTCATGCTCAATCCGGCGCTCCGTTTCTGTGTGAGGAGGCTGCGGATCGCACGGGACGTGATCCCCCCGCGCCTCGGTCGTCCCAACCCGGAACTCGGCTTCGCCCAAAAGCGGTTTCTGCGCCGCTTCCTCCGCCCCGTGCGGGTCTCCGAGCTCTCCCCCGCGGAGCGGGAGCGGGCGCTCGCCTTCCTCGATCTCCTCATCCTCGTTTCGTTCCGGGGTTGAGCCCCTCCTTTCTCTTTTCCCCCATCCGATTCAGGTTCATGCGCCCGTTGTAACCCGACGTCGTGTCTACGTCAAATGACGGCGTTTTGACAGTTATTAAACTGTGTTTTGTTTTTTGACACCTGCGCGATTTTATTGACAGTTTCACGTTTGCCAGTACCCGCGCGGCTTTTCGGGAAATAGTAAAGTCCCTGATGACTAATAGGGGAATCCCCTATGAATTGGCATTCAAGTTGCTGTTAAGTGAGCACCGGTTTGACCTGGAGAATTGCCCGGAGGCCTGGTTGCTCATGAAACACCTCACTTCCATTGCGATTGCCACCGCCGTCGGCTGCTCGGTTGCCACGGCCGCCCTGGGGGCTTCCGCCACCACCAACGTGACCGTGAACAGTGCCGTCGGCGCCCGGGCCTCGCTGGTTTTCGGCACGACCACCATCGGCTTTCCCGATGCGGACCCGGGCACCGTCTCCTCGATACCGGCAACCCAGAATGCGGTCAGTGTCACCGCCAGCGTCCGCTCGGGTAGCTCCAGCGTCTCGACCCTGCAGGTGCAGGCGGCCGGAGACCTGACGAGCGGCTCCGATACGATCCCGATCTCCAACGTCACCTGGACGGCCACCGGCGCCGGTTTTGTGCCCGGAACCATGAACAAGGCCACGGCCCAGACCGCCGGTTCCTGGACCGGACCGGGGCAGCGGAGCGGCTCCTTCAGCTACTTCATGGCCAACAGCTGGAACTACGCCACCGGAAACTACTCGGTGACCGTCACCTATACCTTGTCCGCCCCGTGAGGCGGCAATATTACCTGCCGGCCGGGAACAGAGGCCGGATCGCAAAGGAGGAAACACCCATGAGTACCATCGCACGGAGAAGCGTCATGGCGCTCCTCGGCCTGGCTGCCGCCCTGGCCGCCGGAACCGCCATGGCAGCCAACGACGCCCAGAACCTGACCATCAACGCCACGGTCTCGGCCGCGGCGAAGCTCTCACTGGATGCTGCCGCCATCAGCTTCGCCAGTGCCGACGCCGACTCCACCCCGAGCATCCCGTCGTCACCGGCCGCGGTGAACATCACTGCCAAGGCGAAGACCGGCAGCTCCCAGACCGTGACCCTCACCGTCCAGTCGGGGGGCGACCTGACGAGCGGGACGGATGTGATCCCGATCTCCCAAGTCACCTGGACATCGGGGAGCGGCGGCGGGTGGAGCGCCAACGGTACCATGAGCAAGTCCGCCCCCCAGACGGTGGCGAGCTGGACCGGGTCGGGGAGCCGCACCGGAAGCAACAGCTATGCCCTGGCCAACAGCTGGGACTACGCCACCGGTTCCTACACGGCGGTTACGACCTACACCCTGACCTCTCCGTGACCGTGAGTCACCCGGCAGGCGCGGCCGCGGCGGGGGATGCTGCCGCGGCCTTTCTTCATGGAGTCTTCGCATGGTGAGGAGATCCGTTTCACGCATGGTGGCGGCGGGGATATCGGTCTTCCTGGCCTTCGCCCCGGCGGGGAAGGCCGGGGCGGACACCACGTCGGCCAACCTGACCATAAACGTCTCGGTGCTGTCGTCGGCCAACCTGACCCTCGGGGCCAACACCCTGAGTTTCAGGGCTGCGGACCCGATCACCCATCCGGTCATTGCGGCGGTTGAGAACCCGATTCCGGTCATTGCCAAGGTCAGGAGCAACGATCCCCTGACCCTCCTGGTGATTGCCCTGGACGACCTGCGTAACGGCGATGCGGTGATCCCGGCCTCTGCCATCACCTGGACCGCCGCCGGCGCACCGTTCATGGGGGGGGCCCTCAGCAAGGTCTCCGGGCAGCCGGCAGCCCGCTTCCCGACAGGGTCCGGCATCTACTCATCGTACTTCAACTTCTTCCTGGAGAACGGCGCCGGGTATCTCCCCGGGACCTACTCGACCACTATCAACTACACCCTTACCACCCCCTGAACCGTGCAAGGCACGCCTTGTGCTTGGAAGTGATCCGGGGGGAGAAGCCGGGGAGTATGACAGATCGGGCAGCAAGAAAATTCAGGAGCGGAGCGGCGGCCCTGTCTGTGACGGGGACCCTCCTGTGCGCCGTGGTGGCGGGGGAGTGCGCCAACCCCCAGCCCGTAACGACCAACTACAACATCAGCGCCCGGGCCAAGCTCACCGTCTCTCCCTCCACCATCAACTTCCCCGATGCCGATCCCACTCTGGTTCCCCTGGTTCCGGCCAACGAGAATCCGGTGGTGGTAACGGTCAAGATCCGCAAGGACCCGTCGTCGGCGCTGACCGCCACCCTCGTCTGCCAGGGGGG
>JAJZUC010000081.1 GCA_021847245.1 Deltaproteobacteria bacterium | reverse complement strand
CTTGGTGTTCAGATCGGTGATGTTGATCGAGCGCCGCGCGAACTCCTGCGCCACCCGGTAGACGATCCCCGGCTTGTCGGAGCCGTAGACCGACACCATGCAGAGCTCCCCCTCCGGCGCCCGGTACTCGGCCTCGTCGCGGGTCAGGGGGCGGACCGACACCGACAGCCCCATCTCTTCGCTAAGCCCCCGGAACTCCTCGAGGAGGCGCCCCTTGGTGAACGGCTTTGCATGGGTGACGATCAGGATCATGGAAAACTCGCCGCCGAGCATGGTGGAGCTGGAATCCTCGATGTTGCAGCCGAGGCGGTAGAGGACGCCGGTGGCGCCGGCAACGATGCCGGGACGGTCCTTGCCGACAACGGTGACGGCAAAGTGGGCGAGGGAATCTTTTGGGGTCATGGTTCCTCCCGGGGGGATCAGGGTCGCCCCATCTATACCAGAAGCGGGGCGCAATGACAAGAACGGGGGGTTACGGCCCCTCGGGGACGGGAAGGCCGAGGCGCTCCCGCACGGTCTCCACGAGGCAGTCGAAAACCTGCTCGCGGGTGTTGATGAAGGGGGGCATCTCCCTCAGCATGATCTCCTCGGCCAGGTGGAGAACCCAGCTGTCGGTGCTCCCCAGGGCGTCCATGACCGCCTCCAGCATCGGAATCACCTCGTAGAGGTCGTCCCGGTTGAAGGGCTCCGGGTCCGGTTTTCCGCTGAACTTCGGCCGATGCCGGTTCTTCACATCCTTCGGGTACCTGTAGTAGAGATCCGACGCCTTGATGCTGATTCCCATGATCCTCCCCTTTCCTTTCACGTCACGCAGACGAAATCGGTCCCTTCCCCGAACCCGGCTTCCAGTGCCCACGACCGCACCCCCTCCCGGGCGCCGCGGGTGCCGACCGTAAGGAGCATCTTCCCTTCCCCCGGCCGCATCTCGGCGGGGAGGAGCACCGGCGCCCCGTGGAGCGTACGGCCCGCCTTGCGGGGGTCCACGTCCACCCAGCGGACAACCCTCACCCCCGCCCTCTCCAGCGAAGAGCGCCAGGCCCTTCCCTCCCGTCCGGCCCCAGCCAGGGTCACCGCGGTCACGCCGGCGAGAAAACCGCCCCTCAGGTGATGGACCTTGCAGTCGCGAAACGCCGCGGCGCTGTACTCCTCCATGGTCCGGATCGCCCGGCCGGGCCGCTCCCGCCAGAAGAAGAGCACCTCCGGCAGCCGGGCGAAGCGGACCCCGGCATCGGCCAGCCGCAGCCAGAGGTCGTAATCCTCGGCCCACCCCAGGTCCCGGTACCCCCCGGCCTGCAGAAGCACGTCTCGCCGAACCATGACGCTCGGATGGACAAAGGGGGACTCCACAAAGCGGTCGCGCATGATCTCCTCGTGGGTAAGAAGCCGGTTCTGCCACGCCTCGTAGGCGGCCATGCCGATCCCGACCCCGCGGCGGGGAAAGTGGCGAAACCTGCTCGCCACCAGGCCAAGTGCCGGCACTGCCGCCAGGGCCGCGGCCTGGCGTTCGAGCCGCCGGGGGTGGGAGACGTCGTCGGCATCCATCCGCGCCACAAGGGGGGCGCGGCAGAGGGAGAGGCCGTGGTTCAGGGCCGGCACCAGCCCCCGCCCGGGATTTGGAACCACCCGTACCCGGGGGTCCCGGGCGGCATCGGCCAGGATGCGCGGCGTGGCGTCCGTGGAACCGTCGTCCACCGCCACCAGTTCCCACTCCGTGAGGGTCTGGCGAAAGAGCGACTGCAGGGCCTGGGGGAGATGGCGCTCCTCGTTGCGGACCGGCATCAGGATCGACACCCGGGGTCCGCTCACGGCGCCTCCTGCCCCAGCGCCGCAAGGAGCTCATCCGGCAGCCGCTTCGGCCGCATCCCCGCTCCGACGCAGACCAGCGTCACCCGTCCCGCCACGAGGCACTTGCCGTCGGGAAGCCGCATCACCTGCTGGCCGACGGTGAACGAGGTCTTCCCGACCTCCAGCACCTCGGTCTCCACCCGCACCAGGTCGTCAAGGACCGCCGGCGCCCGGTAGTCGATCTCCAGCCGGACCACCGGGAAGATCCAGCCGCGGTCCGAGAGCTCCTTCACCGAGAGCCCCCGCTTGCGGAGAAATTCGCACCTCCCCCGCTCGAAAAAGCCGAGGTAACGGGCATGGTAGACCACCCCCCCGGCGTCGGTATCCTCGTAGTAGATGCGAAATTCCACGCTCCCCCTCCTCCCCTTCTACCCTCAAAAATCATTCGGCAGTTGCCTTTTCACAAAAGAAAAGAGGCCCGGGGCCCCTTTTCACCGCGGCGCGAACGACCACTACCGCAATTTCAGGATTACGCTGTGGAGCTTGCCGGTCTCCCGCTCCCGCAGCTGCATCCGGAGTTCCCGGGCGGTGTCCGCCTCGGCGGGGAAGAAGAGGAAGCCGCTGGCGATGCTGTCGGGGGGGATCGTCTTACCTTCGAGCCCCTTGTTCCGGATATCGTCGACGATGCTCCGTTCCCGCTCTTCGGAGGTTCCCTCCTTGACGCCGCCGATTACCGCGCCACCCGCGGCACCGATGGCGGCCCCCTTGCCGAGGGCCTCGCCGACGCTCCTGCCGGAGACGATCCCGAGGGCCGCCCCGAGAATGGCCCCCCCAGCGGCTCCCAGGAGCGCCCCCTTGCCGGCCCCCTTCCCGAAGAAGGCGGCAAGCTGGGTCGAGTTCTCGATCCGGTCCACCGCCGTGTTGTTGGGGATCACCGGAAAGTAGCGGTTCTGGTCGTTCACGAGAAAGGTCTGAGAGGAGACGATCTCAAGCCCCTTCCCCCTGTTGCTCATCACCACCTGGACCGGGAGCACCCCGGCCCCCTTGATGTCGAAGCCGAAGGCCTCCTCGGCGGCAGCCTTGTCGGCGAACGCCTCTCCGCCGATGGTGACGCCGTTCACCAGCTGGCGGTTGGCGTACTCTTCGGCCGGCCGGAAGCCGACGTACTGGCTCCTGTACGCGGTGCAGGCGGAAAGGAGGAAGAGGGGAAGAATGAATTGGGCGATCCGTTTCTGGTACATGATGGCCTCCGACTGTCTCTCTCTGTTGCGCGCTGAGTTCATGATATCACCCCGCCCGGTGGTCGCAACCGCCCCGGGGGAAATCTGCACACTTTTTAAGCAATTTAGCCAATCCATCACGGCCTCCTGGGGCGGTTTTTCCCCGCCGGGCCATAACAAGGCCTGTCTTTAGGGCAAAAACACCTTCACGGGGCTTTTGGGGGCATTGTGCGCGTTTTGCCCCCTTCGAGGCTCCGCACGACGACCACGAGGGAACGCCCGTCGCCGGTGAGGGGGAGTTCGAACTCCTGGATCTCTGCCAGCGTCACCCCCAGATCAGCCAGGGCCGGCCGTGCCGCTTCCGACTCCCCCCGCCCCTCTCTCCCCTTCATGGCGACGATCCTTCCCCCCGGTGCCAGGCACGGGAGGGCCATCCGGACGAAGGTCGGGATGTCGGCGAAGGCGCGGGAGACGATCCAGTCGAACCGGCCGGCGTACCTCCCCGCCAGCTCCTCACCCCGGGCATGGACCGCCTCGAAGCCCCGCAGCCCGAGGAGCCGCGCCACGTGCCGCTGGAAGATGACCTTTTTCTCGACGGCGTCGACGGAGACCGCGTCGAGATGGGGCCGAACGATCTTCAGGGGGATGACCGGGAAGCCCCCCCCGGACCCGAGGTCGAGGAGCCGCCCCCGCGCTCCGATCACCCGGCAGCAGGCGAGGGAATCGACCAGGTGCTTGAGGGCGATCTCCTCGTCCCCCTTGATGGCGGTAAGATTGATCTTGCGGTTCCACTTCGTGAGCTCCGCCGCGAAGCGGTCGAAGAGCCCGAGCTGGTGCGGATCCAGGAGGACCCCGAGCTGCTCGGCCCCCCGCAGGAGGAGATTTCGCGCGCCGGCGTTCATGTTACCCCCGTGCCTTGAGCGCCACCGAGAGGATCCCGACCGCCGCCGGCGTCACCCCCTGGATGCGCGATGCCTGCCCCAGGGTATCGGGGCGGAATTTCACAAGCTTTTCCCTCACCTCGGCTGAAAGCCCGGGAATGGCGGCGTAGTCGATGTCGCCGGGGATGCGGGTCCCTTCCAGCTTCCGGGCCTTTTCGACCTGATCGAGTTGCCGCTCGATGTACCCCTGGTACTTGATCTGGATCTCCACCTGCTCCCTCACGGCCGGGGGGATCTCTGCAGCCCCCGGATCGATCCGCATCAGCTCGTCGTAGGTGATGGCGGGTCGGCGGAGAAGCTGCTCGAAGGTCAGGGCGTTCTGCAGCCCGGTCAGGTCGAAGTCGGCGAGAAAGCCGGGATCCGCCTCGGATGGCAGGAGCCGCGCTCCCCGCAGCCGCTCCAGCTCGGCACTGATCCGCTCCCGCTTTTCCCGGAAGCGCCGGTACTCTTCTTCCGGGACAAGCCCCACTTCGCGCCCCCGCTCCCGGAGGCGCAGGTCGGCGTTGTCCTCGCGGAGCAGGAGCCGGTACTCGGCCCGGGAGGTGAACATCCGGTACGGCTCCCGCGTTCCGAGGGTGACCAGATCGTCGATCATGACGCCGATGTACGCCTCGCTCCTCCCGAGCACGAGGGGTTCCCGATCCCTGACCCGGAGCGCGGCGTTGATCCCCGCCATCAGTCCCTGGGCCGCCGCCTCCTCGTACCCCGAGGTGCCGTTGATCTGGCCGGCGTGGTAGAGGCCGCGGACCAGCTTGGTCTCCAGCGAGGCGTGGAGCTGGACCGGATCGCAGTAGTCGTACTCGATGGCGTAGGCGGGACGCATGATCTCCACGTGCTCGAGCCCTTCGATGCTGCGGTAGAAGGCCCACTGCACGTCGATCGGAAGCGACGTGGAGAGCCCCGAGGGATAGTATTCCACCGTAGCGCGCCCCTCGGGCTCCAGGAAGCTCTGGTGCCGGTCCTTTTCCGGAAAGCGGACCACCTTGTCCTCGATGGAGGGACAGTAGCGGGGTCCGATCCCTTCGATCACCCCGGCGTAGAGCGGGGAGCGGTCGAGCCCCGAGCGGATGATCTCGTGGGAGCGCTCGTTGGTATAGGCGATGTAGCATGGGACCTGGGGGGTGTCGATCCGCTCGGTGGCAAAGGAGAACGGCACCGGCGGGTCGTCCCCGTACTGGGGCTCCAGCCGCGAGAAGTCGATGGTGCGGCCGTCGAGTCGGGCCGGTGTGCCGGTCTTTAGGCGCCCCACGGTGAAGCCGAGCTCCCACAGCTGGTCCGAGAGCCCCACCGACGGCAGGTCCCCCGCCCTTCCCCCGGGGTAGTTGGTGAGCCCCACATGGATGAGCCCCCGCATGAAGGTCCCCGTGGTGAGGATGACGGTGGAACCGAGGAAGCGGACCCCCACCCGGGTGTCGACCCCCCGCACCCTCCCCTCTTCCACCACCAGAGCGGTCACCTCGGCCTGCTTGAGCGAGAGGCGCTCCTGCTGTTCCATGACGTGCTTCATCCGGAGCCGGTAGAGCTGCTTGTCGGCCTGGGCCCGGGAGGCGCGGACCGCCGGCCCCTTGCGGGTATTGAGGATCCGGAACTGGATCCCGGTGGCATCGATGTTTTTCCCCATCTCCCCGCCGAGGGCATCGATCTCCTTCACCAGGTGCCCCTTGGCAAGGCCGCCGATGGCGGGGTTGCACGACATCAGGGCAAGGGCGTCCAGGTTGATCGTGAGGAGCAGGGTCTCGCACCCCATCCGCGCCGCCGCCAGGGCCGCCTCGCACCCTGCATGACCACCCCCCACCACGATGACATCGTACTGCTTGTCGTATTCGATCAGACTCATCTGCCCGTCACCTTCCCCCTGTTTCACAGGAGGTTTCAAATAATACTGTATACCAGTCTTTTTCTTAGTATTTACTCTATGTTAGCAGAAACGTTTCACGTGAAACATTCATTTTCCGATACAGAAACGCTGAAAGATCAGATCGAGAACATCGTCGGGGGTCGTCTCCCCCGTCACCTCACCTACCGCCCGCAGGGCATCCTTGAGGTCGACGGCGAGGATGTCCAGGGTCTCTCTCCCGGAAAGATTGGCGAGAAAATCCCTGATACGGTCGCGGGCCGTGGCAAGGACATCCCGGTGCCGCACCTGGGAGAGTGCCACGTATTCGCGGCTGTCGATGGCGTGGCCGTGGATGAAGGAGTCGTAGATGCGGTCCCGAAGGGTGGCGATCCCCTCCCCCGTTGCCGTGGAGACATCGACGACCGGCAGCTCGGGGGAAAGGGAAGAGAGGTCGAGTTGCCGGGGGAGATCTCCCTTGTTGACCACCACGAGATGGCGGCGGCCGGCAACCGCCTCGAAGATCCTCCGGTCATCATCCTCCAGCGGCCGCGAGCCGTCAAGGAGAACGAGGACGAGATCGGCCCGGGGAATCCGCTCCAGGGTCCGGCGCACCCCTTCCTGCTCGACGAGATCCTCCGACTCCCTGACCCCCGCCGTATCGAGGATCCGGAGGGGAAGCCCCCTGACGTTGACCACCTCCTCGATGATGTCCCGCGTGGTCCCGGGGACCGAGGTGACGATGGCCCGATTTTCCTGAAGAAGCGTATTGAGAAGGCTCGACTTGCCGACGTTCGGCTTGCCGGCAATGACGACCGCTACCCCCTCCCGGAGCACCCTCCCCTCGTCGAATCCGGCCAGGAGCCCCTCCACCGCCGCAAGGGCGGAACGGCTCCGGGTCTCGATCTCGCCGAAGGAGGCGGGATCAACCTCGTCCTCGGGAAAGTCGATGTACGCCTCCACGAGAGCGAGGGCATGGCGCAGGTCCCCCTGTAGCGCCGCAATCCGTTCGGAAAGGCGTCCCTCGCGCTGGTGCTGGGCGAGGGAAAGGGCCGCGTCGGTCTTGGAGCGGATCACGTCGATCACCGCCTCGGCCTGCACGAGATCGATCCGGCCGTTCAGAAACGCACGCCGGGTGAACTCCCCCGGTTCCGCAAGCCGCGCCCCGCAGCGAAGCACCGTCGCGAGGACCCGCCGCGTCACGAGATAGCCGCCATGGCACTGGATCTCCAGGACATCCTCCCGCGTATAGGAGCGGGGCGCCCGCATCAGGACGGCCATCGCCTCGTCCACGACATCTCCCGTCTCCGGGTCGAGCACGAAGCCATAATAAAAACGGTGACTCTCGAAGTCACCGTCGGTACTGCGTCGGATGAGCCGCCTGGCGATGGGGAGGGAGTCGGGACCGCTCACCCGGATGATCCCGACCCCCCCCTCGCCAACGGGGGTGCTGATTGCTGCTATCGTATCTTCGACGTACATGGAAGCGTCCGCTATCCTCGCGCGCTGATGCTCTTGTTGATGTAATACTGCTGGGTGATGGTCAGCACGTTGTTCACGAGCCAGTACAGGACCAGCCCCGACGGGAAGTTGAGGAACATGAAGGTGAAGACCACGGGGAGCGCCATCATCATCTTCTGCTGGACCGGATCCATCTGGGACGGGGTCATCCGCTGCTGGATCACCATGGTTATCCCCATGATGATCGGGGTGACGTAGTACGGGTCCTTGGCGGAGAGATCCTGGATCCAGAGGAAAAACGGCGCGTGGCGCAGTTCGATCGAGAACATGAGGGACTTGTAGAGGGCGAAAAAGACCGGGATCTGCACCAGCATCGGGAGGCATCCCCCCAGCGGGTTCACCTTGTGGGTCTGGTAGAGCTCCATGATCGCCCGGTTCATCGTCTCGCGATCGTTCTTGTACTTCTCGCGCAGCTCCTGCATCTTCGGCTGGATCTTCTGCATCTCCTTCATCGACTTGTAGCTCGAGTGGGTCAGCGGGTAGAACAGGACCTTGATGACTACCGTGATGATGATGATGGCGAGGCCGTAGTTCCCCACGTAGTGATGGAGGAACTTCAGGGCATGGAGCAGGGGCTTGGCCAGGACGGCGAACCAGCCGAGGTCGATGGCCCGCTCGAGGTTCTCCCCCTGGGCCTTGAGGATGTCGAGATCCTTTGGTCCGAAATAGAGGCGATAGGAGACGGCGCGGGATTCTCCCGGGTTGAGGGCGATCTCGGGCGACGAGATGAGCTCCTCGTACTTTCCGGGCTGGAGCGCCTTGACCGATGCCGTGGCGATGCTCCCCCCCCTGGCAAGAAGCGCCGAGAGGAAATACTTGTCGGCGTAGCCGCTCCACGTGGGGGCCTGGTACGATTTGGCCTGGCCCAGAAGGTCCTTCGGTTTTTCCACGATCAGCTTGTCCTGGGCAAAAACCACCGGGCCGTGGGTCTCGAAACGGCTCTCCTTCACGTCCGGGGCAAGATGGTAGGTAAGGATGGTCTGGAGCGGTCCGCCGACCCGCACCGCGCCGCCGTTGGCCACGCTGTATTCCAGGCCGATCCCGTAGTCTCCTCCCCGGAAACTGTAAGTCTTGCGAAGGATCACCCCCCCGGGGGCGGTACTGGTGAAAACGAGCTGCTTTGCCTCCCCCGCTCCCACCGACAAAGCATCGGCGCTCGTCGTAAAGGATGTCCCCCGGTCAAGGCCCGCCCAGGGGGCCACGGTCAGGAGCGTCCCCTGGGCGGGGTCGTCGACAAGCGTAACGTTCCTGCTGCGGGGATCCGCCGCCTCGTGGTACCTCTTGAGGACAAGACGGACGAGGTCTCCGCCCTGGGTTGAAAAAACCGCCGTGTATAGCGGTGACTCGACCGTGATCTCCTTGCGCACCGCCGGGGCTGGGGCAGAAACGGCAGCGGCCGGCACCGCCGGTATCGCCGCCGGCGCCGGCTGCGCCTGCTCCTGGGCGGAGGTGGGCGGCGGGGCGGGTCCTTCGACCCTCTTGGCGGGAAAGAGTGCGGTGTAGCCGTAGAAGACGAGTATCGACAGGACGACCGCGATTAATGCCCTTTTTTCCATGTCAGCTCCTGAGGTGATTACTTGACGGGATCATACCCCCCCGCGTGAAACGGGTGGCATTTCATCAACCTGATAAAGGCATACCACCCCCCGCGCAGGAGACCATGCCGCTCGATCGATTCTTTGGAATAGTGGGAACAGGAAGGGTAAAAGCGACAGGTGGGCCCCGAAAGGGGTGACAGATACTTCTGATAGAAAACGATAAATGCTATGACCAGTTTCAGCATCGGATGCCCGCCAGGCGCTCCGCCGCCCTGTCCAGTTCCTGACAGACAAGCCGGAAATCGAGCTTTTCGGCCCCTCTTCTGGCAATGACATTGACGTCCAGCGACACGAAGCACCCCTTGTGATGCCGATAGTACTCCCGAACGAGGCGCTTGATCCGATTGCGGACCACCGCAGTCCCCACCTTGCGGCTCACCGTGATGCCGATTCGTCCCTTGCCGTGGGCGGAAGGAGCCGCCAGGATCAGAAAGCTGGGGGTATGAAGCTTGTGAGCCACTGCGGAGAGCAGGAGAAAATCCGCTCTCCGCAGCAGGCGGTACTCCTTGGGGAAGCTGAACAGGGGAAATGCCTTACTTGCCGGCGATCCCCACCGACAGGCGCTTTCTCCCCTTGGCACGGCGGCGCTTGATGACGAGGCGGCCGTTCTTGGTCGACATCCGGACCAGGAAGCCATGGGTTCTCTTGCGCGAGATATTGCTCGGCTGGTACGTTCTTTTCATATTATTTGTTCTCCCTCGATGGTGATGTGACTATTTATATACTTAGAGCGAAGAGGATATTTGTAGCTGCCTACCCCCTCTGCTGTCAAGTATAAATTTACCACGGTATGAAAAATTGACCTTGCAAATGCACCCGCTCCTCTGTTAGTCTGCACCATCAATTTATCGGTATCCACAAGCGTGAATTTACGCGTCAATATCCACCCCAACATCCCAATTTACAAGACAATTCGTAGTTATGCACAGATGTTGACAAACCTGTGCATAACCGCAAGTTCCCCGAGAAGGTCCGTTCATGGAAGAAGTATGGCTCCAGGCACAATCCAATATGGAAAAGGTTCTTACCCAGCAGACCTTTACCACCTGGATCAAGCCGATCCGGTTCCTCGGGACGAAGAAAAACTCCATCCTCCTGGAAGTCCCGAACAAGTTTTTCAAGGAGTGGATCACCGAAAAGGGGTATCTCTCCATGATTCAGGAGTCGATCCACTCCCTGACCGATTCCCTGTTTCACGTGGAGTTGAAGCTTTCCCCCCGGGACCCTTCCGAGGCAAAGGGAGCTCCCGCTCCGGCTGACGCGGCCGCCGCGGCGGCTTCCCCCGAACCGAGGGCAGAGAGCGACTTCAGCTCCAACCTCAATCCCAAATACACCTTCGACACCTTCGTCTGCGGCGGAAGCAACCAGTTCGCCCACGCGGCAGCCCAGGCGGTGGCCAACTCCCCTGCCGGCAAGTACAATCCGCTTTTCATCTACGGCGGCGTGGGGCTCGGCAAGACCCACCTCCTCACCGCCATCGGCAACCACGCCCTGACGAAAAACAGGAAGGCGCGCGTCTGCTTCTATACTTCCGAAAAATTCATGAACGAAATGATCAACTCGATCCGGTACAAGAAAATGGACCAGTTCCGGAACAAATTCCGGAAGATGGATATCCTCCTGATCGACGACATCCAGTTCATTGCCGGCAAGGAGGCGACCCAGGAGGAGTTTTTCCACACCTTCAACTCCCTCTACGAGTCACACAAGCAGATCGTCCTCACCTCCGACAAGTTCCCGAAGGAGATTCCGGGGCTGGAGGAGCGGCTCCGCTCGCGCTTCGAATGGGGCCTGATCGCCGACATCCAACCCCCCGACACCGAGACCAAGATCGCGATCCTGCGGAAAAAGGCGGAGAACGATCGGATCGCCCTCCCCGACGACGTGGCCCTCTTCCTCGCCTCCAGCGCCACCTCCAACGTCCGGGAGCTGGAGGGAATGCTGATCCGGCTCGGAGCCGTTTCGAGCCTGACCGGCAAGAACATCACCCTCAACATGGCCCGCGAGGTCCTCAAGGATATCATCGTCGACAAGACGAAGGAGATCACGGTCGAGATGATCCAGAAGTACGTGGCGGAGCACTTCGGCATCAAGGTGGCGGAGCTCAAATCGGACAAGAGGCTCAAGGTCCTCGTGGTTCCGCGCCAGATCGCCATCTACCTTTGCCGCGACCTCACCAAGGCGTCCTATCCCGAGATCGGGGAGCGGTTCGGCGGCAAGGACCACTCCACCATCATCCACTCGGTGAAGAAGGTGGAGAAGCTCCTCACCCAGGATTTCGAGCTCAAGAGCACCGTCGAGAACCTGCGCAAGGGGCTGTTGAACTGAGCTGCACAATCCTGTGGACAACGGGGAGGGGTGTGGATGAATGGCGCGGCGGCAGGGGGGAAAAGGGGATAAGTCCTCTCCCGTCAACACCACCATCTTACCCGAAAGCGGTTTTGAGTCGCACGGTTACACGGTTATCCACACTTCCACAGGAAACTGTTATATACTACTGTCTTTTTAAAACATAATTGAAATACATGATGCCCTGTTGAAAAGGAGGAGAAATGGAATTCAGAATTGACAAGGATACGTTTGCGCGGGCCCTCCAGAAGATCCAGGGAATCGTCGAAAAGCGCAACACCATGCCG
>JAJZUC010000010.1 GCA_021847245.1 Deltaproteobacteria bacterium | reverse complement strand
TTCGCGTCCATGAAACGACGGCGAAGGTATTTACCGCCCTCATGGAGGACGTGGCAAAGATCACTTCCGAGGACCAGGAGAAGATCAGCTGGATCAAGGCAAACGCCGAAAACGAGATCGACTTCGAGGCCATTGACGCCCTTTTCTGAAGAGCGGGTAATTCGCATGCCATACCGATACCTGGAAGAAATCGCCACCGCCGATGTAGCCTTCGAGGCCTGGGGAGCATCGTGGGAAGAAATGTTTGCTGCCGCCGCCGATGCCCTCATGAACGTGATGGTTGCGGACCTCTCCTCCATCACCGCGGTGCAGCGGGTGCCAATAGACCTTGAACACGAGGCGGTCGATCTCCTTCTCTTCGACTTCCTTCAGGAGCTTGTTTTTCTGAAGGATGCCCGCCGCCTCCTCCTCCGGGTTCCCAACCCCGCCATCTCTCGCGGCGAGGAGACACTCACCCTTCACGCCGTCGCCGAGGGGGAGGAGATCGACCCGCAGCGCCATGACCTCCGCGT
Source organism: Deltaproteobacteria bacterium (assembly GCA_021847245.1). Lineage (GTDB taxonomy): Bacteria > Desulfobacterota > Desulfuromonadia > Geobacterales > Geobacteraceae > Geobacter. Next base: position 56,182 of record JAJZUC010000010.1, on the reverse strand, counting down.
GGACGTGAAAGCCGTGACTTTTTACCGGTTCGAGGTGGTTCAGCGGGACGCAGCGTGGTACGCCACAGTCATTCTCGATATTTGAAGCCGTTGTCCAGGAACGCCAACAAATGACGAAACGCAGACAGGAGGAGCCATGAGCGTCAAGGAACAGATCGACACCTTTCTCAAATCCACGGAGTTCGGGGTGGTAGGGGCCTCCGCCGACCGCCACAAGTACGGCAACAAGGTCCTGCGGGTCTACCAGCAGAAGGGGCTGCGCGCAATTCCGGTCAACCCGCGGGAAAGCGAGATCGAAGGGGTACCTTGTGTTGTGAGCGTGTTAGACCTGCCGGACAGCGTGAAGAGCATCTCGGTCATCACCCCGCCCCACGTAACCGAGCAGGTGGTTGAGATGGCGAAACTGAAGGGGATCGAGAACATCTGGATGCAGCCCGGCGCCGAAAGCGATGCCGCGGTGGAGGCGTGCCGCCGGGCCGGGATAAACGTTATCGCCGACGGCAGTTGCATCCTGGTCGAACTGGGATACCGCGACCACTGAACAAATCCACGTCTTAGGCTGCTTTTCGATTTTCAAACATCAATGCCATCCGGGAGACGAGAACCGGGACACACGTCCGTACGCTACGGCTTCATTCACGGGCCTGCCTATTGTACAGGGCATCCCCTTCCTGACCCGAGACCTGCACCCCCACACGGTCGAGGATCTCGCCGGTGGCACGCCAGAGCTGGGTGATGGCGTCGTTGTACCCGGCCAGCGCCTTGATCTGGTTACTCTTGGCCACCACCAGGTTATTCTCCACGTCGAGGACATCTTTCGTCGTGGCGAGCCCCACCTGGTTCTTCCTGATGTACGCCCGGAGGCGCTCCTCAGCGAAGGCCCGCCCCCGGGCGGTCACGTCGATCTGCTTGAAATTCGTCTCGATGCCGCGCACCGCACTCTTCACTTCGTTTACGACGTTCGCCTCAAGACTGCTGATCTGGGTCCTGGTCTGGTCCACCCTCAGGCGGCTCTTGATGTAATCGTTTCGCGCGGCATCGTTGCCCAAGGGATACTCGAACTTGAACCCGACGCTCCAAACCGGATAGTCGGCCGAGCTCACCTTTTCCAGGTCGCGGTTGTAATACTGGTCGAGTCCGGTGGCCGCGTAACTCGCGGAAAGCGACAGATCGGGGAGAGTCCGGTTGCGGGCCACGCGGGCCTGCAGCTCGTTCGTCCTGAGGGTGGTGCGCTGGGCCTTCAGCTCGGGGCGGTTGCCGATAGCACTCTTGACGAGGTTTGCCTCGTTGATGGCAACCGCCTCCTTCGTCGGAACATCCACCGGGATGATGTCCCCCCCCGACGGGATCTGGAGGAGAACCCTGAGCACGTCATTCTCGTCCCTTACCGCCTTTTCAACATCGAGAACATCCTTCTCCCGGCTCGCCACGCCGAACTCGGCGTTCAGGATCTCCATGGCAGGCAAAACACCCGCCTTCACCTGGGCCTGGGTGTCGGAGAGAATCTTGCGGGCCAGCTCCAGCGACGTCCGCTTCACCTCCAGATCTTCCCTCAGGCTGTACAGCTTGTTGTACTCGGTTCGGACCTGGGCAACCGTGTCCATGAGCCTGGTCTTGAACTGGTCGACGGAACCTTCCTTGTTGTTGCGCGCCACCATGATGGCAAGCTCGGTCGGCTCGCGGCCGAAGTTCTTCAACAGGGGCTGGGAGAAGTTCAGGGTGAGATTGGAATTCCAATAGCTAGGTAGAGTAAAGCGGGCGTTGGTGCTGGCATACGTATTGTTGAAGGTAAGACCGAGGGTGCCACCGGTGGATATCAACTGGCTTACCCCCGGATTGAGCTGGAAAGTCTTTTGCCTGCTGAGATTAGCGAAAAATGTGCTGGCCGGCTGGGTGACAGAGTATTGAAAATTGGTAAGCAGGCTCAGGAGCGGATTGTAAATTCCCTCATTGAGCCTGATGTCCGCCTCCGATATCGCCGGATTGTAAAGCTCGGCCTTGACGTCGAGATTTTTTTCAACCGCCGACCGGACTGCCTCCTTCAGCGTAAGACGCAGCTCCCCCTCCTGCGCCCCCGCTTGCGAGGCCCACAAGCCGACAATCAACAGTGCAACCATACGTTTCATCGCTTACTCCTCCTCACAAGGCCGTTGAAAATAAGACTCGAGCATTCCCGGTGCGAAGACGGCCTTCCCTTTAAACGATAACCCCCCGCAACAGGTTGAATGCAATTTTCGCCGCTGCAACCGGATTGTCTCTTCCGGTGTGCGAATGTTCATCAAAACAAACGGGGTGTCAAGCTCTAATTATCCCTCATAAACCCCAATGCAAAAGGCTGCACCCGCACAAACGAAAAGGGGAGTGCCCTGCGGCACTCCCCTTTTCGTTTGGCTGTTTCCGGAAACAAGGATTATCTGAGCCGGTCGGCATAGAGCGGGAAACGCTTCATGAGACCATTTACCCGACCCTTGATCTCCAGGAGTTTGGCGTCGTCACCGGCATTGGCCAAGGCCTCGGCAATGAAGCCCGCAACCTCGACCATTTCGGCTTCCTTCAGCCCGTGGCTTGTGGCGGCGGGGGTTCCGACCCTGAAACCGGAGGTGACGAACGGCGAGCGGGTCTCGAACGGGACCGTGTTCTTGTTGACCGTGATGCCGGCCTTGTCGAGGGATTCCTCGGCGATCTTTCCCGTAAGCTCGGTGCCGGTAAGGTTGACAAGCATGAGGTGATTGTCGGTGCCGCCGGATACAAGCCGGAAACCGCGCTTCATCAGTTCCTCTGCCAGCGTCCTGGCGTTCTTGATGATCTGGGTCTGATAATCCTCGAACCCGGGGGTAAGCGCCTCCTTGAATGCTACCGCCTTGGCGGCGATTACGTGCATGAGGGGTCCCCCCTGAATGCCGGGGAAGATATTGGAGTTAAGGGTCTTGGCGTACTCCTCCCGGCAGAGGATCATGCCGCCGCGGGGACCGCGCAGCGTCTTGTGGGTGGTGGTGGTGACGAACTCCGCATGGGGGACCGGGTTCGGATGCAGGCCGGCGGCCACCAGACCGGCGATGTGCGCCATGTCGACCATGATCACCGCTCCGACCTTGTCGGCAATGGTCCTGAACGCGGCAAAGTCGAGGACGCGGGGATAGGCGCTGGCCCCCACCACGATCATCTTCGGTTTGTGCTCCAGAGCGAGCCGCTCGACCTCATTGAAGTCGATCGTCTCGGTTTCCCGGGAAACTCCGTAGGGAACTACATTGAAAAAGCGTCCGGAGAAGTTGACGGGGCTGCCGTGGGTAAGGTGCCCGCCGTGGGAGAGGTTCATGCCGAGAATCGTGTCGCCCGGCTTGAGGACCGAAAAGTAGACCGCCATGTTGGCCTGGGAGCCGGAATGGGGCTGAACGTTGACGTGATCAGCCCCAAAGAGCTGCTTTGCCCGCTCGATGGCAAGGTTCTCCACCACATCCACATGGTGGCAGCCGCCGTAATAGCGCTTGCCGGGGTACCCTTCGGCGTACTTGTTGGTCAGAATGGAACCCTGAGCCTCCAGCACGGCCTCTGAAACAAAGTTCTCGGAAGCGATCAGCTCCAGATTGTACTCCTGCCGCTCGGTCTCATGGCGGATTGCCTCGGCGACCTCGGGATCGAAGGTTGCAAGAATCGACATCGTTAGTTGCTCCTTTCAGTGATATAAAAAAGGAAAACGGGACCGCTGGCAGTCCCGTATCGTGCATTCTTCCGAGCTGTGGCCGGAACACTGGCACACTACTTCATAAGCTCCTTCTCCAACGCGGCTATCTTGTCGAGTCTTCCCTGGTGGCGCCCACCCTCGAAGGTGGCGTCGAGCCACGTACAGACCATCTCGCGCGCCGTCTCCTCATCGAGAACGCGTCCGCCGAGAACGAGGATGTTGGCATTATTATGCTCTTTCGCCATGCGGGCCATGAACGGGTCGGTGGCAAGCGCCGCCCGTACCCGGGGAAACTTGTTGGCCACGATCGACATCCCGATGCCGGTTCCGCAGAAGAGAATCCCCTTCTCCGCAGCACCATCCGAGACCTTTCGGGCCACCCGGATCCCGAAATCGGGATAATCGACGGAGTCCCCATTGTCGGTCCCGCAGTCCTCAACCGCAATGCCGCGCTCGGCGAGAAGCCTCTTGATCGCCTCCTTCAGCTCCAGACCTCCATGATCACTTCCGACCACAATCACCGTGCCGTCCTCCTAGATCTTCTTGAAGAGCAGCGTGGCATTGGTGCCGCCGAAGCCGAAGTTGTTGCTGATGGCGTAAGTGATCCGGGCCTCCCGCGCACTGTTGGGGACGTAGTCGAGATCGCACTCGGGGTCCTGCTCCTGATAGTTGATGGTCGGGGGGACAACTCCCTTGTCCATGGCCATCAGGGTGAAAACCGCTTCAACCCCGCCGGCCGCGCCGAGCAGGTGCCCGGTCATCGACTTGGTGGACGAGACCATCACCTTCTTCGCATGATCGCCAAAGACGCGTTTCACGGCAAGGGTCTCGAAATAGTCGTTGAAGGGAGTGGAGGTGCCGTGGGCGTTGATGTAATCCACCTCCTCCGGATTCACGCCGGCGTTGGCGAGGGCCATCTTCATGCAGCGGGCCGCCCCCTCCCCCTCCGGAGCCGGTGCCGTAAGGTGGTAGGCGTCGCCCGAGAGGCCGTAGCCGACGACTTCGGCGTAGATCTTGGCCCCCCGCTTCTTTGCCGCTTCGTACTCCTCCAGCACGACGATTCCCGCCCCTTCGGCAAGAACGAACCCGTCACGATTCTTCTCGAAGGGACGCGATGCCGCCTTCGGATCGTCATTGCGGGTCGAAAGCGCCTTCATCACGGCAAAACCGCCGATCCCGAGCGGCGTAACCGTCGACTCGGTCCCGCCGGCAATCATGGCATCCGCATCGCCCCGCCTGATCATGTGATATGCGTCGCCAATGGAATGGGTGCCGGTGGCGCAGGCGGAGACCGACGACACGTTCGGCCCCTTTGCGCCATACTTGATGGAGATGTGGCCCGGTGCCAGGTTGATGATGAGCATCGGAATGAAGAAGGGGGAGATCTTCTTGTAACCGCCTTCGAGCATCGCGGAGTGATATTTCTCGATAGTCGGAAGTCCTCCCAGACCGGCACCGACAAGTACGCCGACGCGCTCCGCGTTTTCCTCGGTGATCTTGAGCCCCGAGTCCTCCATGGCGAAATGAGCCGCACCCATGGCGTACTGGATGAAGAGGTCCATCTTCTTGACCTCTTTCTTGTCAATGAACTGCTCAGGGTCGAAATCCTTGACCTCGCCGGCAATCCTGACCGGAAGCTCCGACGCATCGAAGCGGCTGATCAGGTCAATGCCGGATGTGCCCGAAGTCAAAGCATCCCAGTTCTTCTGGTTACCGGTACCCAGCGGGGAAACAGCCCCGATTCCCGTCACCACAACTCTTCTCATAATAATCTGCTCCCGATGTACGGATTCTGAGGACGTGCCGGCGTAACCGCACGTTTGTGAAAAAGGGGGAAGGCTACCCTCCCCCCTTGGGCTCAACTGTTAGGTGTGCTCGGTGATGTAGTCAATGGCGTCCTGGACGTTTTGAATCTTCTCGGCGTCCTCGTCGGAGATCTCGATATCGAACTCCTCCTCAAGTGCCATGACCAGTTCGACGGTATCAAGAGAGTCGGCACCGAGGTCGTCCATGAAAGAAGCGTCGTTGGTAACCTGTGCTTCATCCACGCCAAGTTGTTCGGCCACGATCTCTTTCACCCGCTTTTCTATCGTTGACATGCTGTTTCACCTCCGTTTGGTTTTATACCCGTTCAGGTTTTTGGGTAATTTTTCTAGCTACATACCATGAAACTTCTTATTTGCAAAAGATAAATTTTTCACATGTACATGCCGCCGTTGACCGACAGGACATGGCCCGTTATGTATGATCCCAGGTCCGATGCGAGGAAGAAAACGGCGTTGGCGACATCATCCGGAGTACCCAGTCTCTCAAGGGGAATCTGTTGCAAAAGCCCCTCGCGGACCTTCTCAGAGAGCACCGCCGTCATATCGGTCTCTATGAAACCCGGGGTAACGGCATTGACGCAGATTCCGCGCTTGGCAAGCTCGCGGGCCGCCGATTTGGTGAGGCCGATCATTCCCGCCTTGCTGGCGCTGTAATTGATCTGGCCGGCGTTACCCATTTCTCCGACCACGGAACTAATGTTGATGATCCTGCCGCTCCGGGCCTTGGCCATCAGCTTCGCCGCCTCACGAAGGCAGTTGAAGGCCCCCTTCAGGTTGACGTCGATGACGGCGTCCCAATCGGCATCCTTCATCCTGAGAAGGAGCCCGTCCCGGGTTATGCCGGCATTGTTGACGAGGATATCAACCCTCCCGAATTTCTCGATAACTGCGGCGAACAGGGACTCCACAGCGGACGAATCGGCGACGTCCACCGCCATGGCCAGCGCCTTCCGACCGAGTGCCTCGATCTCGGAAGCCGTATGCCGGGCACTCTCCAGAGTCGTGGCGGTCACCACCACGTCGCACCCCTCCCGGGCCAGTTTGATTGCTGCAGCCTTGCCGATCCCCCGGGAGGCACCGGTCACGATCGCCACTTTCCCCGCCAGATTCATGATTGCTCCCTATGCCAGCGCTCTGACACCGGCGGTGTCTTCAACGTTGCATGTCGAAACTTCCTTGTCGATCCTCTTGACGAGGCCCGAGAGGACCTTCCCGGGACCGATCTCAACGAAATCGCCTACCCCGAGACGCACCATTTCACGTACCGAGGAGTCCCACTGGACCGGGGCACTCACCTGCCTGACAAGAAGCTCCCGTACCCTCTCCTTGTCGCTGTTGGCCTTCGCCTCCACGTTCGTCACGACCGGAGCGGTAAAGTCGGCAACCTCGATTCGGGCAAGAACCTCGGAGAGACGCTCCCCGGCGGGGATCATGAGACTCGAATGGAAGGGGGCGCTGACCGGAAGGAGCATCGCCTTTCTGAACCCCCGTGCCTTGGCAATTTCAATGGCCCGATTCACCGCCTCGGCATGACCTGCGATGACAATCTGGCCCGGGGAGTTGAAATTCGCGGGGGAAACGACCTGTCCCAAGGTAGCTTCGGCGCAGATTCCAGCAAGCACGTCCGCCTCCACTCCGAGAACAGCCGCCATGGCTCCCACGCCGACAGGAACCGCTTCCTGCATGAATGTCCCGCGGGCACGAACCGTCCTGACCGCCTCGGCAAACTGGAGAACTCCTGCAGCCACAAGGGCTGAATATTCCCCTAACGAATGTCCCGCGAAATAGTCGGCCGCAACGCCGGTCTCCTGGCGGAGGACGCGCAGCGCGGCAATGCTTGTGGTAAGAATTGCCGGTTGGGTGTTGGCGGTAAGTTTCAGCTCGTCCTCAGGCCCCTCGAAGCAAATCTTCGACAGCCTGCTTCCGAGGGCATCGTCAGCTTCTTCGAAGGTGTGCCGGGCAACGGAGAAATTTTCCGCCAACTCCTTGCCCATTCCGGGAAACTGTGAACCCTGCCCTGGAAAGATAAATGCTCGTTTACCCATTGCCGTGAAATCCCTCGTGAAAAGTTTACCAGCGAATCAGCGCGGAGCCCCAGGTAAGGCCACCACCGAACGCGTCAAAGAGAACCAGGTCGCCGTCACCCATTCGTCCCGTACGGTTTGCCTCGTCGAGAGCGATCGGTATTGATGCGGCCGAAGTGTTGCCATAGCGGTCGAGATTGACGAATACCTTGTCGCTGCCAAGGCCAAGCCGCTTGCCGATTGCATCGATGATGCGGCGATTTGCCTGGTGGGGGATGAAGATGTCGATATCCGCGGGAGAGAGACCGTTGGCCCCGAGTGCTTCCAGAGCGGCATCCTCCATCGCCCGGACAGCCAGCTTGAATACCTCGTTTCCCTGCATCCTGAGAAAGTGGCGCTTCGCGTCGAAGGTCTCCTGAACGGCCGGATTCCTGCTGCCGCACCCTTCCTGGTAGAGAAGCTCCCAGTAGGAACCGTCGCTATGAATGTGGGTGGAGAGAATGCCGTGCTCATCGGTGCAGGAAGACAGAACCGCGGCCCCTGCACCGTCCCCGAAAAGAAGACAGGTGTTGCGGTCGGTCCAGTCAAGGATTCTGGTCAGGATCTCCGCACCGATTATGAGCGCCTTGGATGCCGCACCGGTTTTGATCGCGTTGCTGGCCAGTGAAAGACCGTAGATGAACCCCGAACATGCAGCCGACACATCGAACGCGGCAGCCCTGGAAGCACCGAGATTGCTCTGAACGATACAGGCCGTGGAGGGAAACGGAAAATCCGGGGTTACCGTCGCCACGATGAGAAGGTCGATTTCGTCCGCCGCCACGCCGGACATTTCGAGGGCCCGCGCGGCAGCCCGCGTCGCCAGGGTTGACGTATATTCGCCGTCTCCTGCTATCCGGCGCTCCTTGATCCCAGTTCTGGTGGTTATCCATTCATCGGAGGTATCCACCATCTTCTCCAGATCAAAATTGGTCAGTACCTTCTCCGGTACAGACGAGCCGGTGCCGACAATCCTCGCTCTCAACATCCGCTCACCCCTTCTAACCGGCAGCGACATCCTTCACGGTGTCGCGCTGCATGTAGGCTACGAAGTCGCTTTCCAGTTTCTCGACAAGACGCTGGTTGACACCCTTGCGTGCGTATTCGTGGGCAAAATGGATTGCATTCTTGATCGCCTTGACGTTGGAACCGCCGTGGCAGATCATTGCCACTCCGTTGATTCCAAGGAGTGGTGCCCCGCCGTATTCGGCGTAATCGACCTTCTTCTTGAAGTTCCTGAACGCCTTGCGGACCAGGAGGTAACCGAGCTTGGAAACGAAGCTCTTGACAATTTCTTCCTTGAGCATCTTTCCGATCGCCTCTGCGAGCCCTTCGGACAGCTTCAGAACCACATTTCCGACAAAGCCGTCGCAGACGACCACATCGACCATGCCGTTGAAAATGTCGCGTCCCTCAACATATCCATGGTAGTTGAAGGAGATATCCTTGAGAATGGCATGGGTCTCCCGGGTCAGTTCGTTCCCCTTGCTGTCCTCTTCGCCGTTGGAGAGCAGGCCGAGTTTCGGCCGTTCGACCCCCATCACGTGCCGGGCGTAGACCTCACCCATGATCGCAAATTGGACCAGATGGATCGGCTTGCAATCGACATTACCGCCGACGTCGAGGACCAGGGTCTTGCCGCGAAGCGTCGGGAAGATCTGGGCGATTGCCGGCCGGTCGATCCCCTTGATGCGCTTGAGGACGAACATTCCTGCAGCCATGGTCGCGCCGGAGTTGCCGGCGCTGACCACTGCATCAGCCGCGCCTCCCCTTACCAGTTCGTAGGCGACCCGGATCGAAGAATCCTTCTTCCTGCGAACGGCATCGGAAGCGGCATCATGCATCCCGACAACTTCAGTGGCATGCTGGATGGTTATGTCAAGGCCTTGAATGTTGTGCTTGGCGAGTTCCTGTTGAAGACGATCCGTATCGCCGACCAGGACAATAGGTATGCCGTACTCGCGCGCAGCGGCCACGGCCCCCTCCACCTCGATGATAGGAGCGTTGTCGCCTCCCATCGCATCTACAGCAACTCTCATGGTACCCCTGCAGAAAGGAAAATCGACATAAGAGAAGGAGATCCGACTAGATCTCCCCCGACTTGATCACTTCTTTGCCTTTGTATGTGCCACAGGAGGCGCAGGCACGGTGGGGGAGCTTCGGCTCCTTGCATTGGGGGCAAATCGAAGAGGCAGGAGGAGTCAGAAAATCGTGTGCCCTTCTCATGTTCTTACGGGATTTGGAGGTCTTTTTCTTGGGTACCGCCATCGTATTTCTCCTTTTACTTTTCTACCTTAAGATTCTTGAGTGCAGCAAACTTGATATTGAACGATCCCCGCTCGCATCCGCACTCACCGGCATTGAGGTCTGCCCCGCACGTGGCACAAAGACCGATACAGTTCTCTCGACAAAGGGGTTTGAGAGGAAATTCCATGATAACCTGCTCGGCTATCTCAGGGGCAAAGTCGATCTCATCCCCGTCATATACTACGGAAACCAGATCTTCCTCGCCCAGTTCGATCTCGTCCTCATCCTGAAGCTCCTGCTTCCGCTTCATATAAATCATGGTAAATACCGATCGAAGCTCGGAGTCGAACCCGGAGAGGCAACGGGAACAGTTAACGCGAACCGTGGTGGCCAGACTACCTTGAACCCGGATATGGTCATACTCGCGCCAAACCGAAAGCTCTACGGCAATGGGCCGCAAAAACTCGCACTCGCCCGCATCTGCCAATTCCTGCAGGGTCGGAAAGCTTCCGGCCAACTCCTCGAAAACGAGAAGTTTCGGCTTGTCATTTATCTCGTCAATCCTGATCTTCACGCTGGTTTCCCACAGACAGAGCCCGAAGCCCTCCAGTATATAGATGGGGGTCTGATTGTCAAGCAAAATGAGGCAAAACGAAAACCGCCCTTTCAGGCGGCTCGTATAGATTTCATTACCTTATTCACGTTGATTTTGCAAGTACATTTCCCTTTCCCCGGCAACGCCTCGCAAAAAATGCTGTGCTCAAGGGTGAGGGAAAAGTCAGATGGTTATAGTTTCCCCCGGTCGCAGACCCGGAGCGTCGGGATAACGGAAGGAAGAGAGCAAAAGCAGGGCGAAGATGAAAATCACCGCTGCAAGCACAATAAGATGGGGCGTCAAGCGTACCGGGCACTCGGGATCGCGCGGCGGGCCCGCAAGAAGCCCCGCAACGGCCACCACCACCCCGAAACCACCGCAGAGTCCGCCCCAGAACAGCCCGTCATAAACAAGCCGGGCTTCTGTGTAGGATGAGAGCCCCAGCCATGCCGCAAGCACCGAATGAAAGAACGTGGCGGCGGTAACGATGATTACCGCAACGATTATGCAGTAGATTCCGACCCGGACGGTGCGCTTCCTCATCTCACCCACCGCACCAGCTCACGTCTCCGATCCCCTTGCGGAGCACCGTCGGGACATCGCCGATCAGACTGACCACGGAGCTGACGTCAGCGGAGAGTATCCCGCCGTCCACCACCAGATCGAGTTGCTTCCCCATCGCCTGATCGACGAGGAATGGGTCCCCTATCGGCTCCTCCCCCGAAATATTTGCACTCGTGGTGATAATCGGATGGCCGAGTTCGCGCACGATGGCGAGGCAGATCGGGTTATCCGGCATGCGGATGCCAACCGTTTTCTGTTTGGTCACCAGGAGATCGGGGACGATGCTCGTGGCATCCAGGACGAAAGTATACGGTCCAGGCAGATAGCGCTTAATGATCTTGAAGGCATAGTTGCTCACCTTGGCATAGCGGGCAACCTCGGACAGGTCGGAGCAGATGAAGGAAAACGGCTTTTTCTTCTCCCGCTGCTTGATGAGATAGATCCGCTCGATCCCTTTTTTGTTGAAAATACTGCAGCCGATCCCGTAGGTCGTATCGGTCGGATAGGCGATGATTCCCCCTCCCCTGAGAACCTCTACCACCTTCGCGACGAGCCGCGGTTGGGGATTGTGCGGATTGACGGCGAAGAGCATCCCTTACCCCTTCGGGTTCAGATCGAGCAGATCCTTGTGAACGAACAGACCGTCCTTCTGGATGAGATGGTTATCGAACCAGATCTCGCCATCTCCCTTCAGAAGTTTCACCATGTCCCAGTGTACCGCGGAGCGATTACCATTGTCGCACTCGTCGTAGCACTGGCCCGGCGTAAAGTGAATGGAGCCGAAAATTTTCTCGTCAAACAGGATATTGCGCATCGGCTCCCGAATATTCGGATTCACCCCGATGGCGAACTCGCCGATGTACCGTGCCCCTTCGTCAGTGTCGAGAATGCGGTTGAGCGCCTCATCCATCCCGGTTGCCGTCGCCTTGACGACCTTCCCCTGGCGGAATTCGAGGCGGATGCCGTTGAACTCTTTTCCCTGATAGAGGGTCGGACAGTTATAGGTAATGTGTCCCTCAACGGAATCGCGAACCGGGGCGGTGAACACCTCGCCGTCAGGGATGTTGAACCGCCCGTCGCACTTTATCCCGTCAAGGCCCTTGATGCTGAACGAGAGATCCGTGTCAGAAGCCTTGATACGCGCGGTTTCCGCCCGGTCCATGAGCCGCTTGAGTTTTTCCTGCTTGCGCGATTCAGTCTGCCAGTCAATGCAGCAGGCGGAAAAGAGGTAATCCTCGTACTCCTCCAGGCTCATCTTGGCTTCCTGGGCGGCTCCATGGGTTGGATAGCGGGTAATGACCCATCGGGTATTCTTCACGCGCATATCGACGATGGGGCGGGTGGTTTTCGACCAGGCAATCATGTTTGCTTGGTTTGCCTGCGCCATCACCATGGAGTTTTCCCCTGCCGAAATGCCGATATAGACCGACACCTCTTTCATGAAATCGAGTTTATGCTGGGGGAAATGGGAAACCTGGGTCTTTGTGGCGGCATTGTAGAAATGGCGGTCTATTTCGGGGATCTGGAAAGAATATTCGACGTATTTCGCACCACGGGCGAGACAGAGGGAATAGAGCTCCTTCACAAGTGGAATACATTCGGTGCCAGATGCGTTGATGAGAACCACGTCTCCCTTCCTGACGCGGGTGGAATAGCCGACAAGAACCTCGGCAAGCTGGCGTACACGCGGATCGTTCATTGATACCCCCCTCACGTTCAGGTGCCGGTGTGGCCAAATCCTCCGGCACCCCGGCCAGTCTCGTCGAGCTCGGCCACTTCGCTCAACTCGACACGGACAAACGGCGCAAAGACCATCTGGGCAATCCGCTCGCCCGGTCTAACCACAAAAGGCTCCGTACCGTGATTAATGACGATTACGCCTATTTCGCCGCGATAATCGGGATCGATGGTCCCCGGCGAATTGACGAGCGCTATGCCGTGCCTGAGCGCAAGTCCGCTTCGGGGACGAATCTGCGCCTCAAAACCATCCGGAAGCGCGATGGCGATGCCGGTGGGAATCAGTTGGCGCTCACCCGGCAGAAGCGTCGCTTCTTCGTCGAGAGCGGCACAGAGGTCCATCCCCGCGGCGTGCTGGGTCATGTAACGGGGGAGCGGTTGACCGGGACGAACATGGCGTATTTTGACGAGACAACGGTTCACGGCAGACCTACAGGATAAGGCGTGACGGCTCGCATCGCTTACCTTCGACTCGCCCCGTTAGGGCAAGCGTCAGATAACGCTCGTCAAAAATCTCTCGGGCAAGGGACTGAATTCCCTCTGGAGTAACGGCGTCGAATCCGTCGGTGAGCTCGGCCAGCGGCATGTAACGGCCGAAATAAATTTCGTTCTTTGCCAGTTTCGTCATGCGGTTGTCGGTGCTTTCAAGGGAAAGCAGCATGTTTCCCTTGATCTGCTCACGGGATGCATCAAGTTCGCTCTGGCTTACCGACTCGCTCTTGAGACGCTTCAACTCCGCAGCGGTGATATCAAGAACATCATCAAGCTTATCGGGGGCCGTTCCGGCGTAAATGACCAGCGATCCGGCGTCGGTATGGGAGATCACATAGGAATAGACAGAATAGGCGAGGCCCAGGCGCTCCCTGATCTCCTGAAAGAGGCGGGAGCTCATGCTGCCACCGAGAATGGTGTTAATGAGATAGACTTCGAACCGCCGCGGGTGATTCTGGGGGAGCGCCCTGGTTCCCAGGCAGATGTGCATCTGCTCCAGATCCTTCTCCACAATCTCCACCCGTTTCTCGTAAGTCGGGAGGTGACAGAAGTCACGCCCGCTTCCCCCGGGAATCCGGCCAAAGAGCCCTTCGAGGATGGAGAGCAACTCCTCATGGCGAACGTTCCCCGCGACCGAGATGATGATGTCGTCCGAGCGATACTTTGAATCCTTATGGGAGAGGATGGCATCGCGGGTCAGCCCCTCAACGCTGTCGACGCTTCCAAGGATCGACATCCCCAGCGGGTGCCCCTGCCAGAAACTGCGGTGGAAGAGATCGTGTATGAAATCATCGGGAGTGTCCTCCAGCATGCTGATTTCCTGGAGAACAACCTTCCGCTCCTTTTCGATCTCTTCTGGGTCGAAGGTGGAATGGAGGAAGATATCGGCGAGAAGGTCGACGGTCTTCGGGAGAAACTTGTCGAGGACCTTGGCGTAGTAACATACGTACTCGCGGCTGGTGAAGGCGTTGAGCACCCCTCCCACCGAGTCGATCTCCCGCGCAATATCGAGGGAGGTGCGACGCTCGGTCCCCTTGAAGAGCAGATGTTCGATGAAATGGGCGACACCATTGTGCTCCCGCCGTTCGTGGCGGGAGCCGTTGGCAACCCAAATCCCGATGGAGACGGAGTGTACATGCGGCATGTACTCGGATATGATCCGAACACCGTTATCGAGAATCGTTTTACTGACCATGGATAAGACTATACCCTGAAAGGAGGAGTTTACCAGCAGCTGGTTATTCGGGGAGAACAGCCCCCAAAGCCTCCTTGCGGGACAGTTTTATCTTGCCCTGCTTGTCGATGCCGATACACTTGACGAGGACCTTGTCCCCTTCCTTGAGGATATCGGTAACGTTCTTCACCCGCTCCGTATCGAGCTCGGAGATATGGACGAGACCGTCCGTGCCGGGGAAGATCTCCACGAATGCACCGAAGTCCATGACCTTCTTGACGGTGCCCATGTAAAGTTTCCCCTCCTCCGCCTCGGCGGTGAGGTCGCGGATCATCTTGATCGCCCGGTCGCAGGCTTCCTTGCTGGTGCTGGCGATATTGATCCGGCCCGTGTCCTCGATATCGATCGAGACACCGGTCGCCTCGGTGATCCCCCGGACGTTCTTCCCGCCGGAACCGATGACGTCGCGGATCTTGTCGGTCTTGACCCAGATGGTGGTGATGCGCGGCGCATGGGGGGAGAGCTCGGCCCGGGAGGCAGGGAGGGTTTCGGCCATCTTCCCGAGAATGTGCAGACGCCCTTCCTTCGCCTGGGCGAGGGCCTTACCCATGATCTCGCGGGTAACCCCGGTGATCTTGATGTCCATCTGGATGGCGGTCACCCCTTCGGCAGTGCCGGCGACCTTGAAGTCCATGTCGCCCAGGTGATCCTCGTCACCCAGGATGTCGGAGAGGATGGCGACGTCGTCACCCTCCTTGATGAGCCCCATGGCGATGCCGGCAACCGGGGCCTTGATCGGCACGCCGGCGTCCATCATGGAAAGGGCGCCGCCGCAGACCGAAGCCATGGAGGAGGAACCGTTGCTCTCCAGGATGTCGGAGACGATCCGGATGGTGTAGGGGAAATCCTCGTGCTTCGGGAGGACCCGTTCCAGCGCGCGCTCGGCAAGCATCCCGTGACCGATCTCGCGACGTCCCGGAGCGAGTCGCATGCTCGTCTCGCCGACGGAGAACGGCGGGAAGTTATAGTGAAGGAGGAAGCGCT
Organism: Deltaproteobacteria bacterium; assembly: GCA_021847245.1. Lineage (GTDB taxonomy): Bacteria > Desulfobacterota > Desulfuromonadia > Geobacterales > Geobacteraceae > Geobacter. The sequence goes on along the minus strand of JAJZUC010000010.1, from coordinate 40,758 downwards.
TCTTGCTCTCGCCGAAGAGAGAATCGATCCGCTGCTCGTCACCCGCCGTGCCGAGGGTGGCGGCGACGAGGGCCTGGGTTTCACCCCGGGTGAACAGAGCGGCACCATGGGCGCGGGGGAGAATGCTGACCTCGCACGTAATGGGGCGAACCGTCCTGGTGTCGCGGCCGTCGATCCGCTCGCCGTCCTTGAGGATATGCTCGCGGACGAGCTCGTATTCGAAGTCGCCGAGAAACGCCTTGATCTCCCCTTCACGTCCCTCGAACTCTCCTGCCAGAGCGGCCAGGGTCTCTGTCGTCACCGCATCGATCCGGTTGTGGCGCTCCTGCTTCGACTTGATCCGCACTGCATCCTTGATGCTGGCGTAGGCGAGCTCCTTCACGCGAGCCTTGAGGGTCTCGTCGACGGGCTTTGCCAAGACCTCCCGTTTGGGAACATTGGCCATGGTGCGGAGTTGGACCTGGGCTTCGATGAGCGGCTGAACCGCGGCGTGGCCGAAGAAGATCGCCTCCAGCAGATCGCTCTCGGAAACCTCGGCGGCGCTTCCCTCAACCATGATCACGGCGTCACGACTTGCGGCCACGACTACTTCCATGTCACTCTTTTTCTGCTGCTCAACGGTCGGATTGCAGACGAACTGGCCGTCGACGCGGCCGACCTTGACGCCGGCGATGGGACCGAGGAACGGAATATCGGAAACTTCCAGCGCCGCAGAAGCGCCGATCATTGCGAGAATACCGGGATCATTGTCCTCTTCGGCCGATATGACCGTAGCCATGATCTGGGTCTCGTTGAGGAAGCTTTCGGGGAAAAGCGGACGGATGGGACGGTCGATGAAACGGCAGGTGAGGGTCTCGTTTTCGGTGGGGCGTCCCTCCCGCTTGAAGAAGCCGCCTGGAATCTTCCCGCCGGCATACGCCTTCTCCTGGTAGTTTACGGTGAGGGGGAAGAAGTCCTGCCCTTCGCGCGCACTCTTGGCCGCCACCGCCGTCACGAGCACCATGGTGTCGCCGCAGCTGACCACCACTGAACCGCTTGCCTGCTTGGCCATCTTACCCGTGGCGATGGTTATGGTCCTTCCACCCAGCTCCACACTTACTTTCTGTTCTTTCATTTCTCTCTGGCCTCCTGAGCCTGGATTGCTTCGTTGGGGCCGTCGATCGAATCACCAAGAGGTCTTGGTGTCTCAATCCACGCCCCCAACAAAAATAAATGGGCCGTTAAGCCCATATCGATGCCGAACCCGTTAATTGATCCCCGTCCGCCATGGCCTGGCGGGACGGCACCAGTCGCGGAAGGGGGACAGGGGTGAAAAAGGAGAGGCAATATACCCCGGAGGAGTATACTGCCCCTTCTTAACGACGAATGCCGAGCTTCTCGATGATCGCCCGATACCTCTCGACGTCCTTCTTCTTCAGGTAATCGAGAAGCCTCCTTCTCTGTCCGACGATCTTCAGAAGGCCGCGACGGCTATGATGATCCTTCTTGTGGATCTTGAAGTGGTCCGTCAGGTAGGTGATACGCTCGGTGAGAAGAGCGATCTGCACTTCCGGAGAACCCGTGTCGCTGTCGTGACGCTTGTGAGAGGAGATAATCTCCTTTTTCTTATCAGTTACCAGCACGTTCTGAACACCTCCTTCCATTACTGTAGTACGATCATGGATCGTTAAGTTTAATGCCACCGGCTTTGCAACAGTGAATCCTTTTATCACAAACCTTTGGTTCTGTAAAGCTAAACCTCGTTAAAAACCCTGATAAGCCTGAGGTTTTTCGAATCGTCACCCCATGTTGAACAGAGGCTTTCCGCAACGGCAAGGAGACGGTCGCCGTGCATGAGCCGAAAACGCTCTCCCGCCACCACTTCACCTGTCGGAAAGGCAAAATCGGTCAGCCGGGGGACCTGGCCGTGCCGAATCCGCACACTCCCCTCGTCTCCCAGAAGTAATGCCCTGAGATGGTCAAGCGCCTCGCCGACGGGAGTGATATGGTTCCCGACTTCCCTCGCTGCGCTGATCCGGCCGAACTCGTCGAGCGTCAGGGCCCGGTCAATGGCAAAGGGCCCGCTGCGGGTCCGGCGAAGTGCCGTGAGGTGGGCGCCACACCCCAGCGCCTCGCCGATGTCGTTGGCCAGAGTCCTCACGTACGTACCCCGCGAGCACGAAACGGTGAAGGTGACGTGGGGCAATGCGACGGCATCGACGGCAATCGAATAGATCTCGATATTCCTGGGCGACCGCTTCACTTCTTCCCCTTTGCGGGCCAGCCTGTAAAGGGGGACGCCGTTTTGCTTCACGGCGGAAAACATGGGGGGAAGCTGGCTCTGACGCCCGACAAAAGTTTTGAGTACCTCTGTGATTTGCTCCGGCTTGAGATCTTCCCATACCCCCCGGCGGATTACCGTGCCGGTGCAGTCCTGGGTGTCGGTGGCGGCACCGAGCACCATGGTTGCCTGGTATTCCTTGATTCCCTCATCGAGGAAAGGGATCGCCTTGGTCCCTTCCCCGAGAGCAACTGGCAGAACACCGGTGGCAAAGGGATCGAGGGTGCCCGTATGCCCGACTTTCTTCAGACGCAGGGTGCGGCGAACAACCGAAACCACATCGTGGGAGGTCATCCCGACAGGTTTATCCAGGACTATGAAACCGTCCATCGATCAGAGGGCCCGCTCCAGGTGGGCGAAAACCTTGCGCCGTACTTCGTCGAGCGTGCCGGCAACCGTGCAGCCGGCAGCGTTGTGGTGCCCGCCCCCCCCGAAGGTGGCTGCCAGGCTTGAGACATCCACTTTCCCCTTGGAGCGGAAACCGACCTTGAACAGCCCCGAGTTGATTTCGCGGAAAAAGACCGACACCTCGACCCCGCGAATGGAGCGGGGGTAGTTGACAAAACCGTCGGTCAGTTCTGCACAGGCCCCGGTCTGCCGGTACATGTCGAGCGTAACCGTGATTGATGCGAAGTCGCCGCGTTCCGATATGGTGAGGGTTGAGAGCGCAAGGGCGAGGAGCTCCAACCGCTCGCGCGGCTGGCTCTCGTAAAGCTTTTCCGCTATCGACCACGTGTTGATCCCGGTTGCTACAAGCTCGCCAGAGATGGCAAAGGCCTCGGGATTGGCATTGGAATAACGGAAGGAGCCGGTATCGGTAATGATGGCGGTATAAAGCGAAATGGCGATCTCGTAATCTATGCTGTCACCTGCTGCCTTGATGATGCGATAGACGAGCACGCCGGTGGCAGCCGCAGACGGATCGATGTAATTGATAGCACCAAAATTGTCACGGGTGAGATGGTGGTCGATATTAATGAACGAACCGATCCTCTTGCATTCCGTCACCTGCCGCCCTGCCCGGCTGAATTCGCCGACATCGAGAACAAAGCAGACGTCGAAGTCGCGGTTGGGGAGATTCCGGACCACCGTGTCGGCAAGCGGAAGGAATGCATACAGATCGGGAACGGGATCGCATAAATGAATCGTGACGTCTTTGCCGAGTCGTCTCAGATATGCGGCCAACGCCAGAGACGAACCGACTGCGTCTCCGTCCGGATTCTCATGGGTAGTTACGAGAAAGCTTCTGTTGGCACGGATCTCCTCGATTATGCTTTCAATCATGCTCACCTTCCGACGGGCCGATTTCCTTGAGAAGCTTGTCGATGCGGCTGCCGTACTCGATTGACTCATCGTATTTGAAGACGACGTCCGGGACGTATTTCATCCGGAGCGACTTTCCGATCTCCTTGCGGATGAAACCGACCGCACTGGTGAGGCCGTGACGCGTCGCCTTTTTCTCTTCGTCGGTTCCGATGACCGTGTAATAAATGGTTGCCAGATGAAGGTCGTCGGTGACCTTGACTGCGGTAATGGTCACGAAACCGACGCGGGGATCTTTGAGCCCCTTGATGAGCAGAGCGGAGACAAGCTCGTGAATTGCCTCGGCCACCTTGTCAGAACGTTTATGCATATATAAACCTGTGCCATCTGCCCGGGCTGAACCCGACGCTCGATGCTTTCCAATCTTTCCGTGCTACAGCGTCGCTGCCACCTTTTCGATTTCGAAGTCCTCGATGATGTCACCGACCTTGATATCGTTGTAATTCTCAAGGCCGATACCACACTCATAACCGGTGGCCACTTCCTTCACATCCTCCTTGAAGCGACGCAGGCTGGACATCTTCCCTTCGTAAATCACGATGTTGTCGCGCAGCAGCCGAACCTGGGCATTGCGCCTCATGACGCCATCCTGTACGTAGCAGCCGGCCACGTTGCCAACCTTGGGAACGGAGAAGACTTCGCGGACCTCGGCGCGGCCCAGATGTTTTTCGCGAAGGGTCGGTTCCAGAAGCCCCTCCATCGCCTTTTTGATATCCTCAACCGCATCGTAGATGATGTTATAGAGGCGAACGTCGACCCCTTCCTTCTCTGCCAGGGCCGAGGCCTTCGGCTCCGGACGGACGTTGAAGCCGAGGATAATTGCGCTGGATGCGGTGGCGAGGTTGACGTCGGTTTCGGTGATCGCCCCGACGGAGGAGTGGATGACGTTGAGCCGTACGGCATCGGTTGAGAGCTTGCGAAGCGACTCGGCAACCGCTTCCACCGACCCCTGAACGTCTGCCTTGACAATAACGTTGAGGTCCTTGACCTCTCCCTTCTGGATCTTGTCGTAAAGCTGCTCCAGCGACATCTTGCTGTGCTTGGCGAGCTCGGTCTCCCTCAGCTTCTGCTGGCGGTAGGATGCTATCTCCTTTGCACGCTTCTCGTCGTTCATCCCGATGAAGACATCGCCGGCATCGGGAACCCCGGTAAAGCCGATGACTTCCACCGGCATCGACGGCCCCGCCATCAGAACCTTCTCTCCCCGGTCGTTCTGCATGGCCCGGACGCGTCCATAGTGCACACCGGCCACAAAGAAGTCGCCGGTCTTGAGAGTACCCTCCTGAACGAGAACCGTCGCCACCGGACCGCGACCGCGATCCAGCTTGGCCTCGACGATGGTGCCGCGGGACTCCTTGTTGGGATTGGCCTTGAGATCCATGACGTCGGCCTGCAGCAGTACCATCTCCAAGAGTTCGGGAAGGTTGATCCGTTTCTTGGCCGAAACCTCGACAAAAATGGTTTCGCCGCCCCACTCCTCGGAAACGAGGCCGAGCTCCATGAGCTCCTGTTTGACCCGCTCCGGCTTTGCTTCAGGTTTGTCGATCTTGTTGATTGCGACGATGATCGGCACTCCGGCAGCCTTCGAATGGTTCACCGCTTCGCGGGTCTGGGGCATGACCCCGTCATCGGCGGCGACCACAAGGATAACGATATCGGTGACCTTGGCGCCACGGGCACGCATGGCGGTGAACGCCTCGTGGCCCGGCGTGTCGAGGAAGGTTATCTTGCGGCCGTTCAGCTCGACGTCGTAGGCACCGATATGCTGGGTAATGCCGCCTGCTTCCCCGGCAATGACGTTCGCTTCCCGTATTGCGTCGAGGAGCGAGGTCTTGCCGTGGTCAACGTGTCCCATGATGGTAACCACCGGCGGACGCTTCACCAGGCTCTCCGGAGCATCAGGGACCGCCTCCAGCATTTCGTCCACGTCGATGGCGACGTTTTCGATCTCGTAGCCGAAATCGCCGGCAACCAGCGTGGCGGTGTCCACATCGAGCGGGTGGTTGATGGTCACCATCATCCCCATTTTCATGAGGACCCGGATCAGATCGGTCGCCTTGACCCCCATCCTCTTGGCGAGTTCGCCGACGGTGATGGACTCGGAAATCTTGATGATTCGCTTGATGGCTTTCGGAACCGTAATCTCGGTTTTCCTGCCGACACTCACCTGCTCCTTTTCACGCCGCTTCCCCTTGCCCGCCTTGGGTCCCGGCTCGAACACGCGCTCCCGGCGCTCAAGCATCTCCGCCTTCTTGAACACCTCTTTCTTCTTGGCGGGCGCCCCTCCCTTCTTTGCCCCACGATCCGGTTCCACGGGAACTTCGGCAAACTCCTTCTTGCGAACACCTTTCTTCAGCTCAGCCGACGGTGGTGGTGCCGGCCGCTCTGTAGGGGACGGAGTGATGGGGCGCTCTTCCTTCTTGCGCTGCGGAGGAATTACGACCTCCCGCTTCTCTGAAGGCCGAGCGGCGGGCTTGGTGGTAATGCCGGGAAGCTCCACCCGGCCCAGAATCCTGGCACGGGTTGCAGTCGGCGCTTCTGCAGGCGCTTCCACCGGTGCAGGGGGTGCTTCAGCCGAGGGAACTGGTGCTTCCTCTGCCGGCGGAGCCTCAGGTGCCGGCTCAACTGCCTTTGGAGGCGCCGTGGGGGGGACAGTCACCTCAACCGGCACGGCAACCGCCGCCAGCGGCTCAGGAGCCGGCTCTTCCGGCTGGGCTTCCGCCACTTTCGGACGACGACGGATAACCGTTGTCGTTACGCGGACCTCTTCCTGCTCCTTGGCGGAAACCGCCTTGGGGGGCGCAGGAGCGGTCACCTTCTTTACATCGTCGTCCTCAAGAACCGACATGTGACTTTTCACCTCTATGCCATGACTCTTGAGTCTGGCAATAAGCTCTTTATTCTCGATTCCCAACTGCTTGGCCAGTTCATATACGTGGATCTTGCTCATCCACCGCACCCCCATCAAGGAAATTACCGTATCGTTTCACTTCGTTCAGTATGGATTGGACAAAACCGCTCTCGATCACTGCCACTACGCTCCTCAGCCCCTTGCCGAGAAGCTCGCCGAAACGGTCCTTATCGAGCATGCGCAGACAGGGGACACCGCCGCGTTCCGCAAGATACGAAACCTTCTCGCCGATATCGCCGGAGATATCGGAAGCCAGCAGCACAAGGCCCAGTCCGCCACCCCTGCGGAGCCGCTCCATGACCATGTCGCTTCCGGAGATGATCTTCCCCGCCTTGTTTGCAAGCGCGAGATAGGAGGCGACACGCTCCCTGAGGAGAGAGGCTATCTGCGTCGCGATTTCCCCAGCGGGCGGCACCGCCACCTCGCTTTTGAAGGCTCGGGAGAACTGCCTGCGCTCGACAGCCTTCGTAACGCATGAGCGGCGAAAACAGGTGTATGCGCCCCTGCCGGGGAGCTTTGCCATGACGTCCGGCACCAGGATGCCCTCGGGCGAGAGGACGAATCGGAGAAGTTCCCCTTTGTCGCGCGTTTCACGACAGCCGAGGCATGTCCTCTGGGGTGCGGTTCGCGGCATCTCTACTCTTCGACCTGCTCGACCGGCACCTCGCCGGGCTCTGCCACGGGACCTTCGGAGGTCTCCGCTTCAGCGGCCTCTTCCGCGGTCCCATCGTACGATGAGAACTCAAGCAGCTCCGCCTCCGCGGCGCGGGTCTCGCTCTTGATATCGATCCGCCACCCGGTGAGGCGCGCGGCAAGCCGTACGTTCTGTCCGCGCTTGCCAATGGCGAGGGAGAGCTGGTCGTCGGAGACGATTATCTCCATGGCGCGATTCTCTTCGTCTATGTACACCTTGGAGACTACGGCAGGCTGCAGGGCATTGCAGGCGAAACGGGCCGGATCCTCGGACCAGGGGATGATGTCGATTTTCTCGCCGCGAAGCTCGGAAACGACATTCTGAACCCGGGAGCCGCGCATGCCTACGCAGGCGCCGACCGGATCCACGTCCGAATCATGGGAGTAGACGGCGATCTTGGAGCGGCTCCCGGGCTCGCGGACCACCGACTTGACCTCCACAATCCCTTCGGCTATTTCGGGCACCTCTGCTTCGAACAGCTTGGCGAGAACATTTGGATGGGTCCGCGACATGAGGATCTGCGGTCCCTTCGGCGTCATCCGGATATCGGTGATAAGGGCCTTGACGCGGTCCCCCTGACGGTACACCTCGCGGGCGGCCTGCTCCTTCTGGGGAAGAAATGCTTCAGCCCGGCCGAGGTCGATGATCAGGTCTCCCCGCTCGAAGCGGCGGACAACCCCGTTGACGAGCTCCCCGATTCGATCCTTGAACTCGTTGAAAATCGTTTCCCGCTCGGCCTCGCGGACCTTCTGGATGATCACCTGCTTGGCGGTCTGGGCGGCGATCCGGGTGAAACCGCTCGCATCGAGCTTCATTCCGAGCGAATCGCCGACTTCGACATCGGGATCGATCTCCTTCGCCTCCTCAAGATCGATCTCCTTGTAGGAGTCCTGCACCTCATCCACCACCGTGACGAATTCGAAGAGTTCGACCTCGCCGATCTCGGAGTTGTAGTGCGCCTCCAGGTCGCGCGTGTTCCGAAACTTCTTGTTGGCGGCGGTAAGAACCGCCTGCTCCAGGGCCTCGACGACGATCTGGCGGTCAATGCCCTTTTCCTTCACGATCTGGTCGATGATGTGCTTGAGGTTGAAGGTCGTTTCCACTTCGGATTCTCCTTAAAAAGTCTATGGTTACGATTGATTCCTAAAGTTCGAATTCCAGATTCGCCTTGGCGATTTTTTCAAGCGGAATGCGGGCCATCTGTCCTTCACGCAGGCGAATGACGACGACACCGTCATGGAGGCCTTCGAGATCGCCGAGAAAGGTCTTGCGCCGGTTCCCCGCCTCGTCCGCCAGGAGCTCGAAGGTCCTGATCTTCACCAGGCGCCCCCGGAAACGGTCGTAATCGGATTCTTTCCTGAGGGGACGATTAAGCCCTGGCGACGAGACCTCAAGCGTATAACGGTCACCGATAAAATCTTCCACATCGAGTATTTCGGAGAGCTCACGGCTAACTTCCGAACAATCGTCCAGGGTAATCCCACCTTCCTTGTCGAGGAAAAGCCGCAGCACCATCTGGCGCCCTTCCCGCTTGTACTCGACATCGACGAGCTCCATCCCGAGGGGCGCCACAATCCCCTCGACAATACCCGCAACCCTGGTTGCCACATCCTGATGCGCCATAGGGAACAAAACCTCAGAAACAAAAAAAGTGAGCTCAGGAGCTCACTTTTGAGTGAACATTAACTTGTACTAGCTGTTTAACACGAACCCCCGGCGATTGCAAGTATTTTTTTCATCCTGAAAAGCCGCAAATCTTCAATCCTTGCTGACCACCCGTATCGATTTTTGCGCCCCGGTCGTTAACCATGCAGCCGGGCCTGGTTGACAACCGGCCATCTTCCGTGATAGACCAAGCCGCGGGAGGTAAGTTATGAGGCATTTCATCGATTCGATCGCCGAGAACGCCGTTGCGGGGAAACCGGTGCAGGAGTCGGATGCGCGGGCGCTGGCAGGCGCATCGGGTAACGACCTGTTCACGCTCTTTGCCGCCGCAAGCAGGATAAAGAGCCATTTCCTCGGCTCCGCCGTCCATCTCTGTTCGATCATCAACGCAAAATCGGGGCGCTGTCCCGAGAACTGCGCCTTCTGCGCCCAGTCGGCGCATCACGCCACCAACACCCCGGTCTACCCGCTCGTGGACGAAGAAAAAATCGTCGTCAATGCCCGGGAGGCCGAGAAGAACGGCTCCCGCTGCTTCGGCATCATCACGAGCGGCACCGGCATCAACAAGGGCGAAGAGCTCGACCGTATCTGCCGGGCCGTTCGCCGAATCAGGGAGGAGACGAAAATCGCCCCCTCCTGCTCCCTCGGCATCATCGATTTCCCGACCGCCGTCGCACTTAGGGAAGCCGGGGTTGAAACCTATCACCACAACCTCGAAACGGCCCGAAGCTTTTTCCCCAATGTCTGTACCACCCACGACTACGAGGAAGATGTCGAGACGGTCCGCGTGGCGCGCCGCGCGGGGCTCAAGGTTTGCTGCGGAGGCATCTTCGGCCTTGGAGAGTCGGTCGACCAGCGGATCGAGATGGCACTGACCCTCCGGGAACTGGACGTAAACTCGGTCCCCCTCAACTTCCTCAACCCGATCGAAGGGACGCGTCTAGCCGGCGCCGCCAACATCACCCCCCTCGAATGCCTCCAGACCATTGCCCTGTACCGCTTCATCCTCCCCGACAAGAGAATTGCCGTCTGCGGCGGCCGCGAGCGCAATCTCCGCGATCTCCAGTCGTGGATATTCCTGGCCGGCGCCGACGGGACCATGATCGGCAACTACCTCACCACCACCGGCAGGCCGGCCGAACAGGACTGGCAGATGCTCAAAGACCTGGAACTGGCCGTGGAGGGATGCTGTGAATAGCGGGGCCATCTTTATTACGGGTACCGACACCGGTGTCGGCAAGAGTGTGGTCTCGGCGGCCCTGGCACGCCTGCTCCACAGACGCGGCGTCAACGTGGGGGTAATGAAGCCGGTGACAAGCGGCTGCATCGAGCGCGACGGAGCGCTTGTCTCCGAAGACGCGGAACTCCTCGCCTGGGCCGCGGGGGGCTCCCTCGACGACGACTGCGCCCCCTATCGCCTCCGCACCCCCATCGCCCCGTCAGTGGCGGCAGCGCGCGAAGGGGTGAAAATCGACTTCACCCGGATCAGGGAAGCCTACGAACGGCTTGCACAACGGCACGACTTCGTCATCGTCGAAGGGGCAGGCGGCCTGATGGTGCCGCTTAGCGGCGGGATGCTGGTCGCCGACCTCGTCACGGCACTGAAACTCCCCCTGCTGGTCGTGGCGCGGCCGAACCTGGGAACCATCAACCATACCGTCCTCACCTGCTTCGCGGCGAAGCAGCTTGGGATTGACGTGCGCGGGGTGATCGTCAACTCCTACCCCGACCCTCCCGACATGGCGGAAGAATATGCGCCCCACCTGATCGATTCGCTCTCCGGGGCGCCGCTCCTCGGCGTCTTCCCCCGCCTTCCGGAAGGGACGGACCGGGAGATGGTGGAGCAGCTCGCCGTGCGTCTTGCGGGAGAACCGACCACGAAAATCCTTCTCCGGGAGATCGGCCTTGAACAGCCTTGATACGAAAACCCTCCGGGAGTACGACCGGAACTACGTCTGGCACCCCTTCACCCAGATGAAGGAGTGGGAACGGGACGAGCCGGTGGTAATCGTGCGCGGCGAGGGGGCGTACCTCATCGACTCAGACGGCAACCGCTACCTGGACGGGGTCGCCGCCATCTGGACCAACGTCCACGGCCACTGCAGACGGGAGATCAACGAGGCGATCAAGAATCAGGTCGATCTCATCGAGCACTCGACCCTGCTCGGTCTTGCCAACGACAAGGCCGCCATCCTGGCGAAACGGCTTGTCGACATCGCCCCGCCGGGGCTCTGCAAGGTCTTCTACTCCGACAACGGCTCCACCGCGGTGGAGATCGGGGTCAAGATGGCCTTCCAGTACTGGCAGCACAGGGGACGCCCCGAAAAGACGAAATTCATCTCCTTCACCAACGCCTACCATGGCGACACCATCGGTGCCGTGAGCGTCGGCGGCATCGACCTCTTCCACGGGGTGTTCCGCCCTCTCCTCTTCCCGACCATCCAGGCGCCGGCACCTTACTGCTACCGGTGCCCATTCGGGAGTTCGGAGCCGGCAAGCTGCGGCCGGCGCTGCCTGCAGGAGCTGGAGCGGCTCATGGCCGCCCACGCCGGCGAGGTGGCCGGGCTCGTCATCGAGCCACTGGTCCAGGGAGCCGGCGGCATGATCGTCCAGCCGGAAGGGTTTGTGCGTGCGGTGCGCGCGCTCTGCGACCGTCACGACATCCTGATGATCGCCGACGAGGTGGCGGTGGGATTCGGCCGGACCGGCACCATGTTCGCCTGCGGGCGCGAGGGGGTGACCCCCGACATCATGGCCCTCTCCAAGGGGATCACGGCTGGCTACCTGCCGCTGGCAGCCACCCTTGCCACCCGGGAGGTTTACGACGCCTTCCTCGGCGAATACCGGGAGATGAAGACCTTCTTCCACGGCCACACGTTTACCGGAAACCCGCTCGCCTGCGCCGCCGCCCTGGCGAGCCTCGATCTCTTCGAGAGTGACCGGCTGCTGGAAGGATTGCCGCCCAAAATCGACTACTTGTCGGCCAGACTTCAAGCAGTGGCTCAGCACCCCTTCGTGGGGAACGTGCGCCAGTGCGGCATGGTGGCCGGTATCGAACTGGTCCGGAACAAGGGGACCAAAGAGCCTTCCCCGTGGGAGGAGCGGGTCGGCGTGCGGGTCTGCCGCGAGGCGCTGCGCCGCGGGCTCTTCCTCCGCCCCCTCGGCAACGTCATCGTCGTCTTCCCCCCCCTCTCCTGCACCCTGGAGGAGTTGAAACTCCTGATGGACGGGATCGGGGAAGCGATCGAGACCGTCACCGGGCACCCTTCCGCATAGCCGAAAAAAAGGGGATGAGCGCAACTGCGTCATCCCCTTTGTTGTTTTCTTCACTTATATCTTCTTCAGAATTTGCCGCGCAGCACCTGGGCCGAAACGATCACCCCACCTTCGCCGTGTCCGCGGGCCGGGACGTAATCCGGGATGACGGACGGCACCGCCAGTCTCACCTTGCCGTTCTCCACCTCTGCCAGCGCCGTTGCCGCCTTCGCGGTACCGTAAACGGCACCGGCCAGGATCCCCCCTGCCGCCCCGTAACCGACGTAGTCGAGGTGATCGGCCGGCCGGTGGGTGAACGCCAGCAAGGCCCCACCCACCAGCGCCCCCGCCAGACCGCCGTAGAGGGCATTTCTGAAGACGGTTTCGAACCCTCCCTCGTCGGCGTGGCAGGGAACGGAGGTGGCCGCCAGCATCAGGGCGATCAGAGCGGAAAAGATAACGGTGCGAACGGTGTGTGCCATCGGGTACCCCTTACATGTCAATTTCACTCGATTCTCCAATCTTTAGCAATGAACGGGCCAACTGCCGGCACCAGGGAGATATCCGCACAAGAGGCGGAAATCACGGGCATAAGCGGGAGCCTCCCCCACGGAGACCCGGCTGCCGGGAGAACGGACGTTGCAATCGCGCAACAGATTTTCGAGACGGTAGCCCGGCAGCCGGAGAGCACCGCCACCTTTTTCGCACGGTATTCCGGCACATTGGCAGGCAACGCAGCGGAATTTGCATTATTGCTACACAGCCGCCATTGCGCTGGCGGCAATCCGAAGCTCGTCGTCGCGGGTTGCCGCTTCACCGTTCAGCCGGGCCGTAAGGACGAGGTCGAGGATCTCCCGATAGCGGGGTCCGGAAGGGAGCCCCAGCTCCCTCAGGTCGTCCCCCGTAATGGCGGTGGTCACGCCACGCAGGTGGGTCACGTAGAGGGAAACGAACTTCCGCACCACCTCCCGGCCCGTTTTCGCCATGATGTAGAGGAGAACCTCGGTCGTCAGGCCCCGGAGCCAGAAGAAGATGTCGCTGCGCCGCACCTCCTCCCCCCGCGCCACCTTCCGCTCCATCAGCTCCAGCACCTGCTCGCCCTGGTCGCGCATCTCGATGAGCCGCTCGCGGTAGCGCTCCGAGACCGAGAGCCGCGTGCAGGTTCCCCGGAAGGAGCCGCCGGAAAGGGAGGAGGTGAGTGCCAGCAAGTAGACCACCCAGGTCTCGATCGTCTCGCCGAGATAGAGAAGATCGAACCAGCTGATCACCTTCTTCACCTCGTCCAGGACCCGCAGGTTATCTTCCCTGAGGGCGATATCGGGGTGGATGAACCTCAGGAGCCCCAGCCCCGACATCCGGATGATCGCCCGGACCGGCTCCCGTTCCCTCAGGATTGCCACCAGTTCATTCAGCAGCCTCTTTCCGCCGAGTTTCTCCAGAAACCCCATCTTGACGGCATTCTTGACGAGGTTTTCGGTGTGACGGGAGATCTGGAAGCCGAGGCGCTGCTCGAAGCGGACCGCCCGAAAGACGCGCGTCGGGTCCTCGACAAAGGAGAGGTTGTGGAGGACCCGGATCGACTTCTCCTGGAGGTCGCGGTAGGCGCCGAAGTAGTCGAGAAGCAGCCCGAAATCGGCGCCGTTCAGCCGGATGGCGAGGGTGTTGATGGTGAAGTCCCGCCGGTAGAGGTCCATCTTGAGCGAGGAGCGCTCCACCGTCGGAAGGGCGCCCGGGGTGGCGTAATACTCGAGCCTCGTGCTCGCCACATCCACCTTGAACCCGTCGGGGAGGACGATGACGGCGGTGCCGAATTTGTCGTGGCTCTTCACCCGGCAGCCCATGCGGGAGGCGAAGGCCTCGGCGAAGAGGATCCCGTCCCCCTCCACCGACACGTCGATATCGTAGTTTTTGTTGCCGAGAAGGAGATCCCGCACGAAGCCGCCGACGGCATAGAGGGGGAGCTCCAGCTCGTCCCCCACCCTCCCGAGATCCCGGAGCAAAGAAATCACCCGTGCCGGCAGCCCCTTGTTCATCAGGTGCAGCACCTCGCGCCGCCGCACAGGCGGATTCTCCCGGGCCAGGTCATAGACCGCCTCGGCGCTCCGCTGCACCCCGGCATACATGTAGCGCAGCAGATCGGTCCGGGTAATGACGCCGACGAGCCGCTCCTTCTCGAAGACCGGGACGAGCCGCCGGTGCTGCACGACGATGTATTCCTGCAGCGCTGCGATCGGCGTGGAAGGCTCGGCGCGCAGATACTCCGTATGCATGTATTCGCTCACCGGCAGATCGCCCAGGCCGTGGTAGAGGGCCTTTTCCACGATCCGGCGGGAGATGATCCCCACCATCCGTTCGCCCTCCATGACCGGCATGGCGTTCACGTTGTAGCGGGTCAGGTATTCCCGCGCCTCGGCCAGCGTGGTGCCGACCGGCATGGTCATCACCGGGGACGACATCAGATCGGCGGCGATGCGCTTGGGGTTCACCCGTTCCGGGAGAAGCCGGTTCAGGCGCCCCAGCACCTGGATCACGGTCTCCCCCCGCACCGTCGCCGCTGCCGCGGTGGCATGGCCGCCCCCGCCGAACTCCCGCAGGATCGCCCCCACATCCACCTCGGGGATGCGGCTGCGGGCCACGATGTAGACCCGCTCCCCCATTCCCACCACCACAAAGAGCGCCTCCAGGTTCTCCATGTCGCGCATCATATGGGCCAGCACGGCAATGTCGCCCACGTAGTAGTCGAGAGAGGCGTGGGCAATGGCAACATCTACGCCGTTCACGCTGACGGTCCGCAGCGACTTGATCAGGTCGTTGAGGAGCGAGACCTGCTCGGCGGTCAGTTCCTGGGTGACGAAATCGGCAACAATGTTCAGGTTCGCCCCCTGCCCCAGGAGCCAGGCCGCGGCGGCGTAGTCATCGGTCGTCGTGGAGGGGAAGGTGAGGTTGCCGGTATCCTCGTAGATGCCGAGCATCATGAGCGTCGCTTCGACCGGTGTCACTTCCACCCCCTTCTCCTTCAGGATCAGCGCCAGGATGGAGGTGGAGGAGCCGCAGTCGCGGATCTCGCCCCCGCTCGGCCTGATGTCCCCCGAGGCGCCCGGGTGGTGGTCGTAGATATGGACCTCGACGCCGGGGCGGCCCAGCACCTCGGCAAAGCGCCCGATGCGGGACGAGTGCTGGCAGTCGACAAGGATGAGGCGGGAGATCTGCTCGAAATCCAGCTCCTTCAGCCGGGTGAGGGAGGGAACGTAACCGGGGGACTTTAGGAAGAAATCCCGCATGCTCTTCTCCTGGGAACCGGAAAAGACCATGAGGGCATCGGGGTAGAGCCGCTTCGCCGCAACCATCGCACCGAGGCAGTCGAAGTCGGCGTTCACGTGGGTAGTGATGACATCCATGGGAAAAGAGTGTGCCGCAACAGCGGCAAAAGTAAAGTGCGAGCGGGATTTTCGCCGCTAGCGGGATGCGACGAGGGGCTTGAGCGGCTCGGCGAGATATACCGGGTTGGAGCCGGTCACCTCCACCACCGGTCCGTCTTCGAGCAGTTCCAGCTCACCGGTGTCGTCCTCGTATTCGTCCTCCCCCACGGCCCAGTCGTAGAGCTTTTTCGCGTCCTGCAGCACCGGTTTCTCCGGGATGCCGTACATCCGCTCCTGCATCGCCTCGTCGAAGAGCCCGACGCACCCGTGGGAGGCGGGGCGCCCCGGCAGGTCCCGCGCGTGCATCCAGTAGGCGACATTGTCCGCCCCCACGTGGAAGCGCATCGCGAAGTCCATCGGGTACTGGGCGGTCTGGTCTTCGGTCTTGTAGAGTGACGACGTGTGGGTGCGGTGGCGGGCATCAATCTGGAAGATGCCGGTGGGGGTTTCGTGCCCCACGGCGCCGGTGGCCGCGGGCATGGAAAACCGGAGTTTCCCGTTTTCATATGCCCCGATCCACTGTTCGGTCAGGCTGATGAGGATGTACTTCTCATAGTGCTTCGCGGGCTCGTATTCCCGGGGAAGCGGCGTGTACTCGCGGGCCGCCGCCAGATCCTCCGGCACCTTCAAAGTCATGCCGGGATAGGTGTGCCGCCGGTCGATCCGGTTAAAGCGGGCCACCGTCACCCAGTCGGGCCCGAAGAGCGATTCAAGGGTTTCGTTGGGCCTGATGAAGTGGACGGTCCATTTGACGCTGCGCTGGCTCGGATAGTCGATGCGGGTGAGGTCTTCCCTGGCCCTGTCGGCGGGAGAGGCTCCCGGCACCGAGATGGAGGCCGGCTCATGGACAACGATGGCGGAAAAAACGACGAGGGAAAGAAAAGGGGCCAGACTGCGGATCATGGGTTTCCGTCCTGTGGCAAAAAAAGAATGGGGCGAAAGCCCCATTGAAAAACATGCCCGCACCGTAGCACTTTTGCCCGCCCCGGTCAAGAGGCGGAAGTTCGCGCTTCCCCGAACCGTTCGGCGATGATCCGCTCCACGGCGCTGTAGGGATCGGTCCGGCGCGACCTCATCTCCTCGACGACCTCCCTGAACTGCCCGTTCACCCGGATGTGGCCATAGACCTCGGCAAACAGCCTTTCCTTGAGCAGATCCATGAAGTGCCGCACGCTCCGCTCCTCGCAGATCCGCTCCAGCGCCCCCGAGTCGACGAGATGCCGGCGGTGCTTCTCGATCTCCACCACCAACTCCTCGATGCCGCGGTTGCGACTCGCCTCGGTCAGCAGCACCTTCGGCTGCCAGTCGTCCGGTTTGGTCTGCTTCATCTCCAGCATGACGGCAAGCTCCCGCGCGGTCCGGTCCGCCCCGTCCCGGTCGGCCTTGTTCACCACGAAAAGATCGCCGATCTCCAGAACACCCGCCTTGATCGCCTGGATATCGTCGCCCAGCCCCGGCACCGACACCACCACCGTCGTGTGGGCCATCCGGACGATGTCGATTTCGTCCTGCCCCACCCCCACCGTCTCGATGATCACGACATCCATCCCCATGGCGTCCATGACGTTAACCACGTCGCCGGTGGAGCGGGATAGCCCCCCCATGTGACCGCGGGTGGCGAGGCTCCTGATGAACACCCCCGGATCGTCGGCATGGCGGTTCATCCTGATCCGGTCCCCCAGGATCGCCCCGCCGGTAAAGGGGCTGGTCGGATCGATCGCCACCACCCCCACACGCTTTCCCCGATGCCGATACGCGGCGGTGAGCTGGTCCACGAGGGTCGACTTTCCGGCCCCCGGAGGCCCGGTGATCCCGAGAATGAAAGCCCTCCCCGTCAGGGGGTAGAGCTTTTTCATCTCGTCGGCGGCGCTCCGAAAACCGTCGTCGAGATCCCTCATGAGGCGTGCGGCGGCACGGATATCGCCGTCAAGAATTCTGTCTGCCAAAGACATGCTCGGTTCCTTCAATACAGGTGGACGTTAGCAGCCGCTCCACGACTGACCCATCGTTCTGCAGCGCTTTCTGCCCGCACCCCGCTACCCCCTCGGCGTCACATGCTCGCGGATCCACCCGACGATATGCTCGGTGGAAGTGCCGGGCGTGAAAACCTCCTTGATGCCGGCGGCCTTGAGACCGGGGATATCGTCCTCGGGAATCACGCCGCCGCCGAACACGACGATGTCATCGGCCGACTTCTCCCTGAGGAGCTCGCAGACCCTCGGCAGGAGCGAATTATGGGCGCCGGAAAGGATCGAAAGCCCCACCGCATCCACATCCTCCTGAATGGCCGCCGAAACGATCTGCTCGGGGGTCTGGTGGAGCCCCGTGTAGACAACCTCGAAACCGGCGTCGCGGAAGGCGCGGGCGATGATCTTGGCCCCACGGTCGTGGCCGTCGAGGCCCGGCTTCCCGACGAGAATACGCAGCGTTCTTTCAGTCATGGCACTCTCCTTGGCTCGTGTTCACTTCTCTATACCCACCCGCGCCGGCACCCCGGCCCGGTAATAGTGCTTGATTTCGCGCATTTCGGTCACCAGGTCCGCCGCAGCGATCACCCGCTCGTCCACGTTGCGTCCGGTAAGGACCAGCTCAACCTGCACAGGCTTGACGGCCATGAACTCCAGGACCTCCTCGACGGTCAACAGGCCGAACGAAACCGCTCCGTTCACCTCGTCAAGGATGACGAGGTCGTAGCTGCCGCTCGACATCGCCTCGCGGGCCGTTTCGAGGGCGGCACGCGCAAGCCGGACATCCTCGGGGTCGGGATTCTCCCGGTTGACCCAGCCGGGGCGGCCGGTCTGGATAATCGTCAGATCGGGCGCGAGGCGGGCCGCTGCGGCGTGTTCCCCGTAAGGGCCGCCACCCTTCATGAACTGGATCATGACGGCCTTGAGGCCGCGCCCCACCGCCCGGAAGGCAAGACCCAGGGCCGCGGTGGTCTTCCCCTTCCCGTTCCCCGTGTACACCTGGATGAGTCCCTGATCGAGCTTCATCTCGTCTCCCCGCAACCCTGCCGTTCCCAACGAAATGGCAGCACACCGTAAATGATACCCGGAACAACCCGGAACGAACAGCTCTTTGATCCGGTTGCCAAACCGGCTCTCGTTTTAGCCTCGGTAAAAATTGTGCCGGGACTATAACAACTGATCCGACAGGCTGTCAAGCCGTATTCATGGATTTATAACGTTGTTTATTGCCATTAAATACTCCCTGTCCCGTCGTCCGCCCCGCACAAATGAATGCTTGACACAACCAGCCTCTTTTGATATTTAGAGTCTCCACATTGCGGGCGATTAGCTCAGCGGGAGAGCACTGCCTTCACACGGCAGGGGTCGTAGGTTCGAACCCTACATCGCCCACCAGATAACACGACCGGCCAAGTCAAAAAACTTGGCCGGTTTTTCTTTTTGATTTACCACACGTCACCTACCCCTAAAATCAACGCTTGTCTAACGATTTCCGCATAAATTAGTCAAGCCTGTGCCCATTCTGTGCCCAAATCGTGCCCATTGGTTCTCGCTAGCGAAACGCTTGTCGACGACCAGCACCGGTATTTCCGTGGAAGGATCGAGGCAAAATCAGATTTGCGGATGAGAGAAGCTCCTCAGCCGGATCGCCAACTGCATTGAGGCCGCGTCGCACTTTCTGTTACCGTCTGATGAAGCTGAGCGAATTATCAGGGAGCAGATCGCCTGCATTGCGGACAATTGGGACCGGGTCTCCGAGGAGGCAGAATTGACAACGATCGATCGTGCTTTGTTGTGGCGCAACCAGATTCTCAACCCCGATATTGCCGCGGGTCTGGAACCAGGCTGGTTGCCCTAGAACCGGTACGCCACCGCCGTCGTCGCCACGTGGTCGCTATAGTCGAAGGAGGGGTCGTCGGAGCTCCGCCGGGCATACTGATAGCCGGCCGAGACGGTGAGGCGGGTGAAGGGGGCCCACTCGACCCCGGCGTTCAGCTCCTGGGTGAAGTCGCTCCGCGGCGCCACGCCGGAACCGGGGACATCCCGGAAATCCTTCCACGACAGGCGGTCGAAGACTGTCCCCTTCACCTTCGGGGTGAACTGGTAGGCAAAGCCGGCGCCGATGGCGTCGGTGACGCTGTAGATCCGGTCGGCATAGGTCTCCTCGTAAAGCTGGCGCTCCCAGTTCAGGAGGAACCCGAGCTTCGCGGTGAGGGCGTAGGAAGCCGCCACCTTCCCGATCACGCCGCTGAAGTCCCGGGCCGACGACGCCTTGTGGCGGCGGTTGAGGTAGCCGACGTAGCAGGAGAGCGAGGTCTTGGGGCCCACGGTCTTGTCCAGTCCCACCCGGATCGAATCGGCGCTGTTGCTGTTGTTCACGGCCGTCGGGCCGAGGACGAGGGGCTGGTCGTACTCCGTCTCGTCCCGCTGGTAGGTGGCGTAGAGCCGCGCCTCGGGCGAGATCCGGTACGAGACCGTACCGGCATAGCGGTCGATGTAGTACTCGCTCGTGCGGTACTGGGGAAGCGAGTAATCCACGGTCAGACGCCGATACGCCGCCTCGAAGCCGAGCCCCGAGGTCATCACGTATCCTGCCGAAATCCCGGCCGCCATGTTCCGGCGCCTGTTCACCGCGGCGCTCCGGTAGTCGGTCCGCGCCTCGGGGGTCTTCGCGTACGCCCCGTCGATCCTGACCCGCAGCGCATCCAGCAGCGCCAGCGTCACGGTGCCGTTCGCCTCGTCCCGGTCCACGTCCTGGTCCGAGTAATGGGCATAGCGGATGAAATCCCGCCGCACCAGGAGATCCAGCTCCTGCCGGCTCAGCCGGTACCGGACCCCGGTCCCGACGCTCGCCACGGTAATGAAGTCGCCCAGCCGCTCCTCCCCGATCAGCCCCCGCAACTGCGCCCGGTCCCGCACCCGGAAGATGTTGCTGTCGTACATCTCCGTCACCGAGGCAAAGGGCTTCAGGGTATCGCCGAGGAAGTCGGCCCGGGCGGGAGCGACGACGGCGAGTACAAAAAGCGCTACAAGTGAGACGTGCAAGAGACGTGAGACGTGAGACGTGAGATGTGAGAAGTAACGTCTTGCAAGTCGAAGTGAGACGTGAGACGTGAGACGTGAGAAGTTACGTCTTGCAAGTCGAAGTGAGCCGTGAGACGGGAGATGTGAGAAGTTACGTCTATCGTCTAGCGTCTTACGTCTAACATCTAACATCTCACGTCTCACATCTAACATCTCACGTCTCACGTCCAACATCTCACGTCTCACGTCCAACGTCTCACGCATCTCCCTCAACACCCCGTCCCCCTCACCACCGCCAGCACGGTCCGGGCGATGAGCTTGAGATCGAGGCCGAAGTGCCAGTTGTCGATATACTCCAGGTCCATCTTCATCCAGACGTTGAAATCCTTGTTGTTGTGGGCCACCACCTCGTGGATGCAGGTGATGCCGGGGCGCATGCTGAGGCGGCGGCGCTGCCACCGCTCGTAGCGCTCCACCTCCGAGGGGAGCGGCGGCCGCGGCCCCACCAGCGACATGTCCCCCTTCAGCACGTTTATCAACTGGGGGAGCTCGTCGAGGCTCGTCTTGCGCAGCAGCCGCCCGATCCAGGTGATCCGCGGGTCGTTCTTGATCTTGAAGACCGGCCCCTCCAGCTCGTTCAGGGCCTGGAGCTCCTTCAGCTTCGCCTCGGCGTTCACGATCATCGTCCGGAACTTGAGGATCCGGAACGGCCTCCCCCGCAGGCCGCTGCGGACCTGGCTGAAGAAGACCGGGCCGGGTGAGGCAAGCTTGATCGCCAGCGCGATCACGAGGAACAGGGGGGAGAGGACGATGAGCCCTGCGGCCGCCCCGACCACGTCAAGGATGCGCTTCAGCGACAGGGAGAAGAAATCCTGGGGGGTCGTATCGAAGGTGAGGAGCGGCCACCCCTCCACCTCCTTCACCACCGGCTTGGCGATGGCGGTATCGAAAAAATCGACCGCGATGGTCGCCTTCACCCCGATCTTCTCGCAGACCCGCACGTACTCCTCCAGCCGCGACAGCCACTTGCGCGGCATAAGGAAGACCACCTCGTCCACCACATTCTCCTCCAGGATGCGGGGCATCTCGTCGAAGGTGCCGATCACCCTCCCCTGCCCCACGGCCCTGCCGCGCATCTCCTCCTCGTCGATGAAACCGAGGATCTTCTGCCCCCACTCGGGGTGGGAGTCGATCACCTCGGAGAACTCCCGGGCCCGGGGCCCCGACCCGACGATCAGCAGCACCCGGAAGTTGAGTCCCCGACGCCGGGCGCTCCGCAGGAACTGGAGCACCAGGAACTTCTCTGCCGTCTGCAGGAGCACCGCCGCCGCGAAGAAGACGGTGACGAACTTTCGCGTCAGGATGCCGAGCTCCAGGTAAAAGGCCGCCGCAGTGAAGATCAGGGTGGCAACCAGCGACGCCTCCAAGATGGTCCAGAACAGCCTCCCGAAGCCTTTCTCGCGCATGGAGTCGTAGGCGCCGAACCCCTTCAGGGTAATGATCCAGAGGGGGATGAGAAAGACAAGGAGCGGGAGGTAGTCCTCCACCGAGGGGGCGGAGTAGATGCCGTCGATCTCCTCGACATAGGCGAAGTTACTGGCGATCAGGAAGGAAGCGCCGATGATGACCGCGTCGAGGCTGAGAGCTAATTTGTGGATGACTCTGTGCTGTTCCTTGAGCATTTTGTTGACCTTCGTAACTCCCCCCAGCCCCCTCTTAACCCAAGAGGGGGTGAGAAGCTCTGCCTCTGATTCGCTCCTCCCCTTGGGTTAAGGGGAGATTGGGAGGGGTTAGACATTCGCCTTCTTCTCCAGCTCCGCGAGGACTCCGTCCATTTCGTGCACTACATCACTGTTCCAGAATCTCAGCACCTCTATCCCGCAGGAGTTCAGGTATTCGGTACGGACTACGTCGTACTCTCTATTCTCTGGCAAATCGTGCTGGCTACCGTCCAACTCCACGGCCAACCTGATGGCCGGGCAGTAAAAGTCCAGGATGTAGGGTCCGACGCTGTACTGGCGGAAAAACTTCAGGCCGTGAAACTGCCTGCTGCGGACTTTCGCCCAGAACGCCTTTTCCGCGTCGGTCTGACTGCGCCGCAGCTCTCGCCGTCGTTCCTTCAGTAGCGGATCGTTGAACATTGCACTTAACAGCCCCTCCCCTTGGGTTAAGGGGAGGCGGGGGAGGGGTTACGACTTTTCGTAACTCCCTCCGGCTTCGTAACTCCCCCCTGCCCCCTCTTAACCCAAGAGGGGGTGAGAAGCTCTGCCTCTGATTCGCTCCTCCCCTTGGGTTAAGGGGAGATTGGGAGGGGTTACGAGGTTCTCATGAAATAGCGCCTGTCCCTTTAATGACAAGATCAACCCATCCGTTAAAAGGTGCCTGTCCCCCTCTGGTAATCTGTCACCTTCTGGTAATCCTTACACATCCAGCTGCCCCGGAGAAAGCCCCATGGCGGTCGCCAGTTTTTCGCGGGTGACTTTACGCAGGCGCTTGCCGCCAGCTTCCATCTGAGAGAGTGCGGCTTGGGTAATACCGGCCTTTTCAGCCACCTCTGCCTGGGTAAGGCCTAAATATTCTCGCCAAGCACGGACGATGGACATATTTTGCTCAACAAGCAGCTCAACGACTTCATGGGGGATATAATCACCTTCCGGTATGCGCGGGGAGAGTGGCTTGATTTGCTCGGCTTCAATGGGGTGCTCGCGTGCGAAGTCCTGGAACGGAATCACCACGAAAGCAGGAACTCCTCCCTGGTATATGGTCTGTATCTTAGTACGTTCGATCATCGCGTTTTTTCACCTCCTCGATGTGAACAATCCTGACTGCTTCTTCGACGTCAAAAAAAACCCGGTAACGCCCTACTCTTAAACGGAAGCCGTACTTATGATTCGTCAGCTTCTTTACCTGACATTTGGCAGATCGACCAAGGTAGCGACTGCGTTCTTGATCTCTCTCCGCGTGTCTACGCTCCCTATCTTAGTCAGTTGTTTAATCGCCTTATTCTTCCACTCGACAGAGAACATAAGTTTTATATAAGTCATTTATAAGTTAAAGTCAAACAAATAGCAGATAACACAAGTTCAATGAGTTAGGCGGCGCAAGTTGACAAGCTAACAACGCCCCGCCGCGATCCCTTCAGTAGCGGATCGTTGAACATTGTGTTCATGAGCATTTAACAGCCCCTCCCCTTGGGTTAAGGGGAGGCGGGGGAGGGGTTACGACTTTTCGTAACTCCCCCCCCTGCTTCGTAACTCCCCCCTGCACCTTCGTAACTCCCCCCTGCCCCCTCTTAACCCAAGAGGGGGTGATGAGAGGGGGTGAGAAGCGGGGGTGAAGGTGATTGTCTGCCTCTGATTTGCCGCCGTCCCCTTATGAAAAGGTGCCTGTCCCAGTGCCTGTCCCCTTTAGAGACCCTGAGTTAATAAACCAGCCCCGAGCCCTTAGTCCCAAGCCCCTTTCTACATCTTGAACGTGACTGATTCCGTCACACTGGTCAAGGAACGCATGACCTTGTCACACTCCGTCTCGATCACCCCGGTGAGATACTCCCAGAACGCTTCATTTTCAACCGTCTGTGCCACTATGCTTGCAGGAAGGAACCGCTTCATCTCATGGATAAACGCCGTGTGCACGTGGGGATCGTTCCGCAGCTGGCGTTTGCGTCCGGCCAACAGGTCCAGGAACTCCTCAGTACCGCGGCGATGGTCCAGAACCTTCTTCGGGACCAGTTTCAGCGGCAGGTCGACATTTTGCTGCCTGAGCCAGCCAATATCCCACAGATCACGGTTCTTGAGCCGATTCGGCCTGAGCGCAAAGGCAACGAGCTTGTCCGCAAGAATCTCCTCCCTGCTCTGGGCCTGGACAATCAGGCCGGAAGTCCCCATATCGACTCCATAATAGTTCCGCAAGACCATGGGGCGCCTGTCGTAACTCGGGATGGCACAGATATCGATATTGATCCTTTGCGCAGGGAGCCCCTTCTGGCCCGGACGGGTGATCACCCTCAGCTTCCAGGTGTCAACATCACTGGTGTCCCTTGTTGGTTCACTCGCCTCCACACTCAGGCCATATTTAGTCTGCAGCCTCTCCACGAGAAGACCGGCCAGGCCGTTCAAGGTTTCGCGCCTGAAGTTCTCTCCGCCGGCAAAATCAAGATCTTCACTCAAGCGGTTTGAGCCATAACAGGCTCGCAGGCAGGTGCCGCCGATAAAGGTCAAACCGGCGAGCAGCCCAGCATTGCTCATTTCCCGGATTATGTCGTGATGAAGAAGCTCCTTTTCGACCACCACCTGCAAAGGGGCAAGATCCCCCTGATTCTTCATCGCCTGGGAAACCAGCTGATCAAACAAGCTCATCGACTGCCCCCCAGTCAACCAGATCGGTACTGCGTCCGGTGGCTCTCATATCCCTGATGGCCAGGGCCACAGAGGCGCGCCAGAGGTGACAGCGCGGATCATAGACGAGCTGATCGGCCAGGGTCTCCGGCCGTTTTTTTGTGTGAACGAATTCAATGCGGCCAAAATCACCGCAGTTGACGATATGGCTGCGCCCCGAAGACATGAGCGTAATCCAGTTCATGGGGACCTGCGAGATCACCCCCGCATCGCTCAATGCCGTCTCCAGGCTGATGTAATTGAATTCACTGGCGCGGAGCCTGGCGGCCACATGGTACAGAATCAGCCCCCGTGGAAAGTTGACTCTCGGATAGAGGTAAAGCCCCCGGCAGACGCGCGTGAGGAGTCCCTCCTTCTCCGCCCGGCTGACAAGCGCCCTGAATGCTCCCTGGCTTTGGCCCGGCAGGGCCCCCTGCAGATCGCTCAACGAAAACAGGTAATGTTCGTCATCTGCCAGCTGCGCCAGAATGTGCATCAGTTGCTTCACGGGTTGCATATAATTGCTCCGGTCTACACAAAGTTATACTTAGTGTAACTTATTGTAGACCGATTACAATGGAATGGGAAGCTCCTACCTTGTCCCCTGTTCTAACTCGCACGACCTCGTAACTTCCCCCTGCTTCGTAACTCCCCCCGGCCCCCTCTTAACCCAAGAGGGGGTGAAGGCTCTTGTCTGGCTTTGATTTGCTCCTCCCTGAATTTGCCCCTCCCCTTGGGTTAAGGGGAGGTCGGGAGGGGTTACCCATTCGCCCGCATCTCCCGCTCGGCAAGCTTCAGGTCCGCGTCGACCATCATGTTGACCAGCCCGTCGAAATCGGTGCGGGGCTTCCACCCGAGGTTGCTCTTGGCCTTGGTCGGGTCTCCGAGAAGGAGATCAACCTCGGCGGGACGGAAGTATTTCGGATCGATCTCGATGACGATTCTGCCGGTCTTGCTGTCGATCCCCTTTTCGTTAATCCCCATCCCCTGCCACACGAGGGGCATGTCGAGCCGTGCGAAGACCTTCTCGGCGAAGAGGCGCACCGAGCAGGTCTCCCCCGTCGCCACCACGTAATCGTCCGGCTCAGGCTGCTGGAGCATCATCCACATCGCCTCCACGTAGTCGCCGGCGAAACCCCAGTCGCGCTTCGCGTCGAGATTCCCCAGAAACAACCTCTCCTGGAGGCCGAGCTTGATCCGGGTGGCCGCCCGGGTGATCTTCCGGGTAACGAAGGTCTCGCCCCGGCGGGGAGACTCGTGGTTGAAGAGGATGCCGTTGCAGGCGAACATGTTGTAGCTTTCGCGGTAGTTGACGGTGATGTAGAAGGAGTATGCCTTGGCGCAGGCGTAGGGGGAGCGGGGGTAAAAGGGAGTGGTCTCCCTCTGGGGGGTCTCCACCACCTTGCCGTACAGCTCAGAGGACGAGGCCTGATAGAATTTCGTGTTCAGACCGGTTTCGCGGATCCCTTCGAGAAGGCGAACCGTGCCGAGGGCATCCACCTCGCCGGTGTACTCGGGCACGTCAAAGGAGACGCGCACGTGGCTCTGGGCTCCCAGGTTGTAGATCTCATCGGGGCGCACATCCCGAAGCACCTTGTTGATCGAGCTGGCGTCGTTCAGGTCGCCGTAGTGGAGGAAGAGACGGACATCGGTCTCGTGGGGGTCGCGATAAAGGTGATCCACCCGGCCGGTATTGAAGGATGAGGAGCGGCGGATAATGCCGTGGACCTCGTATCCTTTGTCAAGAAGCAGTTCAGTCAGATAGGAGCCATCTTGGCCGGTGATGCCGGTAATAAGTGCGCGTTTCATGGGTTCTCCGGTATGTGGGAATTATTTTTCAGTGAGCTTGCGGATGTACCGCTGATTACAGGCTACAATGCAAATGTCAGTTGATGAGGCCTTTTTGCTCCTCACCCCTTACGCCTCACGGATTCGGTTGCATTCAGTCGGCGTTGCCAGAACTGCCTGCAGATGAATAGGACGAAAAGGCTGTTGGTGACGAGGTATCTCCGCCACAGACGCCGTGGTTCAGAAACCAGCCGGTAGAGCCACTCAAAGCCCGAGTTCTGCATCCAGAGCGGCGCTCGCTTGATGGTGCCGGCGTGATAGTCGAAGGCCGCACCGACACCGATCATGACGGCCTTGATCCTGCCCCGGTGTTCCGCCATCCAGAATTCCTGCTTGGGGCAACCGAGGCCGACAAAGACGACGTTTGCGCCAGAGTCGTTGATCATCGCCACAATGCTCTGCTCCTCTTCCGTGCTCAAGGGCCGAAAGGGAGGAGAATAGGCACCGGCGATTTTCAGGGCCGGAAAGGCCGACTTGAGCCGATTTTGCAGTAGGTCCAGCGTGGCGTCGGTACTGCCGTACAGGAAAATCGACTGCCCGTTTGCGGCGGCCCGCTCGCAGTACTTCCACATCAGGTCCGGGCCGTTGATCCGCTGCTGGCCGGGAAACCCCAGCCGTCGGAGGGTCCAGGCGAGGGGCATGCCGTCTGGGGTGGCCATATCGGCATGGTTGATGACGGACTGGAATCTGGGGTCCTGCTTTGCGGTTACAACAGAGTGGACGTTGCAGATGCAGATGTAGCGGGATTCGCGGTTAGATCCCCAAGCTGACAGCGTTCCCAGAGCTTCATTCCAGGATAATGCATTGATACGGGCACCCAATATTGAGGCGCGATGCGTATTGACTGACACCGTCTTCAATTTTTCTACACCTGTTTTGCAGCAGCAATTGCGTCTGCATAGATGGTCATTAACTGGTTGTAGTTGATTTCCGGAGTATATTTCGCTTCGTATTCCTGCCTGGCCCGCGTGCCCATCTCACACATTTTTTCGGGGTTTGCCTTGGCCCAGGCGATCTTTTTCGTCAGATCATCCGCATTGCCCGGCTCAAAAAGCAGCCCCGTTTCGCCGTCGCGCACCAATTCCGCCATCGCTCCCAAACGACTGGCAATAACCGGAAGGCCGCAGGCAAAAGCCTCAACCAGCGTACGGGGAAAATTTTCATACCATATGCTCGGCATGACCAGATACGCCGCGTCGCGCATCTTATTCATCACTTCATCCTGATTCAATGCGCCAAGACATCTCGTACGAGGATGATCCTGCACCCGCTCCTGTTCAGGCCCAGTACCAACAATTTCTATGACCGTATCCTCCAATCGATCAAGGGCTCCCAACAAAACCTCTATGCCCTTTTCCGGAGAGAGTCGCCCCACAAATAATCCGCCCTCTCGTCGTGTTGAAGCAGGTGCAGGAACATCCACGAAGTTCGGCTTTACCGATATCCGCTCAGCCGGAAGACCACCCTGGATGAACTTGTTGCGACAGAACTCGTTCAGGGCAATGTACCGCGTCACCTTGTGTTGCCACGTTCCTAACATACGGTGAAAAGTCAACATTCCTGCCAACACTGCCGACTGCGGAAGAGAACCTCGATAACACTTACGAAGAATCGCTCCATTCGGCAATTTTCCAAGACAGTCCTCGCAAACTCCTCCTTCACGCAGCAGCATGGCTTGCGGACACAGCAGCCGGAAATTGTGAAGCGTCTGAACAATGGGGATGCCTGCACTCGAAGCTGCCCAGTATATCGAAGGAGAGATGAGTGGGAAGGTATTGTGAACATGAATTACATCGGGTTTGAATCGAGAAATAATCGATACAACATCTTCGTGAGTTTTACGTGACCAAAAGGTACCCAGAACCGCCCGAAGAGGAGAAATATCACCGATATCATCGTTATGACGTAGGAAGGTCTCGACTACACAACCATTATTATTTAACAAGAGTGGCTCAGCATCAGCAACTGAATCTTCACCACCACGGAGTTGATAATAATTATGAGAAAACAATATGCGTAATGGTTGCATCATGAGACTAGTGCTTTCTTTATGCCTTCACAAAAATTGCTTGCCATGTTTTCAATGGTGTAGTGTTGCGCAGAGTTGCGGCAACCTTCTACCAGTTTTGCACGATACGGTTCATCATTGAGTATTCGCTGCACAGCATTAACGTAGCCATCCAAAGTATTCTCGGTCATAACACCATTATAGTGCTGTCTGAGATAAGCAATTTCTGGAGAATGTAAACCACAGTCTGTTGTAACCATTGGAACACCTGCTATGAAGGAATCTAGCATACCTAGACCCACCATCCCAGGATTCAATATTACGTCAGCCAATGAAAGGTGAAAGCATTTATCTCGGCCTGTTTTGGTTCCGACCCACACACTCCATGAATGTTCCATGCAAAATCGTTGAACTTCAGTTCTCATCGGTCCATCACCTACAATCAAGAGACGAAATGTTGGATCCTTCGCATACAGCTTTTTAGCAGTCTCAAATACAATGTCCAGCCGCTTCTCAGCATACAGAGAGCCCAAGTAAAGTCCGACTTGCGCGCCATCCATCCCGAGACGCTGGCGTAGCTCAGCTAATTCATTCGGATCAATAGAAGCAAGTTCTGCACGCAACGCCGCAGTGTCAACCGCATTTTCCAGGTTGGTGATTCGCTCCCGTGGGAACCCACAACGCTCAATCAACTCCACACTCAGCCCAGTATAGGCAAACCACCAATCAACACGGTTTGTCGTCCAGCGCTTGAATCGTTCTCTGATGCCGTTAGGATTGTTCGACTGAAGATTAGCACCATGGCCCCAGAATGCTACTTTTGGACCACCAAGGTGCCTCTTGAGAAGTAATGGATAGTTTGAAAGCAGGCTGTTTTCTTGAGTAAGTACTACCAAATCGGCTTTTCCAAGCACATTAATAAGAGGCTGCCAACATATGGCTTTACCAGTTACCTGCCAGTAACGGTTCTTGACCTGTTCCGCCCAAAGAAGTCTACCCGTGTCTTTCTTAACAATCTCATCAGGTGTTGGCTGACCGTGGACTAAACGAAGTGATATTCGAGAGTCAGCCAAAGATGACCTTAATAGTTCAAATAGCGGCGTACGGTAATGAGTAAGGCGTCGTTGTATTACGACAACATCTATCATAAAAACTACTCCGACTCCGCTCTTACCTAGAGTCTAGTTTTGTAATAGCTTTGAAATACTGATTTACTCCTTTGACTTTTCTGGAAGCATCGCACGTATACACGACCTCCACTCGGCGACAAAATTCTCCTTATTGTATCGCTGCACAGCTTGAAGCGCTGCAGCTCCTATTCCTTTTAGTCTTGAGCTATCACAAATTGCATCCAAGATGGCATTTCTAACAGACTCTACTGTTCGTTCGACTATCCAGCAGTTTCGACCATCCTCTGCATATTCCTCAAAGCCGTGCAAGCGCGTGGCAAGAACTGGTAATCCTGCGGCTGGCGCTTGGATTAGGACCAAAGAAAAGATTTCATAAGTTGATGGGAACACGAAAAGATCAGATGCCCAGAAGAATGGCCTCACGTCTTTCTGGAAACCAGTAAACAAAAGCCTGTCAATAACACCTGCTCTAATTGCCTGTTCTTTAAACGCTAAGATTTCGCTATGACTTCCGCCGACAACCATCAGTTTCACATCTGCATCAGGAATTTGTACCAGCGCATCAACGATTATACCCAATCCCTTGCGTTCAAAATCACCCAAGGCTGCGAAACATAGCACCTTATCATTGTCATTTAACCCAATAGTAGTGCGCATCATCTTTCTGTCGAAATCATCAGGACGCCTGAAGGCGGCCACGTCTACTGGATTAGGTATCTGCCGCGTCTTTCCGTAAAGAAAAGGGTAGGTAGCTACAAGCTCCTTTATAAGACCTTGAGAGGGAGCTATCACCATTTGTGCGCGTTTAAAGGCCAGTGCTTCTGTAGCGGCATTATATGAATGGGTTATCCAGCGAGCCAAACGACGTAACCCAGTAGAACGTTGCAGTTGCCATTGGTTGTTTAGATAGGCCCGATGACAAAAATGGGGATAGCATACGTTTGCACCAATAAATTGCGCTTGGGTCGCCTGGATCAAAACAGGAGCGATTCCACGCTGTCTTATATGCCAACGTAGGGCAAGTGGTGCAAGCATATGAAACATCATATATCTAAGGAAACCAGGCTTCTTTGGTAGAGGAACTCGCACCCATTGCAGCCGCTTAGTGGCGTCGCAGTCAAAAGCGTCAGAAAATACTGTAATATCAAATTCATTCGCCACACCTAGAACTTCTGTCAACACACAACTACCTGCCGGGCTGTTGCGCGTTACACTCAAGTCAAATACAGCGATCCATGGCTTGGTGCTGCTCATAAAGACATTCCTTGCTCTCTCTGTTGTAATGGTGAACTCATTTCATGGGGTCCATACAACCGCCTCCTGTTTAAGGAGAATAGCTGACTGACCCAGGGTAATGACTGGTGTTTGAACTAAACCAGCAGGACCGTCAAGCGACTCGAACGCCTTGATTTCCCACGCGTTGGGTATCTGCAACTCGCTATAACCTCGGGCATTCCACACCATCCAAGCCTTACGTCCCTGCCGGGTAAGAGAACAAGTCCACACTTCGCCATTTTCGGTTCCACAAGATTCGATTGTTGCATTTTTGAGCCAACGGACTGTATGCCCCATGGCCTGGGCTGCGACCGAAGGCGTTCCATCTTTCTCTAATATTCGCTCCCAAGAATAGAAATAGAATCTGTTAACGCCAGCTGCCGCAGCCAAGACAAAGGCACGCGGGATGTAAGCCGCCTCGGTTTCAATATCCCGCACCTCGAAACCCAGATTGCCAGGAATTTTGGCGTCCGGTCCAACTACCTCATAGCCCTGCTCTGTATTCCACAACTCACGGTCCGCGACCCCATTATTTTTCATAACCTGTTGTACGTCTCTAACACGCTCAAGCATCTTCTCCGGTGTTGCTGTGTAGAAGTGAAAAGCAACTATGTCGCTGCACTCTTTCCCTCCATTGGATAAAAACTTGTCCAAGCGATCGCTTGCACCGGTAAACCCAGGGGTAAGAAGTTGATTGTTAGGATCTACTTCCTTTAAGACCCGGTAGGCGGAGCAGGCTAGTTTCACCAAACTGTCTAAGGTGCCGGTATAAAACGCACCCTTCACTGACTCAAAATCAGAGTATTTTGGCTCGTTCCACAATTCATAGTGGTGGATGCGACCTTTATAGCGTGTTGCTAATTTCCGAACATAATTTTCCCAATCGCGAATATCATAAGGCTCTGCCGCTCCGCCCGCCCCATAAACAAACGGCTCATTTGGTCGACTTGATGCCCATTGTGGTGTTACTCCAAGGACAATTAGCGGCTCTACCTTGTTCTTGTCAGCCAGAGACAATAATTGATCCATTTTGTCGAACCGCCATAAACCTTTGCTAGGCTCGATATCACGCCAATTGACATGAGCGTCCCAAAGCCTCCATGCTCCAAAACGCACAAAGGGCCAGCGGGTGGTTGTGTCAGCCCTATGAATATGAATCCCAAAGAATTCTGATCTCAGTGGATGCCGCGGGGAAGTGGCCTGATTCGCTGCTTGTAACCCGCAAGAAAAGGTAACAATAGCTATGGCAACCGAAAGAGCCAATACTGATACTGGATGAGTACATTTAAGACCGCGCATCAATGAAGTTATTACTAACTTGACGTAAGGCCAAAGCCAATAGAGTGGCCAAAATGGGCCGGTGTGTCGATGACAGAATACGCGCCAAGCGTGGGGCGGCAATCCTTTCGGAGCCATTGCCTTCTTCCAACGTTTCGCGAGCGGCAAGGTGCGATCCAGGTAGGTCCCTTGCACGACATTGTCATTAGTGCATAAGCCGACGAAACCGGGCATCACCCAAATTGGGATCCCCATCTTAGTAGCCCGCAAACCATAATCCGTATCACCCATGCTATGCTTAAAGGCTGCTTCCAGGTTACCGAGTCGTTTGGCTGCTTCAGCAGAGATAAGAACACAGTTGCCATTAAATGTGTCACAAGGTTGAGGCTTGTCAGTTGGTTCAACCCTGATAAAGCGTGGCGCGTAGCTACCTTCTTGCCGGCGTTGCCCCCCGTAGCTCGATTTACCTTCATCATTACGTGTTGTGCCAACCACTATGCCGCTGCGGCCAGTTGTTGCCACCAACTCATCATGGGTTGCCAATAAACACTCTATGGAATCGGGGTAAAGTACTGTGTCATCATTAAGCCACAAGTAGAAATCATAATTTCCCTCTAGAGCCTGACCAAAAGCGAGTCGCATGCCCCCATTCCAGAACAACCCACCATTTCCACGAAGCACCTCTACCTGCGGAAAGCGGTCCCTTAACATATCATTGGTACCATCGGAACTACCATCGTCGGTGATAAACACTCGTATATGAATTCTGCCCGCTAACAGTTCCACCGCGTTGTACAAACTGGCAAGACATGTCTCTGTCTTTGTCTTACGATTGTAGCAGGTGAGCACAGCAACAACACTAATTTTGTGGCTTAACTCAGCAGCAAAGTTGATCATATGTATATGTATAGTCTCATAGTATTCTAACATTATAATTATGTATCTATAGATTCAATACTGACCTAATGGTGCAGATTCAGAACTTCGTGCATAATAAACAGTATAGATAATCATTAACGCATGTATAAAAAACGCCCAATCAATAAATACCAATGGCCTTAATGGTGCTTCACTAAAACAACGGAACAAAATAATTATCCATAAAGAAAGAATTAAGCCTTTAGATTGAGTGTAGTATCTTATGGCATATTGTAATAAGACCATTAAATAGCAGACAATAAGAAACAACCCAATTCCGCCAGATTCACCAATTGTTTGGATAAACTGGTTATGAGCTTGACCAGCATACAACATTCCTGCTTTGATACGATACTCTAGTCCCCAAATGCCTGGACCATAACCAAACAAAGGGTAATTGTACCATTCCATCAATGTCTTTTTCCAAATTGCAGTACGTCCAGTGAACGTTGTTAAATCAGAATGTATATGCAAAAACTTTTCTAAATCTGTCGCGAATGGGACAGAAGAAATGATGGCCAACATAAGCATGCATACTGCTACGAATA
Organism: Deltaproteobacteria bacterium; assembly: GCA_021847245.1. Classification (GTDB taxonomy): domain Bacteria; phylum Desulfobacterota; class Desulfuromonadia; order Geobacterales; family Geobacteraceae; genus Geobacter. The sequence continues at coordinate 6,799 of JAJZUC010000010.1, read as the reverse complement.
GCTTGATTGATCTTTGGCAACTCTGCTTTATTTGGTACCGTACCAATAGGTTAGGGACGTACACCCCCAAAACTAGACCCGACAAAGTCACCCATGCAGTTTTGGATTGTGCAAGGACAAAAACAACCGTCGAGGCCGTTAAGATAACTATCCTTAATAATCGTCGTGAGGGGAAATAAACCTCAAGCAAAATTAGAACGAGCGAAACTAATCCAAGCGTGTTAGCATGACTGGTTATACCAAACAAACGAAAGTTTAATCCTGGAATGAGACCTTTATACGGTTTAAGCAAAACCAAGTTTGGTGCAACCATTATGGCAATGAGACTGCCTAATACCACCACAAACAATATTGTCTTAACATTGCAGTTAACTTTATAAAGGTTGTATTGCCCGAGGAAAAAGAAAGAACCAATAGTTATCAAAACGTATGAATATTTATAAGTAAAATCTGGATATTCAGATCCAAGAGATACAACAAGCACCGTTCCAATAAAATAAATCGCAAACGTCCATGCCAACAATGACACTGAATCTACCACACTCTGCCGTCTGGTTGTCAATCCGCGAGACAACATAACTAAAGCAACTCCAATAGCCAAAAGCGTTGCAATGCGTGTTGTCATAAAAGCAAAGCCTGCAGTACCTGTTGAGAAAGGTCGAAACAATTCAGCTTCTAGACTCAAATTTCGTTTGGTCAATATAATTGGCAAAATAGTACCGATGCTTATCGCCCACAAAATTATTGTTGTTTTGGTTGTATCACTCCATTTTGTAATGGCATGATATATATTTACCAATAAAAATGGCAGTGCAAAACCAAATATAACAGCAGCAATAAATGGTAAAATAATCGACAATACTATCAATTGGCACATCCAGCAGGTAAGAAAATTTAGCACATATAATACTAAACAAAGTTAACTGTAATAATCATTGATACAAATAATGCAAAGACTAATACCAATATATAGACATAAAACTACACTGCACGGATGACTCGCGCAGGATTACCTGCAGCAATGGAATTTGCAGGTATATTACCCACAACTACAGATCCAGCTCCAACTATAGTGTTTTCTCCAATCGTACTTCCTTTAAGAACAATCACTCCTGTCCCAAGAAACACATTATCTTCTACAAATACAGGTGCCACGGCAATGTCTTCGTGGTTACTATTGTAACGTCTATTTTCCGGTTTCATCGCATGGAAGTCGGTATCGGCAATTACGACATTCGCACCAAACATGCATTGCTTTCCTATTTTTACATGTCCTGCAGCACAGATCGTAGCTCCGCTTACACCTGTCTCTGCACCAACTTCAATCATTGCCCCTGGTCTCATTGTACGAAGTACTACCGGGTGGTTTACTCCCAACGCGGTAAACTCTGAAACAGAACATAAGCTGGCTCGCTCATTGATGATAATTTTGCTGCCCTCTACCATAGAGATAATCGGTGTCCCATAGAAGGTCGTTCCGCTTCCGATCTCTACGCCCTTTCGTCGTACCACAGCAGGCGTAACCACTTTCCACCATGCCAAGCGCAAGAACTCAGGATAACGTCTCAAGGACAATAGATGGCACCAATTCATCCCCTGCCTCCTGCCAAAATCTCGTAATAATGTGATTCATATCGGGTAGCCACTTCAGTCGAGCTAAAACGCGAAATTGCTTGATGTCGTGCCTCACTTGCGTACCTCTTTAAGGTGACGACATCTTCAATCATGTGACACATCGATTCATAAATAGCTTCCGGTGACTTCACATCAGTGACCAGTCCACCCTTCCCAATTACCCAAGGCACAGCCCCGCTGCCGCTACCACCAATTACTGGCACACCAAGCGCCATTGCCTCGGCAACTGACATGCCAAAGGTCTCTTCGAGAGAAGGGTGAAGCAGCAAGTCAGCACTAGCAAGTTTTGCCAGCAGCGTTTTGTAGGGCTGAGCGCCATGAAAATGTACCCCATCGGCAACACCATTTGAGACGGCCCAACGATGGGCCTTCTCTCCGGGTCCAAAATCAAAGCCCATGACGTGAAGTTCGGCTCCAGGAATCCGTCGTCGCAATAAAGCAAAAGCACGCAAAGCCGGTTCAGGATTCTTTCGGCGCCCCCAGCCATTGAGAATCATAGCGATGTGCGGTCGTGTCGGATCAAAGTTGCACGATTTCGCCCCTACGTCAGGTAAACCATCTGGTATCGGATTGGGAATTACCGATACCGGAATTTTGGCATAAAGCTTGAGCTTCTGTTGCAGATAAGGAGAGACAGCAGTGAGTTTCTGGGCACGTTCAAGTACCCGTCTTGCCATGAAGTAGCGCACCAGCCTGTAAGCATTTTGCATATGTTGGAGCACGACTTGAGGGGCATCGTGGCAAGTAACGAGGTGTGGCAAGCCACTGTCGATTGTAGCCTGTGCAAATTCATAGGTCCAATGGGCATGAATCAGATCCGGAGCATCCTGTAAGATAGCGCGGCGCAATGCCTCTCGCTCAAGGCGAAAGAAGTCGGCTGCCCGTCCTAAATGACCGTTTTGAGGACGAAAGGCTCGGGGGCGAACGGGACAGTAATAGATTTTGAATCGCTCATGTTCCGCACTAACGGGTTTATTCAAATTCAGCGGCATATCAGAAGAGGTGGTAAAAGCTGTAATTCTATGCCCTCGCTGCAGCAAGGCTCCTATAAGTGTACCCAGTAATGGCGCGCCATAGTAACCACGTGGCAGTCCGGATGTATCGCCACCAAGGAATCGAGCTATATTATCGGTAGATATGGGCCCGGCAATGCCAATTTTCATAGCGTGCTCCGCAGAGACGAAGCCTCGTGGGATAAAGATAAACGCCTTAGTAGAAATGACCGTCCAAAACGAGGTGAGTTCACTAGAAGTCGATACATCATCCAGGACAATCCCTCTGACAAAGCAAGTTTAGGTGCCGAAATAACGAACAGAATCAGAACAACGCCCGCCAGGAAAACTTCCAGTGTTAACTTGAGTGTCACCGCTGTCGCTGGCAAAGCTGTATCGACTGTCAGAAGCATACTCACTACCAGTAACGCGGCCAAAACTCCTCCGCGTAAAGCAGTCATAAGTGAAAGTATGGGCAGGCGGATATGGCGGATGACTGCTGCGGTCATTCCCGCCAAACGCAACGCATATACCAAACATACCGCCCACGCCATGGCTGTCAGGGAAAACTGAGAGGCAAACAGAAGGAATGCTACGAAGATAAGCGCCACCCAAAACTGCACTTTGAGCTCTGCCCCTGCCGCGCCCTTACCCCACAAAACTGGGCCAGAGACCGCCATGACAGCATGGAGAATCATAGACAAAGCAAGTGGCGTTAAAATTGGTGCGGCGTCAAGCCAGTCTTGGCCATAGAGGGCAGTCACCACCGTACCAGAAACACATGCACATCCGGCAAAGACAGGGAATGCAATCAGCGAAACTCCCGACGCAACAGCCAGATAGGCACGCCGCAAGGAATCCAAATTGTCTTGCGCTCGTGCACTCGCCGGGAAAAGCACAGTTTGTAGTGTTACAACCAAGTGGTTCGCAGGAGTACGGACCAGGTTGTAAGAAACAGAGTACAAACCCAAAGAAGTGGGCCCGAAGAGTTTGCCAACCAGCAGATTGTCTACATTCTCGATGATCCAGTTTGAGATATTGGTCAGGAGAACTCGAACACCAAAGCTGCGCAATCCAACACCATTTTCAGTAAACTGAAGTCCCAGAGTGGGGCGTTTCTTGAGGTATAGCATTAAGGAAGCCAATGCAGACTGGACAATAACAGCGACAACCAAACTCCACACGCCAGCCCCAAGCAGGGCTGCAACAACCCCAACAACAAGAAATCCACATACGTAAGAAATTATTTGAACACCTTGGATAATCTTGAATGACATATCACGTTTCAGCAAAGAAAGGGGTACAACACCGAGGGCTTGTATTAAAAAAATCGGCGACAATCCGCGCAAGACATTGGCTGAACGAATATCTCCCATAAATGAAGCTATTATGTCAGCAAGAAAGAAAACTGTTATCGCCATTCCGATACCAGCAATAAGCATCCAAGTGAAAACGAAACATACATGCTTATCAGTTATTTCATTTTTTTGGATTAACGCAGAGCCCAAGCCGATTTCGACAAAAATATTCCCGACACCAACTACAAGAAAAGCGACGCCAAAGAGTCCGAACGCCTCTGGTCCCAATAATCTGGCGAGTGTTATCTGTGCAAATAGTTGAGAGGCTATACGCCCAACTGTACCTATATAATTCCACTTGACAGCAGCAAGACTTTTTTCAAGAATTGTTGCCGGAGGTAATTTTGCATTTGACTTGCCTGCCATTAGAGAGAACCCACCTCAGCTTCGGGATTGAAGCCTTGAATCGTTACCATAAAGAGTTCTAAGTAGTTCAGAGCTTATAGATTTATATAAGACAGTGATAAAATCCTTCTGAAACTCATAATTCTTTCGAAAATCACCATCATTAACAAACGACGAAACCCTCACCAACACCCCCCCAGCATCAGCCCCAAACGTGCCCAAATAGGCCTGCTTCCACTTCCGCTCAAAGTCACTCGTAACAACCTTCCCATCCAACACAATCCAATACTGAACCGCCTCCACTCCACCATCCGACCGTTTAGCCACCATCTGCTTGAGGTTTAAACGCGGAGAATCCATGGAAGCCTGCCCAACAGACGTAACATTACACCCCGAAGCCTTATAACAAACCTCCGGCAAATGAATGCTGAAATTCTTCCGCTGATCCGCCCCATAGGCCACAGCCAGCATCACCGTCTTCCCATCGGGCCGCTGATACGTCCTCACCAACACATCATCCAAAAACTTCTCTTCCTTCGCCCCGAGCGTCGTATCCTGACTAACCATCCGCCACTCCCCAATCACCGCCGGAATGGCGGCAAGGTTGACGGACTTCGCCTGCGCATGCCGCTCCACGCGGCAGAAAAAGGTCAAAGCCCCGGCAAGGGCGAAGAGGAGGAGGACTATGGTGTGTTTTAGTCTCATAGATCATGCGGCTAGCGGCTGGCGACTAGCAATGCCTTTCTGTTATAAGTGAGACGTGAGAAGTTAGACGGGAGACGCAAAAATCGTAAGACGTTAGACGGGAGACGTAAGACGTTACCTCTCACCTCTCACCTCTCACTTCCCCCTACTCCTCCCCCTCCTTCACCCGCCACACCCCATGATGCGCCTCGGTATCCGCACGGTGCGCAGAGAGATCGGTGGCGACGGCATCAATTTTCCCGCTCAATCGCTTTTCAACGTCATCGATCTTATCGTTCAATCGCCTTTCAACGTCATCGATCTTATCGTTCAATCGCCTTTCAACGTCGTCGATCTTATCGTTCAGTCGCTGTTCGGCGTGATCGATCTTATCGTTCAACCGGTTATCCACGTCGTCAATCTTCTGATTGAGTGCCCCAATGAGAAAAGAATTGTGCTCAATCTTCTCGTTCAACTCATTGAATTTAGCGTCGAACTTCCGGTTCAATGCCTCATGGCCTTCCAGTACGAGATCAAATTTGCCGCTAATGTCTTCAAGCAATATTTCGAGATGATCCTTTTCCATAATTCCTCCAGAACGTAAGACGTAAGACGTTAGACGGGAGACGGAGGTTCTCTGAGGGGGACAGGCACCTTTTAATTAACCCCTCTTTTTTCCTGTCAGCATCATCACCTCTATGCATCTATGTAATCTCTGATACATCTAGACTCTTCAAGAGGGACAGGCACCTGTGGAGCCAGTCCCTTTTACTGCTTCTTTTCTGCCGTCTGCAGCTCGATTGCTCTCAAGTCCATAAAACCTGTTTTTTCGCCACAGACCCACACAGACAAAAGCTCATCCACCGACTCCGGCATGATCATCAGGTCAAGTGCTTTCATGTCTTTCGAGGCCATCAGTAGCAGCTGCTTTGCGTGATCAATGGGATTCATAAAGGACTTTCCCCTCTTTCAACGCATGTGCAATCACATGATTCTGTATGGTCTTCCACTTCTCGACTTCTTCAGGGGTAAACACGAGAAAATCCATCGGAATCGGGTACGCATGCCCCGCCGGTGAGCACGACATCAATGCCATGCTCGCGAAGATGGCTGGCAACAAATGCGCCGAATTCGCCAACTGTCATTTCGCGAATCGGTTTCATAGGGACTTTCCGGTTCGTCTTGGTCTGCGTCTAACCATCAGCAACGGATTCCTGATCTCTTCGGGATAAAAGGTTAGCGCCTTCTCGAGAAGAGTCTTGAGTTCCTGCAGAAACGGGTAGCGGGGATTGAACCCATACAGCCGTGTTCTACCGGCCAGACGACTGTAAAGCACTCCTCCGGCTTCCAGCTTCTCAAGCTGTTTCTGAATCGGTCCAAGACTGGACTTGAAAAACCCGGCTATTTCCCGCGCATACCCCTCATCGCGAGCAATCAGGAAAATGAGAACCCTTTCGCAGTTCATCGAGCCCAGTATCGTCTCAAGCATTTCGACCTCCGTAGTGAGTCATATAACTCAGCCTTGGAGTCAATTATTACATAAACAAAGGCAAGTGACTAGCGCGTCTCTAGAGGGAACAGGTACCTTTCGATATGGGAGCCGAAGAGAATCTTGCGAGGAGCGACTTCCCGCACGATGATATCAGTCATTTCCTTGAGTAATTCATCTGTTACCCGCAACATATTGGTTCTTTCGTGAATTAGTTGCAGCGTAGATTCAGCCGGTTACAGGAGGGAAGAGAGCAGATAGAAGGGAGTACATCGGATTTGACATTTTCTGGTAGT
>JAJZUC010000009.1 GCA_021847245.1 Deltaproteobacteria bacterium | reverse complement strand
ATCTTATATGGCCCTGGGAATCCCGGTAATTTCCTCTCACTTCTTCGTATTATTTCAAAGGGTATCCCTCTACCACTGTCATCAATAAAGAACAAACGTAGTCTGATTTATGTCGGCAATCTTGTAGACGCCCTAGCAACCTGTACTACTCACCCTGCTGCTGCAGGCCAGACATACCTCGTCAGTGATGGCGAGGACGTTTCTACTCCTGAACTCATACGTCGCACCGCCTCTGCCCTTGATGTCCCAGCTCGACTTTTTCCCATGCCCCCTTCACTCATGCATCTCGCAGGAAAGCTGACCGGCAAGAGTGCCGCAGTAAATCGTCTCACTGGCTCTCTAACGGTAGATAGTTCAAAAATAAGACAAGAACTGGGCTGGAAGCCGCCATTTACTATGGAAGAAGGGTTGAAGGAGACGGCGGAGTGGTTTAAGAAACATAGGCCGTAGGTTATAGGTCATAGGTGATGGGTCATAGGTGATGGGTGGATTTCGAGAACTGAAGGTCTGGCAACGGGCTAAGGATCTGGCGGTTTTGATATATAGGGTCACTGAAACTGGTGGTATCGCTAAGGATTTTGGCTTGAAGGATCAGATCCGACGTGCTGCGGTGTCCGTCCCCAGTAATATTGCGGAGGGTGACGAGCGTGATACGAACAAGGAGTCGGTTCGTTTTCTCCATATCGCAAAGGGCTCGCTGGCCGAGGTCATCACACAGACAATCATTGCCCATGAAATCGGCTACCTGAATGAAGCCGATCGCAATCAGATCGAACAGGAATGCGAGGCCCTTGGCAAGATGCTCGGTTCACTCATAAAATCCCGCTCCACCCATCCATGACCTATGACCTATGACCCATAACCCATGAATATACTGAAAGACAATGCCAATTCATCCGACATTCAGATCAAGATATTTGATGACCGGATAACGGTTTTTAGCCCGGGCAGGCTTTATGGCGGATTGACAATTGAAGACCTTAATACCGATACCTACCAGTCCCGCACTCGGAACAAGTTGATTGCGGAGGCATTCTATCTGACCAATAACATCGAGAAGTACGGCAGCGGCTTTATCCGTATCCGGAAAGAGCTTGAGAGTTATCCTGAAATTGCCTTTTCCGTTGAGGAAGTTGCCGGCGGAGTCTTGGTGACATTTAGTCGGCGTGGCGGTGTAAGTGGCGGTGTAAGTGAACTGCTTGAGTACATAAAGGGTAATCCTGGCAAGAATGCACCGGAATTGATGTCGGCATTAAATATCCCCAAAAGAACCATCGAGCGGTGGTTGAAGCAGCTTAAGGAGAGACATGCGATTACGCATAGGGGGCTACCAAATCCGGCGGATACTATGCGACAGATGAATGCTCCCATGAAAGGTCGCGGAATCAGGATCCACAATGAAAAGAGTTTTCGATTTAGTTCTGTCATTTCTGCTGGTGCTGGCATTTTCCCTCCCCATGCTATTGATGGCCATTTGGGTGAAACTGACTTCCAAAGGCCCGATACTCTATTGGTCCGACCGTGTCGGCAGGAACAATAACATCTTCAAGATGCCCAAATTCCGCACCATGCGTACCGATACGCCGGCAGTGGCAACCCATCTTCTCAATGACCCGGACCGCTATCTGACCCCCATCGGCAAATTTCTTCGCAAGACCAGCCTGGACGAATTGCCCCAGCTCTATAGCATCCTCAAGGGCGACATGAGTTTCGTCGGCCCGCGGCCGGCATTGTTCAATCAGGATGACCTCGTTGCCCTGCGGACCGGGAAAGGGATTCATCGGCTTACCCCCGGTCTTACCGGCTGGGCGCAGATAAATGGCCGCGATGAGCTTCCCATTCCGGTGAAGGTGGAACTGGATGAATATTATCTGAAGAACCGCTCTTTTGTCCTTGATATGAAGATACTGTTCTTCACCTTTTTCAAGGTCCTCAAGAGCGAGGGTGTTACACACTGATTGACCATCCTTACAACCCCTGCTAACATGTCTTACCGTGTCTTACTCAAGAGGTGAGCAATGGAAACGAGCAAGTTATCCAGCAAGGGGCAGATAATAATTCCCAAGCCTGTGAGAGAGGCCCATCACTGGCGGGCCGGCATGGAGTTTGTCATCGAGAACGTCGGTGACGGCATCCTCCTCAGGCCGCGCAAGCCGTTTCCTTCCACACGGCTGGAAGACGGTGTCGGCTGTGCGGGCTATAAGGGGCCTGCCAAGACCCTGGAGGAAATGGAGCAGGGCGTTCTCGAAGATGTCAGACGAAAGTGGCGGGAAGGGGAGGGCAGGTGATCGCTGTCGATACGAATATCCTGGTGCGTTACGTGACCAATGACGACCCGCTCCAGACGAAGCGGGCGCTTGATATTCTCGGCAGAAAAGAGGAAATCTTCATTCCCAAGACAGTCCTTCTGGAGACGGAATGGGTGCTGCGTGCCGTCTATGAATTACCGGTGGCGTCTGTTCTGAGGGCGCTTCTCCATATCCTCGGTCTCCCGAACGTTGTAGCGGAAAATCCGGAAGAGGTGTCGCAGGCGCTTGATTACTACGGCAAGGGGATTGACTTTGCTGACGCCCTGCATCTTGCGTCGAGTTGCCATGCAGATGTTTTTTTCAGTTTTGACGCGGCATTCGTCAAGAGGGGACAAAAGCTTGGTGCGCGGGTGGAGAAGGGGTAGACTCTGCTGTAATGCTGATGATGTTTCCTGATCGTCTCGACGCCATTTTTCCGCGTTGAACTTTTTGCAATGAACTGTTGGAGGGGGGATTCTGATGAGGCAGAGAAGGTTCCTGGTCTTTATCGTCGATGTCGTGTTGATGGTCTCTGCCTTCTACCTCTCGTTCCTCCTTCGCTTCGACTTTTACCTCCCTCCAGCCGAACGTGAACAGTTCCTCCACGGACTCTTCGTGGTATTGGCCATCAAGCCGCTGATCTTCATCTCCTCCGGCATGTACCGCAGTATCTGGAGATACGCCTCGCTGCAGGACGGCATCTCGATCGGCAAGGTGGTGACCTTGTCCACCTTCATCACCACCTTCGTCCTGGTGCTGACGCGGGACACCCGGCCCATGCCCCGCTCCATCTACCTCCTCGACTGGTTCCTGCTCTTTGCCTTCGTCTCGGCGGCCCGCCTTCTGTGGCGCATCTACCGCGAGACCTACATCATGCCCCGGCAACGGAGCGGGAAGCGGACCCTCATCGTCGGCGCCGGAGACGCGGGGAATCTCCTTCTGAAGGAGATCCGGAAAACGGCGGATTCTCCCTATAACGTCGTCGGTTTTGTGGATGACGACGAAGTAAAGCGCGGCATGCGCCTCTCGGGGATTCCGGTCCTGGGGGACCTTTCCAGGGTCAAGGGGATCATCAGAAAGCACCGGATCGAGGAAGTGATCATCGCCATCCCCTCCGCGTCGTCGGAGGTGATCAGGAAGGTGGTTGCCCATTGCCGGGAATGCCGGGTCCGGTTCAAGACCCTGCCGAGCATCCATGACATCATCGACGGCACGGTCTCCATCGCCCAGATCAAGGAGGTGGAGATCGAGGATCTGCTCGGAAGGGAGCCGGTGGTGCTGGAGCTGGAAGGGATCCGGGGGTATCTGACGGACAAGCGGGTGCTGGTGACCGGGGCGGGGGGAAGCATCGGGAGCGAGATCTGCCGCCAGGTGGCGGCGTTTTCTCCCCACAAGCTTCTCCTCTTCGAGTGTGCGGAGACCCCGCTGTACCACATCGAGAAGGAGCTTGTGGCCCGGCATCCCGACATCCGGATCATCCCGGTCATCGGCGATGTCCGGGACCAGGGGCGGGTCGAGGCGATCTTCGACGAATTCCAGCCGGAGGTGGTCTTCCACGCCGCGGCGTACAAGCACGTTCCGATGATGGAGTACAACCCGGGGGAGGCGGTCACGAACAACATCGGCGGGACCCGGACCCTGGCCGACGCCGCCCACCGCTGCGGGGTGAAGAATTTCGTCATGATCTCCACCGACAAGGCGGTGAACCCGACCAACATCATGGGGGCCACCAAGCGCGCGGCGGAGATTTATGTCCAGAGCCTGGCGAAGAAGAGCCGCACCAATTTCACCACCGTCCGGTTCGGCAATGTCCTGGGGAGCAACGGGAGCGTCATTCCGCTCTTCAAGGAGCAGATCAGAAACGGGGGGCCGGTGACTGTGACCGATCCGCAGGTCATCCGCTATTTCATGACCATCCCCGAGGCCTGCCAGCTGGTGCTCCAGGCGGGGTGCATCGGCACCGGCGGCGAGATCTTCGTTCTGGACATGGGGGCGCCGGTCCGCATCATGGATCTGGCGGAGGAACTGATCAGACTTTCCGGCTTCACCCCCCATCAGGATATCGAGATCGTCTTTACCGGTCTGCGACCGGGCGAGAAGCTGTTCGAGGAGCTCCTGATCGAGGGGGAAGGGATCAAGCAGACCCGCCACAAGAAGATCCGGGTCCTGCAGTCGGTGGAGCATGACCTGGCTGCGGTGACGGCGAATCTTGATGCCCTGCTGGGGAGGGCGCGGAACAATGAGGTGGCCAGTATCGTCCGGTCGCTCCAGCAGGTTGTGCCGGAGTTCTCGCCCCGGTATTCCTTCAACGGCCCACCTCCCCCGGCGTTCCAGCGGGTCCGCCCCGATCTCTTCCCTCCTCCGTCTTCGAAGGTGGTCAAGCTCCAGAAACCGTGATGCAGTTGTTGAGAGCATGAAACTGTCCTGCGAGGGAAGTTCGGCAATGGCAACCATTGAACTGCGACCCGAATGGCTGAGACTCATTCGGGAATTGATAATTGCCCATATTCCCGAGGCGGAGGTGCTGGCCTACGGCAGCAGGGTTACGGGGGGATGCCACGAAGGAAGCGATCTTGATCTGGTGGCGCGAAACCCGGTTGATGAGGGCGAGCCGATGCCAGGGGTTGCAGACCTGCGGGAGGCCCTCTCCGGGAGTAATCTGCCGATAACGGTCGATATATCGGATTGGGCGCGGATTCCCGAGAGCTTCCGGCAGGAGATTGTCCGCGGCGGCGCTGTGCTGTTGTATAGCAGTAAGAAGGAGCATGATGTATCCTGAAGAAAATGGACGCTCCCGCCTGGCGTTTTTTTCCGGATCTGCCGGAAACCGACCCCTGAATCCAGGCAGGATCTCGAATCGAGGTAGCGAGATGACCCATGCATCCGAAAATCTCTCGCCCATGGCAGAGCGCCAGCGGCGTCTGCTGCGGCAGCGGGCAGATGCGGTGGCGGCGCGCAAGGCCATGGCCTTTGAGGAAATAAAGGTTCTGGTTGAAAGGTTCCGGGCGGCTGATCCGGATATCGGCAGGATCTTCCTTTTCGGCTCGCTGGCGAGGGACGATGTTCGTTCCCCTGATTTCGACATAGATCTGGCGGTCGTCTGTTCCGGGGGAAATTTCCTGAAGCTGGTTGCCATAGCTCTTGACAGCCGGTTTTCGGTGGATGTGGTGGATCTTTCGACTGCCGACGACCGGATAAGGACGGCTGTTGCAAGGGAGGGGGTCGTGCTCTATGAAAAGTGACAAACTGAGGACCCTGAAGGCGGAATTGCTGGCAGACATGGCGGTGCTTGACGAGCTGGAAGGGAAGTACCGGCTGATTCACGCCAAGCTCGCATCCATTCAACCGGATGAGTTCGATTACGTCGGCCTGGCTTATACCATCGTCAATCTGTACAACCTCATGGAGAACTACTTTTTCAGGGTTGCCAAGTGCTTCGAGAACAACATCGACCGGCTGAACTGGCGCCGGGACCTGGTGCACCGCATGGCCCTCGATATCGATGGGGTCCGGCCGGCTCTGCTCGCCATGGGTGACGTGCCGTTAATCGACGAACTGCGGGCGTTCAGGCATGTATTCCGGCATATCTACCAGAGCGAGCTCGATCTGGACAAGCTCAAGCTGGTTGATGCGCGGACCCCTAGGGCGATGGCCGCGTTCCGGTTGGCCCACGGGCGGTTTGTCGATAAACTCGACCAGCTGATCGCGCTGGTCGAGGAGTAATCGGCTTCACGCAAGACAGGCATTTCAAGGAACAGAGGTTCGTCCAGTGTCCCACAATTATTCACCGTCGATCCCCGGCCGCGGGGCGCTTCGCGCAGCCTGTCTGGCACTCCTGGCCCTGCCGCTTTGGGCGGCGAGTGCCTTCGCCCTCTCTTCCCCCAACATCCCCCTCGACAGTCCGATTTATGCCTATCTGGAGAAGCTCTCCGGCGCCGGGCTCATCAGGAGCGATTTTCGCGGGATCAGGCCGTTCTCGAAGGCGGAGGCGGCGCGGCTGCTGCTGGAGGCCGAGGCGGCCCTGAAGGAGCGCCCGGAGGTGTCTCCGCTGGCGAGCGAGGTCCTGCAGCGGCTGAAGGAGCTCCTCCCCCGCGAGTACGGGCTGTACCGGGAAGAGAAGGTGCCGTTTTTCGACTACAATCTCGTGGCCTCCTCCCGGCTCAGGTACGTCTACCTCGACGGCACCCCCCGCAGTTACGAGCGCCCGGTGCACGATCCTGGCAACGACGGGGTCTTCGGCATCGGCTCGGGGCTTCGGCCGCCGAATCCCTATCCGTCGCTCGCTCTGCAGCACGGCACCGAGGGGACGCCGTTTCTCCCCAACAACGAGGGGATCGTCTACCGCGACGGCCACAACGCCGAGTTGCGGTTCAGCAGCGAGGCGTACCTCGGCAGGCAGGTGAGCGCCCTGATCGAGCCCCTTTTCGTCTACCGCGGAAGCGGCGGCGCGGCGCAGCTCCTTCTGAACAAGGGATATGTCAAGCTGGGCGGCGGCGGCCTGGAGCTGGAGGTGGGGCGGGATGCGAACTGGCTCGGGCTCGGCGCCAGGGGGGCCATCACCCTCACCGACAATGCCCGCAACTTCGATCTGGTCAAGCTCTCCAGCCCGGAGCCCCTTTCCCTCGGTTCCTGGGGCATGGTCAAGTACAGCCTCATTGCCTCGCGGTTCGACCGGACGGTTACCGATGGTGCGGAGCGTCAGCCCTGGTTCTATGCGCTGAAGCTTTCCTACAAGCCGGCGAGCGACTGGGAGATCGGCCTCAACCTGGGGCGGCAGGTCGGGGGGCCGGGGGTGAACAACAGCCTCGGGGACACCCTCCGGGGGATCATCGGCGGCACCAGCGCCGACAACTCCAACGGCCTCGCCGGCATTGAGCTCCGCTACCGGGCGCCCTGGCTGCGCAACACCGAATTCTACGGGGAGTTCTCCGGCGAGGATACCGCGGCGTTCTGGCCGATCGTGGAGAGCTACGTGGCGGGGTTCTATATCCCGCGGCTTACGGAGAGCGGGCGGGACGACCTGCGCTTCGAATTCTTCAAGGGGAACAACATCCTCTACACCAACGGGACGTTCCCCGAGGGGTACCTCTATCGCGGGATGCCGATCGGGCACTCCCAGGGGGGGGCGACCATCGAGTTTTACCTCCGCTACAGCCACTGGTTCTCGCCACGCAACATCCTCGCCCTGGAGCTCTACCGCACCGATCGCGGACACGAGGGAAGGGTGGAGGTAAACGGCGTCCGGCAGGGGATCGAACGAAAATATGCCGGGACGATTTCGTGGAACCTCCCCCTGGTCGGAGACGTCGATCTCAATCTCATGTACGGCAGGGAGCGGATTTCCAATTTCAATCTGGCGAACGGCGTGGATCAGACGAACCAGCTGTTCAAGGCGGAGATGAGCTATCGCTACTGACAGAGAGCCCCTTGCCGAATTTCCCATTTACAAATCATCCGCAAACTGGTAAGCAGAATCGCTTTGCGGGCTATCCCATCCGAAAACCTTACGAGGCTGCAGTAATGACCAAGATGATGCGCATCGTTTTCCTCGCCCTTTTCCTTCTTCTGCCGACGACTCTCCTTGCCTTCACCCCGGATGACACGAACAAGCTCCCCTCCGAGGATAGCGGGGTCTACCTCGGACCGGTCAGGACCACGGCCAGGAATGGGGAAAGCGCGGGGAAGGGGAGCCTGCAGTTCGAGACTCCCCTGGAGGACCTCAGGCAGCCGGTGGAGAAGGGGCGTGATCTCGACGGCGGGGGGGAGAAGAAGCCCTCCTACGAGCTGGAGCCGAAGGATGCCAAGAAGGAAAAGGGGCTGTTCGAGAAGGAGGAGAAGCCCCGCCTCGTCCTCAAGGCCGAGCCGGGGGACGGCCTGGTTGCCCTGAGCTGGACGATGGTCGGCCTTCCCCGTCTTGCCGCGGACGAGCAGCTCCGGTTTACGATCTTCTACGGGACCGAATCGGGACGCTACGACCGGAAGCTGGAGGTCGGCACCGCCACCGACCACAAACTCCGGGAGCTGAAGAACAGTCAGGTCTATTTCATCAAGGTCCAGGGGTATACGCGGGACAATACCCTGACCCTTCTCTCCAACGAGGAGCGGGTGATCCCCCTGGCCCAGGAGGAGCTGGGCTCTCCCCTGGAACGGGCGTTCTCCCGCAAGAACCTCACCCTCCTCGACAAGATCGAGGCGGATCCGTTCAGGCGGGAGCTGCACCAGTTCGGCTACGATTTCTTCAAGAACAGCCTGATGACCGGTGTGCCGGTGGAAAACATGCCGGTGGGAGAGGAGTACGTGCTCGGTCCGGGCGATGCGCTCCGGATTGATCTCTGGGGGACCGTCAACGCCCGCCATGAGCTGACCGTGGACCGAAACGGAGAGATCACCATCCCCCGGGTCGGGAGCGTGAAGGTATGGGGACTCAGCTATGCCCAGGCGCGGGAGGCGATCGACCGGGCGGTGTCGCGCTATTTCAAGGGGTACGAGCTCAACGTTACCCTCGGCCGGCTGCGGACGATCCAGGTTTACGTGGTGGGAGAGGTGGAGGCCCCCGGGACCTACGCCATCGGCTCCCTCGGCACGGTGGTCAATGCCCTCTCCCTGGCGGGGGGGGTCTCCAAGAACGGAAGTCTCCGGACCATCAGGCTCATGAGGGGGGGGAAGCTCGTTCAGGAGGTCGACCTCTATGACATGCTCCTGGCGGGGGACCGGAGCCGGGACGTCCGGCTCCATAACGGCGACACCGTCTTCGTGCCGGTGATCGGACCGGTGGCGGCGGTGGCCGGCGAGGTGAAACGGCCGGCGATCTACGAGCTCAAGGGAAAGACCGATCTCAAACAACTGCTGGAGATGGCGGGGGGGATCACCGCCGCCGGCTACGAGGGGCGGCTCCAGGTGGAGCGGTTCGAGGGGAACGCCAGCCGGGTCGTCGTCGATTACCAGCTCCAGGGGGGCGCGGGAGGGCCGTCCGCGCAGGAGATCCACGACCGGGACATGGTGAAGATTTTCCCGGTGAACAAGGCGCTGCGGCAGGTCGTGACCCTCCGGGGACACGTGGTGCGCCCCGGCGAATACCAGTTCCGCAAGGGAATGCGGCTCACCGACATCATCCCCGACTATACGGCGCTCCTCCCCGAGTCGTACGTGGAGTCGATCGAGATCACCCGGCTCTCCCTTCCCGATTTCCACAAAGAGATCCTCTCGGCCAACCTGAGGAAGGCGCTGGCGGGGGACGAGAAGGAGAACATCCCCCTCCACGAGCAGGACCAGATCAAGGTCTTCTCCCGAAGCGAGAAGGTGGAGAAGCACACCGTCTCCATCAGCGGACAGGTCCTGAATCCCGGGGGCTACGACTATTACCCCAACATGACCGTGCGCGACCTGCTGCTCCTGGCGGGGAGTCCGAAGAGCAACGCCTACCTGCAGAGCGCCGAACTGACCCGGATCGTATACGAGAAGGGGAACGCCCGGGCGACGCGGACCGAGATCAATCTCCGCAAGGCGCTGGATGGGGATCCGGACAACAATGTCACCCTCCGGCCCGATGACGTCCTGATCGTGCGGGGGATCGAGAACTGGCTGGAGGCGAGCGACCGGTTCGTCACCCTGAAGGGGGAGGTGAAGTACCCGGGAGTCTACTCCATCGCCAAGGGCGAGCGTCTCAGCTCGGTTATCGCCCGGGCCGGCGGCTTCACCGACAAGGCGTACCTGAGGGGGGCGAAGTTCACCCGCAAGTCGGTCCGCGAGGAGCAGCAGAAGCGGATGGACGAGGTCATTGCCCGCACCGAGCAGGATATCCTCCGCAAGCAGGGAGAGCTCGCCTCCCTGGCGGCGTCCAAGGAAGAGCTCGAAGCGACCAAGACGGCCCTGGAGGGTCTGCAGAAGAATCTCGAAAAGCTGAAATCCATCAAGGCCCAGGGGCGGGTGGTCATCGCGCTGTCGCCACTCAGGGAGTTTACGGGGAGCCCCTACGACCTGGAGCTCATGGGGGGGGATGCGCTCGAGATCCCCCAGACCTCCAGCGTGGTGAACGTCATGGGGTCGGTCTACAATCCCACCTCGTTCGTCCTCATGCCGGACAAGGATGTCTCCTTCTATCTCAAGAAGGCCGGCGGCGTTCTCAGCGACGCCGACGAGGATGCGATGTACGTGATCAAGGCGGACGGTTCCGTGATCAGCAAGGAGCAGTCCTCCTTCGGGATCCGCTGGGACGAGGACGGGAAGCGCTGGACCTTCGGCGGCTTCATGGCCAACCGGCTCGACCCGGGGGATACCCTCGTGGTGCCGGAGAAGCTGGAACGGGTGGCGTGGCTGCGGACCATCAAGGATATTACGACCATCATGTCCCAGGTGGCGCTCACCGCCGGGACCGTGCTGCTCGGGCTGAAGTGACGGGGGCGTTATGAACGACGTACGGGAAAACCAGGCACCGGAGGCGATTGTGGAGGAGGAAGAGATCAATCTCCTGGAACTCCTGCAGGTCATCGTCCGCCGGAAGCGATTCATCGTCAGGCTCTGTTCGGCCGTGGCGGTGGTGGCGGTTGTCTATAGCCTCCTTCTTCCGAACATCTATTCCGCCACGGCGAAGATCCTTCCCCCGCAGAAGGAGAGCGGCGGCGGACTCTCCGCCCTTCTAGGGCAGGCCGGGGCCCTGGCGGGACTGGCGGGGGGATCCTTTGGGCTGGGGGGGAGCGCCGACCTTTACATCGGAATCCTCAAGAGCCGCTCCGTGGCCGATGCGATCATCAGGAAGCTCGACCTGGCGCGGGAGTTCAAGACCAAATCTCCGGACGAGACGAGAAAGGCCCTGGAGGGGGCGGTGAAGATCCAGGCGGGGAAGGACGGGATCATCACCATCACCGCCGACAGCAGGGACCCCCGCAGGGCGGCGCAGCTTGCCAACGCGTTCGTGGAGGAGCTGGGACGGCGCAGCGTGGAGCTCAACCTCTCCAGGGCGGGGACGGAGCGGATCTTCCTGGAGAAGCGGCTCGACGTCGTGAAGGGAGACCTGAAGCGGGCGGAAGATGACCTGAAGGCGTTCCAGGAGCGGAACAAGGCGTTCAAGGTCGATGCCCAGGCGACCGCCACCATCGAGGGGGTTGCGCGGCTCAAGGCGGATATCGTCGCCAAGGAGGTCCAGCTCGCCTCCCTGAAGAGCTACCAGACCGAGGAGAACCCCGAGGTGCGTGCCGTGGAGGCGGCCCTGGCGAAGCTGCGGGGGCAGATGGGAGCCATGACGGGCGATGGCCGCAGCGGGGATGGCATCCTCTCCGCCGGCAGCGTCCCGTCCCTGGGGCTGCAATACGTCCGGCTCATGCGGGAGGTGAAGACCCAGGAGGCGATCTTCGAGCAGCTCACCAAGCAGTACGAGGTCGCCAAGCTGAGCGAGGCGAAGGACTCCTCCTCGCTGCAGGTCCTGGACGAGGCGGTGGTCCCCCAACAGAAAAGCAAGCCGAAACGGGCGCTGATCGTGATCCTTGCCACCGTTACGACGTTTTTCGTCGCCATCTTCACGGTCTTTCTCCAGGAGTATTTCGCCAAGATGGGGGAGGAGGACCGCGAGCGGTGGGACGAGATCAAGCGGCAGCTGGCGTTTTTCCATTCCCGCTCCGGTTCAGCCCGAGGGTAGGCGATGCGCTGGTTCCAATCCCTTCTGAGCCGCTCGCTCCCGCTGTTGTTCTGGGCGGCGGCGGTGGCATGGCTGTCGCTCATTCCCGCTCCCCCGAAGATTCCAAGCGCTCTTTTCGGATGGGACAAGTTCCAGCACGGAGCGGCCTATGCCCTCCTCTGTCTCCTGGCCGGGTGGTGTTTCCGCTCCGTTTCCCGCTGGCAGGCGACGCGCTGGTGGCGGGCGTTTTTCGTGAGCGTCGTCTTCGGTGCCCTCATGGAGGTGGCGCAGGGGACGCTCACCACGAACAGGTCTCCGGAATGGGGCGATCTGGCGGCCGATGCCGTCGGCGCCGGGGTGATCGCGGCGGGTTTCTGGTGTTACGGACGTCTGAAAGGGAGGAACTGAGTGTTTCGGCTTGAACCGGGTATAAGATGGAAGTGGACGGGATCTCTTCTCCTGATCCTCCTTTTGCTGGCGGCATTTTCCGGGCCGGCGCGGGCGGAGAGTGCCGGGGACGGGCTTAAGTCTTTCGTGGTGCAGGAGAGTAGCGTTCTCGGGCATGAGGCCGTGGAGTTCGCCGCGGCGCCGTTTCGGACCGACGACGGGGCGATCCTCGGTACCCTGGCGGTCGCCGGCGCTGTCGGGCTCACCTACGTCTTCGACAACGACATCCGGAACAAGGTCGCGGCGCACCAGGGGCACACCCTCGACCGGGCCACCGACGCGGGAAACATCATCGGCAATCCCCTCCTCCAACTCGGGGTGGCGGGGGCGGTCTGGGGAGGGGGGATTCTCGCCGACTCCCCGAAGTGGCGTGACGTGGGGCTCATGATGGGGGAGGCGGCGGTCATCGCCGATGCCGCCACCTTCGTCCTCAAGGAGGCGGTGGGGCGGGGGCGTCCCTCCACCGGCAGCGGCAGGGACAGCTTCCGTCCCTTCCAGTTCAAGTCCGATTACGACTCCCTGCCTTCCATGCACACCTCCAGCTCCTTTGCCATGGCCTCGGTCATCGCCCGGACCTCGGAGAGCATACCCGTGGCACTCCTTTCGTACACCACCGCCGCCTTCGTCGGCTTTTCCCGGATCTACCAGGACAAGCACTGGGCGAGCGACGTCGTCCTCGGCGCCGCCATCGGCGAGCTGGCGGGAAGGGTCGTGACGCGGTTCCATGCCGGCGGCGGAAAGCTGGCCATAGTGCCGGCGGCTTCCTCCAGCTCGGCTTCACTTGCCCTTGTAGGTAAATTTTAAACATGGGGAGATCGGATGCTTACGGCCGTAATTTTTGATTTCGACGGCATCATCGTCGATACCGAACCGCTCCATTACCGGGCGTTCCAGGCGATTCTCGAACCGCTCGGCCTCGGCTACCCATGGGAGGAGTACGTGCGGCTCTACATGGGTTTCGACGACCGGGACGCCTTCCGGGAGGCGTTTCGTGCCGGTGGGCGGACCCTTGACGGTCATGAACTCGAACGGCTCATCGAGCGCAAGGCGGCGGCGTTCCAGGAGATCATCGCCGGCGGCGTTCCCCCCTATCCGGGGGTCGTCGAGCTGGTCCGAAGCATCAGGGGGACGTTTCCCCTGGGGCTTTGCAGCGGCGCGCTCCGGGGGGATATCCTGCCGATTCTCGCCGGACTGGGACTTTCGGATGCGTTTGACGTGATGGTCACTGCCGAGGAGGTGGCGGCGAGCAAGCCGGATCCCGCCAGCTACCGCCTTGCCGCCGAGCGGCTGGCGGCCGCCTTCCCGCAGCGGGGAATAACCCCCGCCACCTGCCTTGCCATCGAGGATACCCCCGCCGGCATCGCCTCGGCCACCGCTGCCGGCATGCCGGTGGTGGCGGTCACCAACAGCTATCCTGCCGATAGGCTCGGCGGTGCCCGCTTCGTGGTTGATTCCCTTGCCGATCTCCGGCTGGAGACCCTGCAGCAGCTCCTCTGATCCCCGATGCCTGTCCTCCCGATTGCCGACGTACTCCCCGACCTCCTGGCCGCCCTTGCCGCTCACCCCACGGTGGTTCTCCAGGCTCCCCCCGGAGCGGGGAAAACGACGCGGGTCCCCCTGGCGCTTCTCGACGCCCCGTGGCTCGGCGGCGGGCGGGTGGTCATGCTGGAGCCGCGCCGGCTTGCGGCCAGCAACGCCGCCCGCTGGATGGCCCGAAGCCTCGGGGAAGAGGTCGGCGCCACCGTCGGCTATACCATCAGGTTCGACCGGAAGGTTTCCTCCCGCACCCGCGTCGAGGTGGTGACCGAAGGGATTCTCACCCGCCGTCTCCACTTCGATCCGCTTCTGGCCGGGGTCGGCGCCGTCATCTTCGACGAGTTCCACGAGCGGAGCATCCATGCGGACCTGGCCCTCGCCCTCTGCCGCGACGTACAGCTGGGGCTGCGGGAGGAGCTGCGGATCATCGTCATGTCGGCGACCCTGGACGCGGGACCCGTTGCCGCGCTCCTCGGCCAGGCGCCGGTCATCTCCAGCGGTGGCCGGAGCTATCCGGTGGATCTCCGCTACCTGGCGACGGAGAGCGGGGACGACGTCGCCACCTCGGTCTTCCGGGGGGTGGGGCGTGCCCTGACCGAGACCGCTGGCGATATCCTTGCCTTTCTCCCGGGGACGGGGGAGATTCGCCGCTGCGAGCGGCTCCTGGCGGAGTCCGGCACCGCCCGGGATATTCTCGTGGCCCCGCTCTACGGCGACCTTCCCTTCGAGGCCCAGGAGCGGGCCATCGTTCCCGCCGACCGCCGCAAGGTCGTGCTCGCCACCAACATTGCCGAAACGAGCCTCACCATCGAGGGGGTCGGGACCGTGGTCGATGGCGGCCTTTGCCGCCGGCTCCGCTTCGACCCGGCCACGGGGCTGAACCGCCTGGCCGTCGAGCGGATCTCGGCCGCCTCCGCCACGCAGCGGGCCGGTCGTGCCGGCCGTCTCGGACCGGGGGTCTGCTATCGCCTCTGGACCGAACATGGGCAACGCGCCCTCATTCCGGCCGATCCGCCGGAGATCACCATCTCCGACCTGGCCCCCCTCGCCCTCGACCTGGCCGCGTGGGGGGTGGCGGATGCCGGCTCCCTCGCCTGGCTCGATCCCCCTCCGCCGGCGGCGCTGGAGGAGGGGAGGCGCCTTCTGGAGGGGCTTGGGGCCGTCGACCGGCAGGGGCGGATTACCGAGGTCGGCAGGCGGATGGCGGAACTGCCGCTTCATCCGCGGCTGGCCCATATGCTGCTTACCGGCCGGGAGCGGGGCTGGGGCGCCCTTGCCTGCGACGTGGCCGCCCTGCTGTCCGAGCGCGACATCTTCAGGGGGGTGGAGCGCTCCGCTGTTCGGGAGCGAAGCGAGAGCGACATGGGGGAGCGGCTGGCGGCGCTGGCGCTCTGGCGGGCGGGAAAGAGGGGGGCGTCAGCCGACCATCAGGCCTGCCGCACGGTGGAGCGGACCGCCTCGCACCTTCGCCGGCTCATCGCCGTGAAAGCGGCGGAGGATACTACCCCTCCGATGGACGAGGCGGTTGGGCTCCTCCTTGCCGCGGCCTACCCGGACCGGATCGCCCTGGCCCGGGAGGGGGGCGGACGCCGCTATCTCCTCGCCAATGGCCGGGGAGCACGGCTTTCCGAGCAGAGTGCCGTCCACGACGAGCCGCTGGTGCTGGCCTACGTCGTGGAGCGGGGGGACCGTGGCGACGATCTGATCCGCCAGGCGAGCGCCCTGGGGATGGAGAAGTTTCGTCGTGACTTTGCCGACCGGATCTGCCGGGAACGGGTGGTTTCATGGGACGCGCGGGAGGGGAGGGTGGTGGCCCGAGAGGAGGAGCGCTACGGCGCCCTCGTCCTGGGAAGCCGTCCGGCTGCCGCCACGGCTGACGAGATGCAGTACGCCCTCCTGGAGGGGATCGCCCGGGAAGGGGGGAGCGACCTCCTCGGCTGGAGCCCCCGGGCGCGCCAGTTTCAGGCCCGGGTCCGGTTTCTGCGGCGCATCCTTCCCGACGAGGGGTGGCCCGACCTTTCGGATGATCATCTGGCCGCGACCCTCTCCGAATGGGTCGGTCCTTACCTTGCCGGGGTGCGGAGCCGGGCGGCCGTCGCTTCCGTCGATCTGCTGCCGCCGCTTCAGGCGCTTCTCGACCGGGAGCAGTTGCGCCGGCTCGACGAAGAGGCCCCGACCCATCTTACGGTGCCGAGCGGTTCCCGGCTGCCGCTCGACTACGGTACCGACGGCCCTCCGGTGCTGGCGGTAAAGCTCCAGGAGATGTTCGGCCTTGCCGACACACCGACCGTTGCCCGGGGGAAGGTGCCGGTGGTGGTCCACCTTCTGTCGCCGGCCGGCCGCCCCCTCCAGGTGACCACCGACCTGCGGGGGTTCTGGAACGGGGCGTACCGCGAGGTCAAGAAAGAGATGAAGGGGCGCTATCCGAAGCATCCGTGGCCCGACGACCCGTGGAGCGCGGTGCCGACGCGGAGGACGAAGAAGGCAAACGAAGGGCGATGATTGGGGGGGCGTTCAATGGTCGGAAAAGTAGATTGTACCGTCGGCTTGAACGATCCTGCGGATAACGCCCGTGGCGCTGCGGGGGCCGCCGACTGCGCCGGTTGTTTCGCCTTTGCCGGCGGGGATATAGGACGAGGTGATGTTCACCCCGTCCTTCCAAGCCTCGAAGTGGAGATGGGGGCCCGTGGAGCGCCCCGTGGAGCCGGAGAGGGCGATGGAGGTTGATTCGGCCACCGTCTCTCCCTCGGCGACCAGGTTCGTGGAGTTGTGGGCGTAGAGGGTCATGGTGCCATCGCCGTGCTCGACGACAACCATGTTGCCGTAACCGGGGCGGGTCCCGGCGAAGAGGACCCGGCCGGGGGCCACGGCCCTGACCGGCGTCCCCTGGGGCACGGCGATGTCGACGCCGTTGTGCTCGCGCATGGTGCCGTCGAAGGGGTCGTGGCGCAGGCCGACCAGGGAGGTGATCCTTCCCGAAACCGGGAGGGATGTGTGGGGGGAAGGGGCCGAAGGAGTTACGGACACTTCCGGCCCGGCTTTCTCCGCGATGCCGGTTGCCGTCAGATGCTTCGGTAACGTCCGGTGTCTTGAGGTCGACGGGCGCGGCGCGCTTTGCTCCTTCATGATCAGCGCCGCTTTCCCGTTGCGGGGGGCGTCGGTAAAACAGACCGTTCCCTCTTCGTCCACGTACTGGTAAATATCGGCGTATCCCGTGGCAGGGAGGGCGGCTAGCATCGAAAGGATGACGGGGATGAGGCTTCTCATGGCGCGGCAGTGTCTCGCGATCGCTGGAGTATCGGCAACCCTTTATATAACCTATCGGCGCCCACAAACACAAGTTTAGCGGACAACGGAGGATTCAGTCATGCGGATCGCAATCGTGGGGGCGGGGGCCCTCGGCCTGTACTATGGCGCCATGCTCCAGCGGGGTGGAAACGAGGTGCGGTTTCTGCTTCGTCGCGATTACGACGCCATCAGGGCGGGGGGGCTCAAGGTCTTTTCGACCGGCGGCAACTTTCACCTGAAGGAAGTGGCCGGCTTCCGGCGTCCGGAGGAGATCGGCGAGGTGGATCTGGTCGTCGTGGGGCTCAAGGCCTTTGCCAACGACCGCTGCGCCGAGCTTATCGCTCCCCTCGTCGACGCGGAAACCCTCATCCTGACGCTTCAGAACGGTCTCGGCAATGAAGAGGGGCTGGCCGCGCTCTTCGGCCCGGCCCGCGTCCTCGGCGGGGTCGCCTTTCTCTGCTCGAACCGGGGCGCGCCGGGTGAAGTCCACCACCTGGGGGCGGGGAAGATCCTTCTTGGGGCGCTCATTCCCGAAAACGGAGAACGGGCGAAGATGGTTGCGGCCCTCTTCCGCTCGGCCGGCATCGACTGCACCGCCGTCGCGGACCTGCAGAAGGCGCGGTGGGAAAAGCTCGTCTGGAACATCCCGTTCAACGGCATCTGTGCCGTCACGGGGCGGACCGTAGCCGATATCCTTGGCTCCGACTGCGGCCGCCGGCTGGCCCGTGAGCTCATGGCCGAGGTGATGGCGGCGGCAAATGCCCAGGGGCTCTCGGAACCCGTTCCTGAAGAGTTCGCGGATCAGATGATCACTTTTTCGGCAGGACTTGGCCCCTATCGTCCGTCAATGATGATCGACCGTGAGGAGGGACAGCCCCTGGAGCTGGATGCAATTTTCGCCGTCCCCCTCGAACGGGGAGCCGCCAGGGGGGTCCCCATGCCGCGCGTCGAAACCCTGCTCGGCCTCCTCTCTCTTGCCGTGCAGGGGGCCAATGAGGGGACTGCATAATTGGCGGGCAGTCCCCGTCTTGAGGTGATTGTTTTTTGTGCTTTAGTAGTAGTTTCATCGGGATGCCGGAGCTGATTCACCGTCTAATGTGTTGAAATTGCAATCCGTTGTCTTGCCTGTGTGTTTGGGCAAGCTAATTGCTTTTCTGGCCAACATGAGTTCTTAACGCTTGTTTGGCCTTGCTTTTTGGGTATGCCAACCCTATAATCCACGAACTTTCAACTATCCCACAGGGGGTGCGTGTCTTGAAAAAAGTTGAAGCGATAATTAAGCCGTTCAAGCTGGACGAAGTGAAGGAAGCCCTCAACGAAATTGGAATCCAGGGGATCACCGTCGGCGAGGTGAAGGGGTTCGGCCGCCAGAAAGGCCATACCGAGCTCTACCGCGGCGCCGAGTACGTGGTGGATTTCATCCCCAAGATCAAGATGGAGATCATCGTTGCTGACGATGTCGTCGCCAAGGTGGTGGAAACCATCGAGCAGGCTGCCAAGACGGGGCGGATCGGCGACGGAAAGATTTTTGTCACGCACGTGGAAGAAGTGGTCCGGATCAGGACCGGTGAGCGCGGTGAAGACGCCCTGTAGGCGTCATGCATCCTATATTGCACTGAAAGGAGATTGATTAATGACCCCGAAGCAAGTAGTAGAGTTCGCCAAAGAAAACGGCGCCCTGATGGTCGATTACAAGTTTATGGATTTTGTGGGTATCTGGCAGCACTTTACGACTCCGATGTCGGAGTTCGGTGAGGATACCTTCGAGGAGGGGCTCGGTTTCGACGGTTCCTCGATCCGCGGCTGGCAGCCGATCCACGCCTCCGACATGATCATCCTCCCCGATCCCGCCACCGCCAAGATGGACCCCTTCACCGCGGTGCCGACCCTGTCGCTGATCTGCAATATCTTTGACCCGATCACCAAGGAAGACTACTCCCGCGACCCGCGGAACATCGCCCGCAAGGCCGAGGCGTACCTCAAGGCCACCGGCATTGGCGATACCGCCTTCTTCGGTCCCGAGGCCGAGTTCTTCGTCTTTGACGACGTCCGCTACGATATGAGCGCCAACCAGTCCTTCTTTGCGGTCGACTCCACCGAGGGGATCTGGAACAGCGGTCGGGAAGAGTTCCCGAACCTCGGCTACAAGCCGCGCCACAAGGAAGGGTACTTCCCCGTCTCCCCCACCGACTCCCTCAACGATCTCCGCAACGAGATGGTGATGGAGATGCAGAAAGTCGGGATCCGGGTCGAGGCCCAGCACCACGAGGTCGCCACCGGCGGCCAGTGCGAGATCGACATGCGCTTCGACTCCCTCGTTGCCATGGCCGACAAGCTCCAGTGGTTCAAGTACATCATCAAGAACGTCGCCTACCGCAACGGCAAGACCGTTACCTTCATGCCGAAGCCGCTCTTTGGCGACAACGGCTCCGGGATGCACTCCCACCAGTCGATCTGGAAGGAGGGCCAGAACCTCTTCGCCGGCGACAAGTACGGCGGGCTCTCCCAGATGGCCCTCTGGTACATCGGCGGGATCATCAAGCACGCCCGGGCGCTGTGCGCCTTCACCAACCCGACCACCAACTCCTACAAGCGTCTGGTGCCGGGTTTCGAGGCCCCGGTGAACATGGCGTACTCCAGCCGGAACCGTTCCGCCTCCATCCGGATCCCGATGATGTCCACCAACCCGAAGGCCAAGCGGATCGAGTACCGCACCCCCGACCCCTCCTGCAACGGTTACCTCGCCTTCGCCGCCATGCTGATGGCCGGCCTCGACGGGATCGAGAACAAGATCGATCCGGGGCAGCCGCTCGACAAGGATATCTACGGGCTTTCCCCCGAGGAACTCTCCAATATCCCGTCGGCTCCGGGGAGCCTGGAGGAGGCCCTCAACTGCCTCAAGGAGGACCATGAGTTCCTCCTCAAGGGTGACGTCTTCACCCCCGACGTCATCGAGAAGTGGATCGAGTACAAGATGGACGCCGAGGTCAATCCGGTCCGGATGCGGCCGGTGCCGATGGAGTTCGCTCTCTATTACGACATCTGATCTGCGGCAGATGGAAGCTGGGCATGGAAAGGCGGGAGCAATCCCGCCTTTCTCTTTTTGGGGCGCGTTTGCGCCCCGCGTTGACTTTGGCGGGGGTATCTGTTAGAAATAAACGGTTTTTACCGTATCTGACGCCGATGGGGTCCATGGAAAATTTCTTTCTCAAACTGTCGATCATGCTCGTTCCAGCCCTCATGGCGATCACCTGCCACGAAGTGTCGCACGGTTTCGTCGCCGACCGCCTCGGAGACCGGACCGCCCGTCTCATGGGGCGGCTGACCCTCAATCCGCTGCGCCATATCGATATCTTCGGCACGCTGATGGTCTTCATCGTGGGGATCGGCTGGGCAAAGCCCGTCCCGGTCAACTTCAACAACCTGCGAAACCCGAAGCGGGACATGATCTGGGTGGCCGGCGCCGGCCCCGTGACCAACCTGACCCTCGCCACCCTGTCGGGGCTTTCGTTGCGCGGTGTGGCCGGGTTTGGCGCCTCGCTCCCCGATGGTTCGGCGATCCTGACTTTCCTCAATCCCGTTACCCTGATGCTGGCCTTCTCGGTCTACATCAACCTCCTGCTGGCCATCTTCAACCTGATCCCCCTCCCTCCCCTCGACGGCGGCAGGGTCGCCGTGGGGCTTCTTCCCTACCGGCAGGCACAGGCGCTGGCGCGGGTGGAACCCTACGGGATGATCATTATCATCCTCCTGGTTTTTTTCACCAATATCTTCGGCCGGGTCATATCCCCTGTGGTCGATTTCGGGATCACCATCCTCGCCGGCCCCCACAGCAGGCTCGTGTACGAGGTCACCCAGTTTCTGATGAGATAGTGCAAAAGGAGCGCATACGATGAGCGACAAGCGGATAGTCAGCGGCATGAGGCCCACCGGCAGACTCCACCTGGGCCACTTCCACGGGGTGCTCGCCAACTGGCGCGAGCTCCAGGAGACCTACGAATGTTTCTTCTTCGCCGCCGACTGGCATTCCCTCACCACCGAGTACGACAATACCTCCGCCATCCGTGAGAACACCCGGGAGATGGTGCTCGACTGGCTCGCCTTCGGGGTCGATCCGGACAAGAGCACGATCTTTCTCCAGAGCCGGGTGCCCCAGCACGCCGAGCTGAATCTGATCCTCTCGATGATCACGCCGGTTTCGTGGCTGGAGCGCAACCCGACCTACAAGGAGATGCAGGAGAACCTGGCCACCAAGGACCTCTCCACCTTCGGCTTTCTCGGCTACCCGGTCCTGATGGCATCGGATATCATCGTCTACAAGGCCGCCAAGGTCCCCGTGGGGCACGACCAGCTCCCCCACCTGGAGATCACCCGGGAGATCGCCCGGCGCTTCAACTACCTCTACCGGGAGGTCTTCCCCGAGCCGGCCGCGCTTCTGACCGAGACCCCCAAGGTCCTGGGCCTCGACGGCCGCAAGATGAGCAAGTCCTACGGCAACGCCATCTACCTGTCGGAGAGCGCCGACGAGACCCGCAAGAAGGTGATGTCGATGGTGACCGACACGCAGCGGGTCCGCCGCAGCGACCGGGGGGAGCCCGACCGCTGCGTCGCCTTTTCCCTGAACCGGCTCTATATCCCGGAGGAGAAGAAGGCGGAAATCTACGCGGGGTGCCGCAGCGCCGCCATCGGTTGCGTGGAGTGCAAGAAGCTCCAGGCCGAGTACCTGGTGGAGACCCTGGCGCCGTTCCGCGCCCGGCGCGAGGAGCTGACGGCGAACCCCGGGCTTGTGGACGACATCCTCAATGCGGGGAGCGCCCGGGCCAGCGCCGTGGCCGCCGAGACCATGGCCGAGGTCAGGGACGCCATCCAGCTATGAGTGGCGGCGAGACCCTTCCGCTCTACCAGGACGAGGATCCCTCGCGCTATACCGTCAGGCTCGAGGTCTTTGAGGGGCCCCTCGATCTCCTTCTCCACCTCATCAAGAAGAACGAGGTGGATATCTACGATATTCCGCTCTCGATCATCACGCGGGAGTATCTGGAATACGTCAAGCTGATGAAGGAGCTCAATCTGGAGATCGCCGGGGAGTTCCTCGTCATGGCTTCCACGCTGATCCAGATCAAGTCGAAGATGCTCCTGCCGGCCGTTGTCGACGAGGAGGGGGGAGAGGAAGAGGAGGAAGATCCCCGCGCCGAGCTTGTCCGCCGGCTTCTCGAGTACCAGACGTACAAGGAGGCGGCGGCGACCCTTGCGGGGGGGGAGATGCTCGGGAGGGACACCTATGCCCGCAAATTCCCCTCCCCCGAACTGGAGGAGGTTCAGCCGGAGGAGGAGCCGGTCGAGGTGGAGATGTTCGAGCTGATAGAGGCCTTTCGCAAGATCCTCGACCGGGTTTCCGAGGAGAGCTTCCACGAGGTGGGGGCCGAGTCGATCACCATCGCGGAGCGGATCAACGATATCCTTTCGCGGCTGGAGGGGAAGGAGTCGATGCTCTTCGACGATCTCTTTCCCGAGTCCTTCAACCGGGATTATCTGGTGGCGACCTTTCTCGCGGTCCTGGAGCTCTGCAAGCTCAAACTGATCAAGGTAGTCCAGGCAAACCGCTACGGAAGCATCTGGATCGCCCCCGCCGTCGCGGATGAGGGGAATGTCGCATCGCCGGAGGGGCTTGGCGCCGATGCCCGGTCTTAAGTCGATCGTCGAGAGTCTCATCTTTGTCGCCGACAGCCCGGTGAGTCTCGACCGGCTCTGTGCCCTGCTCGAGGAGTTCGACCGCAACGAGGTCCGTGATGCGCTGGCGGCCCTGCGTGAGGAGTACGGCGGCGAGGACCGGGGGGTAGTGCTGGCCGAAGTGGCGGGTGGCTTCCAGTTCCGGACCCCGGCGGCGAATGCCGACTATCTCAGGCGGCTCACCAGGACTCGCCCCGCCAAGTTCAGCCAGTCCGCCCTCGAGACACTGGCGATCATCGCCTACCGCCAGCCGGTGACCCGTGCCGAGATCGAATATCTGCGCGGCGTCGACTCCGGCGGGGTGCTGAAGACCCTGCTCGAAAAGAAGCTGATCAAGATTCTCGGCAAGAAGGACATCCCCGGGAAGCCGCTCATCTACGGCACGACGAAGGAGTTTCTGGAGCTTTTCGGGCTCAAGGATCTCCGTAGTCTCCCCACCCTCAGGGAGATCCGGGAACTCTCGGAGACAACGAGGTTCGAGCAGCAGGAAGAACTTCCCCTGGCGGTTTCCGCCGGGGCCGAGAATGACGATGGTGACGGAGGGGATTGATCCGGCTCCCCGGCCCGGAGCGCCGGGTGCTTCGCACAATGCGGTTCGCGCGGAATAATTCCCGCCCCGCCCATGCGCATCAGGGAGGATGCATGATACGACAACCGGCCGTTGCTGGACAGTTCTACACCGATGACCCGTGCCGGCTCCGGGCGGAGTTGCGCAGGATGACCCCGGTGGCGCCAGTCAGAAGCAGGGTCGCGGGGATCGTGGCTCCCCACGCCGGATACGTTTACTCCGGGGGGGTGGCCGGAACCATTTACGGCTCCATCGAGATCCCGCGCACGGTGATCATCCTGGGGCCCAATCACCACGGTTTCGGTGCGGCTGCGGCGCTTCATCCACGGGGCGAATGGCTCACTCCCCTTGGCACCGTGCCGGTTGCGGGGCGCCTGTCGTCGCTGATCATGGAATATACCCCCCTCGTTGAATTCGACGCCTCTGCCCACCGCTTCGAGCACTCCCTTGAAGTCCAGGTTCCGTTTCTCCAGCACCTGCGCGACGATCTGCAGATCGTGCCGATCTGTCTCGGGTTTGGCGACTTCGACCGGTGCCGCCAGGTGGGAGAGGGGGTGGCCCGGGCGATACGGGCCTTTGGGGAGGAGGCGCTCATCGTAGCCAGCTCGGACATGACCCACTACGAATCGGCGGATGCCGCCCGCGTGAAGGATGAGCTGGCGCTCGCCAGGGTGTGTGCTCTCGATCCGGAGGGACTTGTGAAGCTCTGTCGCGCGAGGGGGATCACGATGTGCGGGGTCATTCCCACGGCGGTCATGCTGGTGGCGGCAAAACTGCTGGGGGCGGAGCGGGGAGAGGTCGTCCGCTACGGCACGAGCGGGGATGTGACGGGAGACGACCGGCAGGTGGTGGCCTACGCCGCGGTTGCGGTGTATTGATGCGGTCGCCTCACTCTTCCCTGGAGATCCTCACCACCTGAAGGACGCCGGGCATCTGCTCCACTTCATGCTGGTCGATGGAGTCGGTGTCGCCGATGACCCCGATGATGGTCCGGTTGGCCCCCGTCGACTGGTGGATGTCGAAGTTCCGGTTGATGAGATATTCCTTTATCTTCACGAGCGCCTCTTCCCCGGCGCTCTTTTTCATGATGATGAGCATGACGGCTACTCCTTTTCCTGTGTTTCGTCGCGGTGGGTCATGATCCGTTCGAGGCGGCGCGATTCGTCGATCACCCGTTCGAAGAGCCGGACGATGGCGCCGTTGTCGAGGGGGCCGGGGTTTTCCCCCTTCATCCGCTCGAAGATCGCTTTCTCCCGTGTCGGGTCGTAGACCGGAAGCCCGCGCTCCTTCTTGATTTTTCCTATCTCCAGAGCCAGCCCTGCCCGCCGGTTGAAGATCCGCAGCAGTTCGGCGTCAAGCCGGTCGATTTCCTGTCTCAATTCGTCAATGGTCATGTGGTGAAATCCCGCGCTCAGAACTGTTTCTTGATGAAGGTGTCCTTGCGGCAATGGACGTCGTCGCGCTCCGGATAGTCGATGGTGTAGTGGAGCCCCCGCGATTCCTTGCGCTGCAGGGCGCATTTGACGATCAGCTCGGCGACGGTGGCGATGTTGCGCAGCTCGATCAGGTCCGAGGTGACGATGAAGTCCCAGTAGTAATCCTCAATCTCTTCCTGGATGAGGTGGATCCGGTGGAGTGCCCGTTCGAGACGCTTGTCGGAGCGGACGATGCCGACGTAGTTCCACATGAAGCGCCGGATTTCATCCCAGTTCTGGGAGACGACCACCATCTCGTCGCTGTTGGTGGCGGTGCCGGAGTCCCATTCCGGGATCTCGGGGAACTCGAAGTGGTTCCGCTCCAGCTCCTGAACGGCATGCTTGTAGGCCTGTCCGGCGTAGACCGCCGCCTCCAGCAGGGAATTGCTTGCCAGCCGGTTCGCGCCGTGGAGACCGGTAAAGGCGACTTCGCCGATGGCGTAGAGGTGCCGGATATCGGTCTCGGCGTTGGTGTCGACGGCGACCCCGCCGCAGAGGTAATGGGCCGCAGGGACCACCGGGAGCGGTTCCCTGGTCATGTCGAGGCCGAATTCCAGGCAGGTCTGGTAGATGTTGGGGAAGCGGGTGCGGACATAGTCGGGGTCCTTGTGGGTGATGTCGAGATAGACGCAGTCGTCGCCGTTGGTCTTCATCTCGTTGTCGATGGCCCGGGCGACGATGTCGCGGGGGGCAAGATCCTTCAGCTTGTGGTACCTCTCCATGAAGGCCGTGCCGTCGCGACGGCGCAGGATCGCCCCCTCGCCCCGCACCGCCTCGGAGATCAGGAACGATTTCGCGTGGGGGTGGAAGAGGGTGGTGGGGTGGAACTGCATGAATTCCATGTTGGCGATGGTCGCACCGGCACGATAGGCCATGGCGACGCCGTCGCCGGTCGCCACGTCGGGATTGCAGGTGTAGAGATAGACCTTTCCCGCCCCGCCGGTGGCCAGAAGCGTGATCTTGGCGGAGAAGGTCTTGACCGCCCCGCTGGTGATATCGAGGACGTGGGCGCCCAGGCAGCGGTTCTGCTTCATCCGCTTGCGGGCGATCTTCGCCTCGGTGATGAGGTCGACGCCGATGTGGTGCTCGTAAATCGTGATGTTCGGGTTTTCGCGGGCAGCGGCCACCAGCGCCCGTTCGATCTCGCGCCCGGTCACGTCGTCGGCGTGGAGGATGCGGCGCTGGCTGTGCCCCCCCTCGCGGGTCAGGTCGTAGCCCGCCTCCCCCTTGGTGAACTGCACCCCCCACTCGATGAGGCTTCGGATCACCTTCGGCCCTTCCTCCACGACCATCCTGACCACGTCCTCGTGGCAGATGCCGGCCCCGGCCACGAGGGTGTCCTCGACATGGGCGTCAAAGGTGTCCTCCTGGGAGAATACCGAGGCGATGCCCCCCTGGGCGTAATTGGTGGCAGATTCCGTCACCTCGCGCTTGGTGACGATGGCGACGCTGCCGTGGCGGGCCGCCTGAAGGGCAAAGGAGAGCCCCGCGATACCGCTTCCTATGACGAGAAAATCGCTTTGTATTTTCATTGCCGTACTCCTCAAGTAGTGATGCGATGCTGTGTAAAACGGCGCGAATTGGGCGATTATTCGCCCGCAAAACCGCTTTGTCAAGGAATTTTGGGCGTTTGGAACCGTGGCCGACCTCATGAGGGTTGAAATGGGATCGGCATTGGTCTATATTTTGAAAGGCTTTCCGCAGCAGAGTTCATTAAACCCACCGGAGGAGCCATGACAAGGGGAACGGCCATCGTATGGCTCGCCCTGCTGGGCGCAGTGGCGTGGCGGATTCCGTCTGCGACGGCCGACATTTACCGCTATGAAGACAGCGACGGGGTGGTTCATTTCACCGACGCCCCCACCGACGGGCGGTTCAAGGTCTTCATGCGGGATATCAAGAAGGACCGCAAGCTCAGAACCACCTTCAAGCTGGCCGGCTGTGCCCGCAATCCCGAAGAGTTCGAGCCGATCATCAACCAGTGCGCCCTCGAATACGGCGTCGACAAGTCTCTGGTGAAGGCGGTCATTCATGCCGAATCGGGGTACAACCCCAATGCCCTCTCCCGCAAGGGGGCGAGCGGCCTGATGCAGCTCATGCCCCAAACCGCCCGTGATCTCAAGGTCTCCAACTCCTTCGATCCCAGGGAGAATATCCGCGGTGGGGTTCGCTATCTCCGCTTCCTTCTCGACACCTTCAAGGGGGACGTGACCATGGCCCTGGCAGCGTACAACGCGGGGCTCTCCAAGGTCGCGCAGTACGGTGGCGTGCCGCCGTACCAGGAAACCCGCACCTACGTCGACAAGGTTCTCAGCTACCGCAAGGCTTACCAAACCAACTAAGGCCCTTTCATGCCCGAAACTGCCAGCAACATCTGGAACCTCCCGAACATTCTCACCCTTCTCCGTATCGCCCTCATTCCGGTGATGGCGGTGCTGCTCCTATCTCCGTCGAAGGATGCGGGCTTCTGGGCCGCCGCGGTCTTCGCCGTCGCCTCGGCCACGGATTGGCTCGACGGCTACCTGGCCCGCCGCATGGGAATTGTCACCATCTTCGGCAAGTTCCTCGATCCGATCGCCGACAAACTGATGGTAATGGCCGCCCTGATCATGATCCTCCCTTACGGGCGCGTGCCGGCCTGGATGGTGCTCGTGATCCTCGGGCGGGAGATCATCATCACCGGCCTGCGGGGGATCGCCTCCAGCGAGGGGATCGTCATATCCGCCAGCGATCTCGGGAAGTTCAAGACGATCTTCCAGATCGTGGCGATTCTCGGGCTACTCCTCCACTACGATTACCACTGGCTTTTCGGCATCGACCACCCGCTTTTCTACGTGAACATGCACAACGTCGGGATGTTCTATCTCTGGATCGCCACCGTCATCACCATCTGGTCGGGTGTCGACTACCTGGTGAAGTTCGTCAGGGTGATCGCGAAGTAGGGCCCCTACTTCTTCAGCGGAACCGGCTCGCAGACGTTGTCGGCCGAGTTTGCCTCCGCTCCGCACATGAAGCAGCTCACCGTGGGGGCGGAGCTCAGGTGACGTACCTGCTCCATGAGCCCCATGCTCTTGAGGACACAGAGGTGTCCCTGGTGCTTTTCTCCGCAGCTGCAGGTCTTCTGTTCAGCCATGATTGCCGCTCCTTTCCGGATGCTTCCGCAATTTCAAAGTGTTATGGGTGATGCTCCTTCCCCGCCCCAAGGGAAACTGCAAATTGGCTGCCGCAGGGTGGGCTTGCCGGGGAATATTTCACGTTGACAGCATGGATGGAATAGGGTATATACCAAAATCCCTTCTCTAGAAGGATACATAATTCGGCGGCGTAGCCAAGTGGTAAGGCAGAGGTCTGCAAAACCTTTATTCACCGGTTCAAATCCGGTCGCCGCCTCCATAAAAATCAAGGGGTTAGCCAGTTAAGGCTAACCCCTTTGTCTTTTCGTGCAACCTCTCATGCAACCTCTTTTCGACAGGAAAGGAGTTCAGCTATTGTGTCTGCTCCGGGGGATTTTCATTGTCCTTCGCTGCCGAATAGTTTCTTCTCAACTCCTTCAACTCTTCCTCGGCCAGTTTAGCGGCCTCTTTGTCGTTCTACAGCATCGGCCCTCCCGGTATATCAGGCCTTAACCGCCTCATCCAGCTCCTCAAACTGATTGATTCGGACATTGCCGTCCGGAAAACGGGCCACGATCTCCAGGTCTCCACCCATGGCCTTTATTACGCTACGTAGCGTGGATATATACATATCCGTCCGCTTCTCGATCCGGGAGACGTTCGACTGCTTGGTGTGCAGGCTCTTGGCCATCTGTTCCTGGCTCATCTTCCGTGCCTGCCGCAATTCCTGGAGCGGCATTTCCTGCAGAAGCTGCCGGGTTTGCTCCTCCGCCTTGGCGCGGGCCTCCGGCGACATCTTTGCGCGTAACGTGCTGTAGGGTTTTGCCATGACTACTGCCTCCGTTCCTGTTCCAATTCTTCCAGATACTCGTCGTAGAGCCTGTCGGCAATTGGGACATTTACCTTGTACCAGCGATTGTTGCCGGTCTTGTCGCCACCGAGGAGCAAGATCGCCGTCCGGTGTGGGTCGAACGCATAGAGCACCCGGATCGGTCGCCCCTGGTGCTGAATCCTCAGCTCCCGCATGTGGGAATGCCTGGAACCGCTAACCCCCGACGAGTAAGGGAAGGGGAGATTGGGTCCGCATTCCTGAAGTAGTCCGACAACCGTATCAACGTCGATCTGCGCTCCTTCCGTCAGGGTCTCCCACCACGCCTCAAACTCGCCGGTGTATTCGATGTCCCATGCCACAGAAGGTATATACCTCAGAAGTCATATTTGAGCAAACATTTTGTCGACCGGGGGTATTTCCTGTTACACGGCTACTTTGTTTCTTTCATCAATTTTTCCAGGTGTTGTGACCATTTGGTCAGTCACTTCTGCTTTTCCTTGTCGTACTTGTTGCGATTGTATGTGCCGATGACTCCCTTTTTCTTGTGATTCAGGATCGCGTCCACGATCTCGTCACTCGCGCCCAGCTCAGACATCTTGGTTGCCGCCGTCCGACGCAGGTCGTGCGGCGTCCTACGAGGCAGCCCCAGATATGGCGGGTCACTGAACGTTATGTAATGGGTCAGCGTTTTTTGTATCAACTGTCACGGTGCGTGCGAATCCGACCGGTTTGGGTCTTACAATGCGCGCCCTTTTCTGGTACGATACCTCCCCAATCAAGCAACTGTAAGGTTTTATCGATGTCCGAACTCACCCCGATGATGCGCCAGTACCTGGAGATCAAGGCGGATTATCCCGACGCGATTCTCTTCTTCAGGCTCGGCGATTTCTACGAAATGTTTCTCGATGATGCGGTCAAGGCGTCGCGTATCCTCGACATTACCCTTACCTCGCGCGGCAAGGGGGGGGACGGCAATGACGTGCCCCTCTGCGGCGTTCCGTACCATTCTTCCGCACCCTATATCGCCCGGTTGATCGAGGCGGGCGAAAAGGTCGCCATCTGCGAGCAGGTGGAGGATCCGAAAAGCGTCAAGGGAATCGTTCGCCGCGAGGTGGTGAAGGTGGTCACTCCCGGGCTCGTGGTGGAATCCGAGAGCCTCTCCCCCAAGGAAAACAACTACCTCCTCTCCCTCTTCGGCGGTGACGGTCCACGATGGGGGGTCGCCTATCTGGACCTCTCCACCGGCGATTTTCGCGCCACGGAGACGGACGGGGAAGATGCAGTCTGGAGCGAGGTGGCCTGCGTCGACCCGCGAGAGATCCTGGTGCCGGCTACCTTGCGGGAGAACGGCCGGCTGGCGGGGCGGGCGGACCTGGCTGCGGGGAGGATGATCTCGGCCATCGACGACTGGGTCTACGACCGGGATTACGTGGAGCGGCTCATCCGCAACCATTTCGGCGTCGCCTCCCCCGACGCCCTCGGCTGCGGCGGGCTGGCCGAGGGGTTGCAGGCGGCGGCCGCGGTCCTTCACTATCTGCAGCAGACCCAGAAGGGGAGGGTCGACCATATCCGGGACCTCCGGGTCTACCGCACCCAGGAGTTCCTCGTCCTCGACGAATCGACCCGGCGCAACCTGGAGCTGACGGCCACGCTGGCGGAGGGGAAACGGCGCGGGTCGCTCCTGGGGCTCCTGGACCGGACCGCCACCGCCATGGGGGGGAGAAAGCTCCGGCAGTGGATCAACTATCCCCTGGTATCTGTTGAGAAGATAACGAAAAGACAGGACGCGGTGGCGGAACTGGTCGGTGACGCGGCGCTGCGGGCCGCGCTGCGGGAAGTGCTCGACGGGGTCTATGACCTGGAGCGCCTGAATGGCCGGATCAGCCTGGCGAGCGCCGGGGCCAAGGATCTCGTGGCCCTGCGGGCGTCGCTGGAGAAGATTCCCCCCCTCTTCGATCTTCTCGACGGCGTCGCGGCGCCCCTCTTGCGCCAGATCCGCTCGGAGGTCGATCCCCTGGAGGATGTGAAGGGGCTCGTCGCCCGGGGGATCGTGGCGGACCCACCTTTCGTTCTGCGCGAAGGGGGGATCATCGCCGACGGCTACCACGCCGAGCTGGACGAGCTGCGCGCCATCAGCCGCGAAGGGAAGGGATTCATCGCCCGCCTGGAGGCGAAGGAGAAGGCCCGCACCGGCATCGCCTCCCTCAAGATCCGTTACAACAAGGTCTTCGGCTACTACATCGAGGTGACCAGATCGAACCTCGCGTCGATCCCCGAAGAGTACATCCGCCGCCAGACCCTGGCCAACGCCGAGCGCTTCATCACCCCCGAGCTGAAGGAGTACGAGGAGAAGGTGCTGGGGGCCGAGGAGCGGATCGTGGAGCTGGAGTACGCGCTCTTCCAGGAGATCCGGCAGCAGGTGGCGGCCCGGGGGGAGCGGATCGCCCGGACCGCGGACCGCCTCGCCACCCTCGATGTCCTCGTCGCCCTGGCCGAGGTGGCCCACGAGCGGGGGTACTGCCGGCCGGTCGTGGACGAGGGGGACGTCTTTTCGGTGACCGAAGGGCGCCACCCGGTGGTGGAGGCCCTCAACGCCTCCGAGCGTTTCGTGCCGAATGATCTGCTGCTCGACAACGCCGAGAACCAGCTCGTCATCATCACCGGACCGAACATGGCCGGCAAGTCGACCTTCATGCGGCAGGTGGCCCTCATCGCCCTCATGGCCCAGATGGGGAGCTTCGTTCCGGCCGCCGAGGCCCGGATCGGAATCGTCGACCGGATCTTCACCCGGGTCGGGGCCTCCGACAACCTGGCCCGCGGGCAGTCGACCTTCATGGTGGAGATGATGGAGACCGCCGCGATCCTGCGTAACGCCACCCCCCGCAGCCTCATCGTTCTGGACGAGATCGGCCGCGGCACCTCCACCTTCGACGGCGTCTCCATCGCGTGGGCCGTGGCCGAGTATCTCCACGACACGGAGCGCTGCGCGGCCAAGACCCTCTTCGCCACCCACTACCATGAGCTGACCGAGCTGGCGGTGACCCGCGGGCGGATCAAGAACTGCAACGTCGCCGTGAAGGAATGGAACGACCAGGTGATTTTCCTGCGCAAGATCGTTCCGGGGGGGGCGTCCCACTCCTACGGCATCCAGGTGGCGCGGCTGGCGGGACTTCCCGCGGAGGTGATCGAGCGGGCCAAAGAGATCCTGCAGAATCTCGAAAAGGGTGAATACGCCGAAGGGGGGGTGCCACGGATTGCCAAGGGTAAGAAGGGGGCGGTGCCGAAGGAGTCCCCCCAGCTCTCCCTTTTCGATCAGGGCGCCGACCTGCTGCGCGCCCGGATCGCTGGTTTGAATATTGCAGCGCTGACTCCCCTTGAGGCGCTCAATATTCTCGATGAGTTGAAAAGGATGGTCTGAACGTGACGAAGCTTTGCCGGACAACTCTTATTGCCACCGTGTCGCTGTTTCTCGTGCTGTTCGTCCTCGGCACCGTTGCCCCGGCAGCGGAGAGGGAGACCTCTCGCGACGGGAAAAGGACGGTGGCGGCCACAAAGAAGAAGAGTGTCAAGAAACCATCGGCCGCCTCAGGCTCTTCCGCTGCGAAGGGGGCGGGGGAAAGCGCCGTCGGCGCCAAGGCGGTGGTAAAGGAGATCCGCTACTGGTCGAACCCGGACTATACCCGGGTTTCCATCGCCGTCGACCGGGAGACTCGGTTCGAGGCGCACCAGATCAGGCAGCACCCGGCCGATCCCTATCCCTCCCGCATCTACCTCGATCTTGAGGGGGCTCGTCTCGCTCCGGGGGTGAAGGACATCCCCGTCGGCGACGGTTTCCTCAAGACCGTCCGCTCCGCCCAGTACAGAGCCGATGTGGTGCGGGTGGTGCTCGACCTGGAGAAGATCAAGGATTACAAGGTCTTTTCCCTTGCCGATCCGACCAGGATCGTTATCGACGTGAAGGGGGAGCGCCCCCTGGAGATTTCGCGGCTCACCGAGCAGATCCAGGCTGCTCCGGCCGAGGCGGCCGAGGTGAAAAGGCCCGAGCCCCGCGAGGAGAAACCTGTCCCCGTCGCCAAACTGAAGCCGGGGAAGATCCGCCGGATCGTGGTCGATCCCGGCCACGGCGGCCATGACCCCGGGGCCATCGGCGCCAACGGGACCCAGGAGAAGGATGTGGTCCTCGCCATCGGTCTGAAGCTCGCCGAAAAACTCCGGTCGGAGCTCGGCCTTGATGTGGTCATGACCCGTTCCACCGATGTCTTCATCCCCCTGGAAGAGCGGACCGCCATCGCCAACAAGGTGAACGCCGACCTCTTCGTGTCGGTTCACGCCAACGCCTCGCTCAACCGGGGGGCGACCGGGATCGAGACCTACTACCTGAATCTGGCCAAGACCGAGAAGGCGGCCCAGGTGGCGGCCCGGGAGAACAATACCTCCCTCGAAAAGGTGAGTCTGCTGCAGGCGATTCTCTTCGACCTGATGGCCAATTACAAGATCAACGACTCGGCCCACCTGGCCGAAGAGGTGCAGAAGGCGGTCTACAGGAAGATCCACGGCAGTTACCCGACCTCCAGGAACCTCGGGGTGAAGCAGGGGCCGTTCTACGTGCTGGTGGGGGCGACCATGCCGAGCATCCTGGTGGAGAGCGCCTTCATCAGCAACGAGGCCGAAGAGGCCCGGCTCACGAGCCCCGAGTACCAGGAGCGGACCGCCGAGGGGATCGTGGAAGGCATCAGGGGATACATCAACAGCCTGAGGTAGACGAAAGGGGCCATGGAATTCAACATCGACCGATACTTCCCCGACATCTCCCAGGAGGCTGGCGACGCGGGGCGGGCCTCCTTCGAGGAGAAGCGTCCCCTCTACCTGGCCGCCAGCAAGCATTTCCTCACCCACTACCGGGGGGAGATCATGGCCCTCCACCGTGCCGGTGCCCGGGGAGACTCCGTGGTCCGCGAGATCACGGCCATGACCGACACCCTCATCCGCAAGCTCTTCCGGAGCATCACCCGCGACCTTGCCCAGCACGGCAAGGGGAAGAACCATCTCACCCTCATGGCGATCGGCGGCTACGGCCGCGGCGAGCTGAATCCCTTCTCGGACATCGATCTCATGTTCCTCTACAGCGGGAAGGATCAGGCCCGGGTGGAGGACATCGCCCAGAAGCTTCTCTACTTTCTCTGGGACATGAAGCTCGATGTGGGGTACTCGGTGCGCAACCTCCAGGACTGCGTGGAGATGGCCGCCTCCGACAGCACGGTCCGCACCGCCCTGCTCGATGCCCGCGTCCTGGCGGGGAGCCGCATCCTCGCCAAGGAGTTCGAAAAGGTGATGGTGACCCAGATCCTCGCCCGGCGCAGCGACTCGTTCATCCGGGAAAAGGTCGATGAGCTGCGGAAGCGGCGGGAAAAGTACGGCTCGTCGGTCTACCTGCTGGAACCGAATGTCAAGGAGAGCGAAGGGGGACTGCGGGATCTCCATACCGCCCTCTGGGTGGCGAAGATCAAGTACAAGGTGAGCGACCCCAAGGAGCTGATCGTCAAGGGGGTACTGAGCGAGGAGGAGCTGGCCGGATACCGCGAGGCGCTCGCCTATCTCTGGCGGATCCGCAACGAGCTCCACTTTTTCGCGGGGCGCAAGAGCGACCAGCTCACCTTCGATGCCCAGGCCCGGCTCGCCGCCTTCTTCGGGTACGAAGATTCGGGCAGGACCCTGGCGGTTGAGGAGTTCATGCGGGATTACTACCTCCACGCCACGAAGGTCGAGCATATCGCGTCGTCGCTCATCGCCGCCTGCTCCCGCCGCGACGAGGGGGCGTTCCGCATCCTGGGATACTTCATCCGCCGGCCGATCGGCGATGGGTTCTACATCCTCAAGGGAGAGCTCGTGATCCCCGACGAGTCGGTATTCGAGAAGGAACCGGCCCGGCTCATGAAGATCTTCGAGTACGCCCAGAAACACGGCGTCGCCATCAGTGTCGCCGCCAAGGCCCTCATCCGCAGAAGCCTTCACCTCGTGAACGACAAGTTCCGCCGGAACAGGGAGGTGAACCAGTCGTTCTTCGCCATCCTGCGCAGCGACAAGGGGGTCTCCGAGACCCTGCGGCTGATGCACCACCTGGAGTTTCTCAACCGCTTCATCCCCGAGTTCGGCCACATCTTCTGCAAGGTGCAGCACGACCTCTACCACATCTACACGGTCGACATGCACTCGCTCTTTGCGGTCGAGGAGATCATCCGGCTCCTCCGCGGCGAGCGCGAGGAAGAGCTGCCGCTCCTGACGCAGCTGGCCCGGCAGGTCGACAAGCGCGAACTCCTTCTGCTGGCGGTCCTCTTCCATGACATCGGGAAGGGAGAGGGGGGCGGGCACGCCGAGAAGGGGGCGGCGATGATGCCGACCATCGCGCGCCGGATGGGGCTCTCCCGGGAGGACAGCGAGCGCCTGGAGTTCCTCGTCGGGACTCACCTCCTCATGGCCCACATCGCCCAGCGCCGCGATCTCCACGACGAGAAGATGATCATCCAGTTTGCCCGGCAGATGGAAAAGAGCGAGAACCTGAAGATGCTCTACCTCCTGACCTATGCCGACATCCGGGCCGTGGGGGTCGACGTCTGGACCGAGTGGAAGGCGATGCTCCTCCAGGAGCTCTACGAGAAGGCATTCAACGTCCTGGAGCGGGGCGATTTCCGGCTCGAAGCCCGAAGCGAGCGGGTCAAGAACGTCAAGCGGAGGGTGCTGGAGATCATCGGCACCGACTTCCCCCCCGCGGTGGTGAGGGAGGAGCTGAAGGCGATGACGACCCGCCATCTCCTCTCCAACCCGCCGGAGGTAATCGCCGAGCATGTGAAGAACCTGCTCCAGCTCGAGCACGAGAAGATCGTGACCCGCGTTTCCCACGAGCCCGAAGGTGGGTATTCCAACTTCACGATCTGCACCCTCGATGTCCCCGGACTCTTCTCCATGATCACCGGCGTCATGGCGGCCAACGGGATCAACATCCTCGGGGCCCAGATCCACAC
Organism: Deltaproteobacteria bacterium; assembly: GCA_021847245.1. Lineage (GTDB taxonomy): Bacteria > Desulfobacterota > Desulfuromonadia > Geobacterales > Geobacteraceae > Geobacter. Next base: position 20,903 of record JAJZUC010000009.1, on the reverse strand, counting down.
CAGCTCCAACGGCAAGGCCCTCGACATCCTCCAGGTCAACTCCCCCCAGGGATTCGTCATCACCGACGAGAGCCGCTGGAAGCGGGTCGAGGAAGACCTGCGGCAGGTCCTCACCGGCAAGATCCAGGTGGGGACGCTGGTGGCGAAACGGCAGCGGCCGACGCTCCTCGCCGAGCGGGTGAAGCCCCGTTTCCGATCCCGGGTGGAGATCGACAACGAGGTCTCGTCCGAGTATACCGTCATCGACATCTACACCCATGACAAGGTGGGACTTCTCTACCTGATCACGAGCACCCTCACGGAACTGGGGCTATACATCGGCATTTCGAAGATCTCCACCAAGGTCGACCAGGTGGCCGACGTCTTCTACGTGAAGGATATCTTCGGCCACAAGATCACGAGCCCGGAGCGGCTGGAAGAAATCAGGGAGCGGCTGCTCAAGGCGATCGAGTGACGGCGCGCCCGCGCAGCGCAACGGCCATGAACCAGTACCTCGATCTCTTTCTCAGCTATCTCCTGGTCGAGAAGGGGCTCTCCCGGAACACCCTCGATGCCTACGGCCGGGACATGACAAAGTACCTGGATTTTCTCGAGCGCCGCGGCTGTGGTGAGCCGTCCGCCGTCACCGCCGCCGTGGTGGTCGATTTCCTGGCGACCCTCAAGGAGAGTGGCCTCGGGGCCCGGAGCCGCGCCCGGGCGCTGTCGGCGGCCCGGATGTTCCACCGCTTCCTCCTGGTGGAGGGTTATGCCGAGGCGAACCCCACCGCCATCATCGAGGCGCCCAGGACCATCGGGAAACTCCCCCAGGTATTGACCGGACGGGAGGTGGAGGCGCTCCTGGCGGCGCCGGCGGGGGAGGGGCAGCTCGAAGTGCGTGACCGGGCCATGCTGGAGCTCCTCTACGCCACGGGGCTGCGGGTCTCGGAGCTCGTCGCCCTGAAGCTTCGGGATGTGAACCTCGCGGCGGGGTACCTCATGGCGTTCGGCAAGGGGGGGAAGGAGCGGCTCGTTCCGATGGGGGAGTCGGCCTGCGGGGCGGTGGCGCGTTACGTCGGCGGGATGCGACCGGCCATGGACCGGAAAGGGGACAACCCCTACCTGTTCCTGACGCGGCTGGGCGACCGGATGACGCGCCAGGCGTTCTGGAATATAATCAAAAAGCGGGCGCGGGAAGCGGGGATCAGGAAGCCGATTTCGCCCCACACGCTGCGCCATTCGTTTGCGACCCATCTCCTGGAAAACGGGGCGGACCTGCGGAGCGTGCAGACCATGCTCGGCCATGCGGATCTCTCCACCACCCAGATCTACACCCACGTCACCCGCGAGCGGCTCAAGCGGCTCCACGAGCAGTTCCACCCGCGGGGGTAATAGCCGGGATCCGGGACGGGGGACTGGTGATTTGGAAAAGACACTCCAACGAAAGGAAATGTTGATGAAGTACATCGTGCTGCTCGGCGACGGGATGTCGGACGAGCCGTTGAAGGAACTGGGCGATCGGACGCCGCTCATGGCGGCGAGGACGGAAAATCTCGACTACATGGCCCGCCGCGGGCGGATCGGCCTGGCGCGCACCGTCCCGAAGGGGCTCCCGCCGGGGAGCGACGTGGCGAACCTCTCGGTCTTCGGCTACGACCCGCGCACCTGCTACACCGGCCGCTCGCCGCTGGAGGCGGCGAGCATGGGGGTCGAGCTCGGCCCCGACGACGTGGCGTTCCGGGTGAACCTCGTGAACCTGCAGCCGGCGCGCGGCACCCTCATCATGAACGACTACTCCGCGGGCCACATCTCCACCGAGGAGGGGCGGGAACTGATCGAGGCGCTCCAGCGCGAGATGGGGGACGACGAGTTCCGCTTCTACCCCGGCGTCGGCTACCGCCACCTGATGGTCTGGCGAAACGGCAAGCATGCCCTCACGGCGACCCCGCCCCACGACATTTCGGGGCAGGGCATCCTTGACCATCTCCCGAAGGGGGAGGGGGCGGACCGGCTCATCAACCTGATGAACACCTCGCAGATGATCCTCAACAACCATCCCCAGTACCGGCGCCGGCTGGAGGCGGACAAGGTTCCCGCCAACTCCATCTGGCTCTGGGGGCATGGCAAGGCGCCGCGGATCGAGCCGTTCCGTGACCGCTTCGGCCTCGCCGGGGCGGTCATTTCGGCGGTGGATCTCGTGCGGGGAATCGGCGTCTGTGCCGGCCTCGACGTGATCCGGGTCGAGGGGGCTACCGGCTACATCGACACGAACTACGGGGGAAAAGTGGCGGCGGCCCTCACCGCCCTGGAGACCCACGATTACGTCTACCTGCACGTGGAGGCGCCGGATGAGGCATCCCACTCCGGGAACCTGGAGCACAAGCTGAAGGCGATCGAGGACTTTGATGCCCGGGTCGTGGGGCCGATCATGGAGGGGATGAAGAAATTCGGCGCGTACCGCATCCTCTGCACCCCCGACCACCCGACGCCGCTTCGGATCAAGACCCATACCGACGAACCGGTGCCGTTCATCCTTTACGCCGGAGAGGGGGAAGAGCGGGAAGGGGTGCGGGGGTACGACGAGGAGTCGGCCCGGAACTCGGGGCTCTTCCTCGATGAGGGGTTCCGGCTCATGGAGATGATGCTGGGGCGTTAGCCGTCAAGATGGCCGAAGGGGGCGGGATGAATGCCGCCCCCTTCGCTTTGCAGGTCACCATCTGCGGTAGACGGGTCCGAGGGGGCGGTACCAGTAGGGGCCGGGCCAGAAGCCGTAGTAGTAGGGGTCGTAGTAGTAATAGGGAGCGGGGGTCGGGTAGGGATACCCTGTTTCGTAGTCGTAGCTCTTCCAGACGTGAATCTCCCTGATGGCAATGAGGGGGTAAGTATAGTCCACCTCGTCGAGGGGGATGGTCTTCTTCCCCTTGACCTCGCCCACGAGGGTAATGAGCCTTCCCGGCTTGAAGATCATACTGTCGAGGAACTTGTCGGTGGTGGCGAGGAATCTTCCCTCCGTGCGGAATGTATCCTCCGGTATCCCCGAGTCGTCCAGCCTCACCTGCATCACTTCGAGCTGGCTTCCCTCCTTGGTGTTCTTGATCCCGGCGATCACCCCCCCAAGCATGACGTACTTGCCGATGTAGCTGTCGGGCTTCTCCTTGAGCATGCTGAAGGTGAGTGCCGGGTCGACAAGCCTGCGGGACTCGTCGCTGATCACGTGGGCGCATCCGGCGAGCGCCGTGAGCGCCAGAAACAGCAGTGCGAAGAGTTTCTTCATGGCGGACCTCCTGAATTTCCCATCTGTTTCTTATAGTATCCCTCCCGAAGTCAAAGTCAAACCTTTGATGGAAGCTCCACCGCCGGCAGGAAAGGAGGGAGGAAAAGTCTGGAACTGGCGCCGGTATCCGTGCTATAACCACCCATTGACTTGACGATCCGGAGGAATGTCCCGTGAAGATATGTGTTATCGGAACCGGGTATGTCGGCCTCGTTGCCGGTACCTGTTTTGCCGAGAGCGGCAACACCGTAGTCTGCGTCGATGTGAACAGGGAGAAGATCGAGGGGCTCAAGGAGGGGATCATCCCGATATACGAGCCGGGGCTCAAGGAGCTCGTCCTGCGCAACAGCGCCGAGGGGCGTCTCTCCTTCACCACCGACCTGGCTGCCGCCGTCAAGGCATCGCTCGTGAACTTCATCGCCGTCGGAACCCCTCCGGGGGAAGACGGTTCCGCCGACCTCCAGCACGTCCTCGCCGTGGCCCGGGAGATCGGCCGGCACATGGAAGGGTTCAAGATCGTCGTGGACAAGTCGACGGTACCGGTCGGCACGGCGGACAAGGTGCGTCAGGCGGTGCAGGAAGAGCTCGACGCCCGGGGTGTGCATATCGAGTTCGACGTCGTCTCCAATCCGGAGTTTCTCAAGGAGGGGGCCGCCATCGACGATTTCATGAAACCCGACCGGGTTGTCATCGGCGCCGACAACGTCCGGACCGCCGAGATCATGAAAGAGCTCTATTCCCCCTTCATGCGCAAGACCAACCGGATGATCGTCATGGATGTCCGCAGCGCCGAGATGACCAAGTACGCCGCCAACGCCATGCTGGCGACCCGGATCTCGTTCATGAACCAGATCGCCAATCTCTGCGAGCGGATGGATGCGGATGTGGCCGCCGTTCGCGAGGGGATCGGCTCCGATTCCCGCATCGGCTATGACTTTCTCTTCCCCGGCGTCGGCTACGGCGGTTCCTGTTTCCCCAAGGACGTGAAGGCGCTCATCAAGACCGCCGAGGAGTGCGACTACGATTTCGCCCTGCTCAAGGCCGTCGAGGAGGTGAACGAGAGTCAGAAAGAGGTCCTGATCGAGAAGCTGGTCGCCTATTTCTCCCGTGCCAACGCGGCCGCGCCGCTGGCCGGCAGGACCATCGCCCTCTGGGGGCTCTCCTTCAAGCCCCGCACCGACGACATGCGCGAGGCGCCGTCGGTCGTCATCATCAACCGGCTGCTGGAGATGGGGGCCATGGTGCGCGCCCACGACCCCGAAGCGGTGAAGGAGGCGCGGAAGATTTTCGGCGACCGGATCACCTACAGCGGTTCCAGTCAGTACGATATCCTCTCCGGGGCCGATGCCCTTGCCATCGTCACCGAGTGGAACGAGTACCGCAACCCGGACTTCGACCGGATCCGGGAGCTCCTGACGCGGCCGGTGATTTTCGACGGACGCAACCTGTACAATGTGCGCCGGATGAAGGAGATCGGCTTCGAATACTTCTCCATCGGCCGCAACGCCGTGGGATTCACGGAGAAATAGGGGAAGGGCGATGCGGATTCTTGTCACCGGCGGCGCCGGGTTCATCGGCTCACATCTTTGCGAACGGCTCCTCGGCGAGGGGCACGACGTCCTCTGTCTCGACAACTTCTTCACCGGCAGCAAGCAGAACATCGCCCGCCATCTGGGCAATCCACGGTTCGAGCTGATCCGCCACGACATCACCGAGCCGATCCTGCTGGAGGTCGACCGGATCTACAATCTTGCCTGTCCGGCCTCACCGGTTCACTACCAGTACAATCCGGTGAAGACCATCAAGACGAACGTCATGGGAACCATCAACATGCTCGGCCTCGCCAAGCGGGTGAAGGCGCGGATTCTGCAGGCGTCGACCTCGGAGGTCTACGGCGACCCCCTCGTCCATCCGCAGCCCGAGTCGTACTGGGGGAACGTGAACCCCATCGGGATCAGAAGCTGTTATGACGAAGGGAAACGGGTGGCCGAGACCCTCATGATGGACTACCACCGCCAGAACGGCGTCGATATCCGGATCGTGAGGATCTTCAATACCTATGGACCGCGGATGGCGGTACACGACGGGCGGGTGGTCTCCAACTTCATCGTCCAGGCCCTGCGGGGAGAGGATATCACCCTCTTCGGCGACGGGAGTCAGACCCGATCCTTCTGCTATGTCGACGATCTGGTAGAGGGGATGGTCCGGATGATGGAGTGCGACGGCTTCACCGGGCCGGTCAACCTGGGGAACCCGGTCGAGAACACCATCAGGGAGTTTGCCGAACGGATCCTGGCGCTGACCGGTTCAAGCTCCAGAATCGTCACCATGCCCCTGCCGAGCGACGACCCGAAGCAACGGCAGCCGGACATTTCGCTCGCCCGCGGGCGGCTCGGATGGCAACCGACCGTGGCACTCGATTCGGGCCTCAGAAATACCATAGACTATTTCGCCGGCATCTGCGCCACGACATAGCACCACCGGAGGACGCATGCGGAAACGGATGTATGCCATTCCAGCAGCGTGCATTTTATTTATCCTCTACTTCACCGTTTTCGGTGAGCGGGGGCTTTTGCGGATATATCACCTGAACCGCGAACGGGAGCAGATCCGGGAACGGTTCGGCGAGATCAACGCGGAGAACGACAAGCTCAAGCGCGAGATCGAGGCCCTGAAGACCGACCGGCGGTACATGGAAAGCATTGCGCGGAAGGATTTCGGACTGGTGCGCCCCAACGAAATGGTGTACCAGTTCCCGTCGACGGAGAAGCAGGCGGCCGGGCAGGTTCCCCGCAAGCCGGCGGCGACGGATAACAAACGATAGCTTGAAGAGCGACGGCAGTCCGCTCTTCGGCGGTCATAAGGCAGGAGAAAAGAGGATGAGCGGTACCAGGAGACAATCGTGCGCCGTCTGCGCCTGGCGCGAGACCTGCGCCAAAAAGTTCTGCGTCACCGATGGCGGGGCGCACTGCCCCGACTTCACCCGGGACATTTCCATCAAGGTCCCGGAGGATTCCGAATGAACATGGCGGAGAGATCGATGAAGGAAAGCGTGCGCCTCCTGGTGCGGGAGGGACTCGAACGGTGCTTTGCCGATGGCTCCCTCTCCTCGGGAGAGATGCCCGCCGTGGTCATAGAAAAGCCGGCCCACGAAGAGCATGGCGATTTCGCCTGCAACGTCGCCATGGCGATGGCCAAGGCCGAGCGAAAGGCTCCCCGCCAGATTGCCGACTCTTTGGTGAAGCATATCGAGGACCGTGACGGCATCATCGAGCGTATCGAGATTGCCGGCCCCGGCTTCATCAATTTCAGGATCGCAAATGCCGCCTGGTGCCGCACCCTTGGCGCCATCGAGGCGGCAGGGGCCGACTACGGCACAAGCCGTGCCGGCGGAGGGAGCAAGGTGCAGGTGGAGTTCGTCAGCGCCAATCCCACCGGGCCGCTCCATATCGGCCATGGGCGCGGAGCGGCCATCGGCGATACCATCTGTCGCCTCCTTGCCGCCACGGGGTGGGACGTGATCCGCGAATTCTATTACAACGATGCCGGCGCCCAGATCGCCAACCTGGCGCGTTCGGTCCAGGCGCGCTGCCTCGGCATCGAGCCGGACGATCCCCGCTGGCCGGCCGACGGCTACCAGGGAGAGTACATCAAGGACGTCGCCCGTGCCTACCTCGACCGCCAAACCGTGGATGCCGGCGACCAGCATGTCGCCGGCGCCGGCGACCCGGACGACCTCGACGCGATCCGCCGGTTCGCCGTGGCCTACCTGCGCCGGGAGCAGGACCAGGATCTCCTGGCCTTCGATGTCCACTTCGACGTCTACTTCCTGGAATCGAGCCTCTACGCCGAGGGATGCGTCGAAGCGGCGGTCAACCGCCTTATCGAGAACGGCCACACCTACGAGCAGGACAACGCCCTCTGGCTTCGCACCACGGACTTCGGCGACGACAAGGACCGCGTCATGCGCAAGTCCGACGGCAGCTACACCTATTTCGTTCCCGACGTCGCATACCACCTGGCGAAATGGGAGCGGGGCTTCGTCCGCGTAATTAACGAACAGGGGGCCGACCACCACAGCACCATCACCCGGGTGCGGGCCGGCCTGCAGGCCCTGAACGCCGGCATCCCGCAAGGGTGGCCGGAATATGTGCTCCACCAGATGGTGACGGTCATGCGTGGCGGCGAAGAGGTCAAGATCTCCAAGCGCGCCGGCAGCTATGTCACCCTCCGGGACCTGATCGACGAGGTCGGTCGCGACGCCACCCGCTTCTTCTTCCTGATGCGCAAGCCCGATTCCCAGCTCGTCTTCGACATCGACCTGGCCAAGCAGCAGTCGCTGGAAAATCCGGTCTATTACGTCCAGTATGCCCACGCCCGCATCTGCAGCATCTTCGAAAATGCCGCGGAGAAAGGGATCGCGGTGCCACCATTTGCGACGGCGGCGCTGGATCGGCTCGGAACGGTGGAAGAGATGGCTATCGTCAAGCTCCTCGCCTCCTTCCCCGAGGTGGTCGAGGGGGCCGCCCAGGCCTTCGAACCCCACCGGATCACCTACTATCTCCAGGAGCTTGCCGGCTCGTTCCACTCGTTCTACAACAAGAACCGGGTCATAACGGAAGACACCGACCTGGCCGGTGCCCGTCTTTTCCTGCTCGCCTGCGTGGCGCGCACCCTGAAGAACGGCCTTGCCCTCCTGGGCGTATCCGCCCCGGAGAAAATGTGACGGACTGACGAAACATGGTTGTCGATTATCGCGAACGCAGGCAGGTAAGCAAGAACCGCCCGAAGTCGAAGCCCGTGGGAATGCTGGTTTTCGGTTTTGTCATGGTGTCGGTGGTTTTTTTTGCCCTCGGGGTGGCGGCCGACCGGCTGCTGCTGAGGCTTCATCCGCCGAAGGCGCCAGTCACTCCGGCTCCCCAGGCCGCAGTGCCCGCGCGGGCTTCTCAACCGGCTGCCACTGCAGCCGCTCCGCCACCTCCCCCCGCAGAGCCTTCCCTCACCTTCTACAACACCCTGCCGAAGGGAGGACAGGCGATCCTGGGAAGCGGCATCAATCCCCGAAATGAAGGGCCCCGGGGCGGGGCGTCAACGAAGCACTCCCCGTCGACAACTTCTCCGCCAAAGGAGCAGGCTCCTTCGAGGCCGTCTGCCGACAAGGTGGAGGCCGTTGCCAAGCCGACCGAGGCGCCGGAAAAGAAGACAACCGGAAAGAGCGGGCCGACATCAGCCAAGACAGCGCCGGACTCCGGCAGAGAGTCCGGCACCAGGAAGCCGGTTAACCCTAAAGGTAAATTTTCGGTGCAGGCCGCCTCGACCAAGGATCGAAAAGAAGCCGAAGCCATCAAGGCAAGGCTCGCAGAGAAGGGATTTGCCGCCTATATCGTCGAATCGTCCGTGCCGGGCAAAGGCTCCTGGTATCGGATACGCGTTGGAAAGCAGATGGAACAGCCGGCGGCAAGCGAAATGGCTTCCATGGTCGGCGGCGGAGCGATCATCGTTCCGGAGTGAAACGGAAATTTTATGTTGACTCGCCTTTGCAGAGTGTGGTACATATTGGTTCTCTTGTGACGCGGGGTGGAGCAGTCTGGTAGCTCGTCGGGCTCATAACCCGAAGGTCAGAGGTTCAAATCCTCTCCCCGCAACCAAAAAATTAAAGCCGATTCGCATGATTAGCGAATCGGCTTTTGGTTTTTCGTGGCCTGGTTGGCACACGGTGGGCGCAATTACGAATTGGCAATATTCGAAAAGCTGCTTCGGGTGACCATCGAGACGCCCCGCAAAGAAAAATCCAGTCCCTGAGCCTCACGTCTTACGAAGATTTCCTTCCTTGAATCACCGCATTTCCCGCTTGTTTACCCGCAGGCCCGAAAATCATCCGATTGCGCTCCTGATTGACTTACCGGAAAATTGTTGTATGTGAGCTTTATCGTTCAAGACTGCCAGGGACGAGTCTGTCGCAAGCGAGGGGCACGGGCGATGGTGCATCCGGCAATGATTGGGGTACGGTCGGGGATCGTTGTGATCATGCGAGGCGCACTCTGCGTTTTCGCCTGTCTCACGGCCTTCTCTCTATCGGCGTGCCGGAAGGAAAAACCGGCGGCAACGCAGGCGCCGGAAGTAGAGGTCGTGCCGGTAGTCCGCAGGGACGTCCCGATCGTGCACGAGTGGGTCGGCACCGCCGACGGCCTGGTCAACGCCACCATCCGGGCGCAGGTCACGGGGTACCTGATCCGGCAGGATTACCGGGAAGGAGACGTGGTCAGGAAAGGGCAGGTTTTGTTCGAAATCGATCCGCGCCCGTTCAGGGCCGCCCTGGACCAGGCGAAGGGGGAACTCGCCCGGCAGGAGGCGCAGCATGCGAACGCCAAGGCCAATCTCGACCGGATCAGGCCCCTTGTCGCCCAGAACGCGGTGAGCAAGAAGGACCTCGACGACGCCATCGGCGCCGAGCAGTCGACCCTGGCCGCGGTGATCGCCGCCCGGGCCGCGGTGGAGAACGCCCGGCTCAACCTCGGCTTCACGCGGATCACCTCCCTCATCAACGGCGTGGCCGGCCTCGCCCGGGCGCAGGTCGGGGACCTGGTCGGCCCGGCGGCCCAGGGGGGGGAGCTGACGACCGTCTCGACCATCAACCCGATCAAGGTGCGCTATACGGTCAACGAACAGGCGTACATCGACTTCATGAGGCGGTTTTCCTCCGAGGCCGCCGGGCTGGAAGAGGCGAGGAAGCTGGAGATCGAACTCTTTCTGGCCGACGGGTCGCGCTACCCCTACAGAGGGACATTCTACGCCATAGACCGGCAGGTGGACGTGCGGACCGGGACGCTGCGGGTCGAAGCGCTCTTTCCGAACCCGCGCCATCTTCTCCGTCCCGGCCAGTTCGTGCGGGTCCACGTCCACATCGGGATCAAGAAGGGGGCGCTCCTCATTCCCCAGCGGGCGGTGACCGAGCTCCAGGGAGGGTATCAGGTGGCGGTGGTGGGACCCGGCAACCGGGTGGAGGTTCGGGCGGTCAAGGCGGGGGAACGGGTCGGCACGCTCTGGGTGATCGACGAGGGACTCAAACCGGGGGAAAGGGTGGTCGCGGAGGGGGTGCAGAAGGTCAGGCAGGGGTTGGCCGTGACCCCGAAGCCGTTCGCCCCGGCATCCACCGCCGCGCGTGAGCCCCCGGCGAAGCCCGACACGGGGAGATAGCCCGCCATGTACCGGTTCTTCATCAGACGCCCGATCGTGGCGATCGTCATCGCCGTCGTCACCGTCATCATCGGCCTGGTTTCCATGGCGGGGCTCCCGGTGGCGCAGTATCCCAACATCGTCCCCCCCGAGGTCCTCATCCAGGCCACCTACGTGGGGGCCGACGCGCTGGCGATCGAACAGGCGGTCGCCACGCCGCTGGAGCAGCAGATGAGCGGCGTGGACAACATGAACTACATGTTCTCCCTCAATCCGAACAACGGCCTGATGCGGATGACGGTGAACTTCGACGTGAAGACCGACCCGAACACCGACCAGGTCCTCGCCCAGCTGCGGGAGTCCCAGGCCGAGAGGCAGCTCCCCCTCGACGTGCGCAACTACGGCGTGACGGTCCAGAAGGCCCTCTCCGCCCCCCTCGCGATCATCGCCCTCTACTCGCCGAAGGGGACCTACGACGCCACCTTCCTCGCCAACTACGCCTACATCAACATCGTCGACCAGTTGACCCGGGTGAGGGGGGTCGCCAGCGTGGCGGTCTTCGGCGCGGGGCAGTACGCCATGCGCTGCTGGGTGCGGCCGGACATGCTGGCCAAGCTCAACATCACCATTCCCGAGATCGTCGACGCGTTGCAGAAACAGAACACCGTGAACCCCGCCGGCCAGGTGGGGGGTGAGCCGAGTCCCCCCGGCCAGGAGTTCACCTATGCGATCCGCGCCCAGGGGCGGCTCGTCACGACCGGGGAGTTCGGCCAGATCGTCCTGCGCGCCAACCCGGACGGTTCCCTGGTCCGCCTGAAGGACGTGGCGCGCCTGGAGCTGGGGTCCCAGGACTACAACATCCAGGGGCGTTTCAACGGCAGGCCGTCGGGGATCCTGGCCCTCTACCAGCTCCCGGGGACCAACGCCCTGGAGGCGGTGGAAGGGGCCAGGAAGGTGATGGCCACCCTCAAGGGGGCATTCCCGGCCGATCTCGACTACGGGATCGCCCTCGACACCACCAGGTCGGTCACCGCCGGGCTCCACGAGATCGCCATCACCCTGGTCATCGCGGTAATCCTGGTGATCATCGTGGTCTTCGTCTTCCTCCAGGGGTGGCGGGCGACCCTGATCCCGATCGTTGCCGTGCCGGTGTCGCTGATCGGCACCTTCGCCTTCTTCCCCCTGCTCGGCTTTTCCATCAACCCCATCGCCCTGATGGGGATGGTCGTGGCCATCGGTCTGGTGGTGGACGACGCCATCGTGGTGGTGGAGGCGGTGGAGCGCCACATCGAGGAGGGGCTGGCGCCGCGGGAGGCGTCGCTCCAGGCGATGAGCGAGGTCGCCGGTCCGGTGGTGGCCATCGCCCTGGTCCTCGCCTCCGTCTTTCTCCCGACCGTCTTCATCCCCGGGATCACCGGCCGGCTCTACACCCAGTTCGCCGTCACCATCGCCATCTCGGTCCTTCTCTCCGCCTTCAACGCCCTGACCCTCTCCCCGGCCCTCTGTGCGATTCTCCTGCGGCCGAAAAAGGAGACGCGCGGCCCGCTCGGGTGGTTTTACCGCAGCTTCAACCGCCTCTTCAGGCAAGGGGCCGATACTTACGTCGAGATCTCGCGCGCCGTCATCCGCAAGGCGGCAATCGGCATCATCATTCTCGCGGTGGCGGGCGCCGGGATCATCCTTCTGGGGAAGCGGATCCCCGGCGGCTTCCTCCCCGAGGAGGACCAGGGGTACGTCTACGCCGTCATCCAGCTCCCCAACGCCGCCTCCCTGCAGCGGACCTCGGAGGCCTGCCGCCGGGCGGAGCGGCTCATCATGGCGACCCCGGGGGTGGAGTACTGCACCACGGTCGTCGGCTTCAACCTCCTGAGCTACGTCCGCAACACCTACAGCGGCTTCTTCTTCATCAGGCTCAAGGATTGGGACGAGCGCCAGCGCCCGGGGGAGAACGCCGCCGGGATCATCGCGCGGCTCAACCGCGAGCTCGGGCGGCTCCCCGAGGGTAACGCCTTCGCCTTTTCCCCTCCCGCCATCCAGGGGGTCGGCACCGCGGGGGGGGTGACCTTCATCCTGGAGGACCGGGCCGGCAAGGATGTCGCTTACCTGGCGGAGAACACCGACCGGTTCATCGCCGCCGCCCGCAGGCGCCCGGAGCTGGCGCGGGTGACGACGACGCTGCTCCCCGGCGTCCCCCAGTATTTCGTCGATGTGGACCGCGACAAGGTCCTGAGCGAAGGGGTGGACCTGGGGCAGGTGTATGGGACGCTCCAGGCGTTCATGGGGGGGCAGTTCGTCAACTATTTCAACCGCTTCGGCAGGCAGTGGCAGGTTTACGTGGAGGCCGAGGGGGACTTCCGCACCGACGTGCGGCAGCTGGGGCAGTTCTACGTCCGCAACGCACACGGCGATCCCGTGCCGCTGGCGGCGGTGACGCGGGTGGAACGGCGCAGCGGCCCCGAGTTCACCATGCGCTACAACCTCTTCCGCTCGGCCCAGATCAACGCCACGGCCGCCCCCGGCTACAGCTCGGCCCAGGCGATGCGGGCGCTGGAGGAGGTCTTTCACGAGACCATGCCGACCGACATGGGGTTCGATTACCTCGGCATGTCGTTCCAGGAACAGAAGGCGCAGCAGGGGGTCCCACCCGCCGCCATCTTCGCGCTCTCGCTGCTGTTCGTCTTCCTGATCCTCGCCGCGCTCTACGAGAGCTGGTCCCTGCCGTTCAGCGTCCTGCTCAGCACCCCCATCGCCGTCTGCGGCGCGTTCGCGATGCTGCTCCTGCGCGGGATGCCGTTCAACATCTACGCCCAGATCGGCCTCATCGTCCTGATCGGTCTCGCGGCGAAGAACGCCATTCTCATCGTCGAATTCGCCAAGGACGAGCACGAAAGGGGGAGGGGGCTGCAGGAGGCGGCCCTTGCCGGCGCGCGACTGCGACTGCGCCCGATCCTGATGACCTCCTTCGCCTTCATCCTCGGCTGCCTCCCGCTTGCCATCGCCAGCGGCGCCGGCTCCATCGCCCGGCAGGTGATGGGAACCGGCGTCATCGGCGGCATGCTCGCGGCGACCGGGATCGCCATCTTCCTGATCCCGATGCTGTATTACGTGATCGAGCGGATCGGCAAGGGGAAGAAACAGGCAAAGGGTGAGGAGTGAGGTGTGAGGTGAAAGGATTCATCGCAATTATGCTTCTGTGCCTCATCCTCGGCGGCTGCATGGTCGGTCCCGACTACCGGCGCCCGGCGGTGGAGACCCCGCCGTCCTGGCGCTTTGCGGAAAAGGAGGCCCGGGACCTCATCAACACCCCCTGGTGGGAGCAGTTCGACGACCCGGTGCTCGTGGAGTTGGTCGGGGTCGCGCTTCGGGAAAACAGGGACCTGCTGATCGCCTCGGCCAGGGTGGAGGATGGGTCGTGGCGGCGGAAAAGATGACCTTGCCGGCGGGAGAAGGTGGTTCCAGGTAGCGGCGTTTTGCCGGCTGAAGAATCTGCATCGTGTGCCGATAAGTCAACAAAACTCCTCGTGTAATTGCTACCAATTCGTGCCAATATATGGCATCATTCCATCTCTAATGAAAGTCGCCGGGAGAGCCCCCCTTAGTGCCTGAACTTGCCGTTGCAGATTTCAAGCGCAGAATCCGGATATTTGTTGCCTTCCTGCTGGCAGCCGTCATCGCCGTTACGGTCTGGAGCCTCGCCACCGAATATCGGAACCTCATCGCCGCCGCCGAAAGACAGACCACGGGATACGCGCAGGCGCTCAGCGAGCACACCGAGAGTGCCTTTGCCGAATCCGACCGGATCGTCAAGGACGTGATCCAGCGGGTCAGGATGCGGGGCGGGATCGAGCGGTTCAGCAAACGGGAGCTGTTCGACCTCCTGCGGGTGCAGGGAGGAGATTCACCCCAGGTAGGGGACCTGTTCATGGCCGGCAGGGACGGGGACATGTTCATCAATTCCCTCGAATTTCCCCCCAGGAAAATCAACGTAGCCGACCGTGATTATTTCCGTCATTACCTGTCCACCCCGGGCGCGGATCTCTACATAAGCAGACCGGTCAGGAGCCGCCTGGTCAATCGCTGGCGCTTCAATCTGATCCGGCCGCTCAACGGGCCGCATGCCGAATTCGGCGGGCTGATGGTCGTTGCCTTCGAAGTCGAGTATTTCAAGAGGTTTTTCAGCGCCTCCAGCCTCGGCCCCCGGGGGAGGGTCATCCTGGTCCGCACCGACGGCGCCCCCCTGGTCTACGAGCCCTATGTCCGGGGCGCGTATCAGGCCGATTTGCGCAACTCGCAGCTGTTCCGGAAGTGGTTGCCCGCTTCGTCCTCCGGTACCTATCACACCGATAACGATCTGCTGGATCATGCCCCCCTGATCGTTTCCTACAAACGTCTCTCCCGTTTTCCGGTAGTGGCGGTGGTTTCGCTGCACCGCGACGACATCCTCAAGCCGTGGACCCGGAAGGCGACCCTCCATGGCGCCGTAACGCTCGGGCTCTGCCTGGTCATCATCCTGTTGTCGCGGCTCATGTTCCGTCATCTGGACAGGCTGGAAAGCGCGCAGGCCGGCCTGCGCGAGCAACAGGAGCTGTTACGGATCAAAGCGGCCCAGATCGACGCGGCCAACGATGCCATCCTGCAGGTCGATTTTGAAGGGAACCTGATCCATTTCAACCGGGCCCTCTGCCGGATGACCGGCTACGGTCCGGATGAGCTGTCGGGCAAGCGGCTCAACGGCATCAAGCCCCCGGAATCCGCGGCCCGGACAGGCAGCAACATCGAGCGGATCCGGGAGCAGGGCGAAGCGACCTTCGAGACCTTGTTCCTGGCCAGGAACGGGCGCGTGATCCCGGTGGAGGTCCATGCCCGCACCATGGAGAACGACGGGATACCGTTCATTCTCAGCATCGCCCGGGACGTCAGCGAGCGGAAACGGAGCGAGCTGCGCGAGCGGACCCGTTTGTCGATCCTGGAGGAGATGGCGACGGGTGGCGACCTGGAGGACGTCCTCGCCCACATCGTCACCTTCGTCGAGCAGCAGAGGCCCGAGGCCCTCTGTTCCGTGCTGCTCGCCGACGAATCCGGAAGCCGCCTCCGTCACGGGGCCGCGCCCAGTCTGCCGGACGCCTACAATCGGGCCGTGGACGGGCTGCGCATCGCCGAGGGGATGGGCTCGTGCGGTACGGCGGCTCACCGGCGGCAGCGGGTGATCATCGAAGACATCCTAGGCCATCCGTTCTGGAAAGGGTTCAAACCCGCCCTGGAGGCGGGGCTGCGGGCGTGCTGGTCCCAGCCGATCCTTTCTGCCGATGACGAGCTTCTGGGTACCTTTGCCATCTACTATCGTGTGCCGCGGTCACCGGACGAAGAAGAGATCGGCTTGCTGGAGTCGGCGGCCCATCTGGCGAGCATCGCCATCGGGCGGGTGCGCGGGGAGCAGCGGCGTCGGCACCTGGAAGACCAGCTCCGCCATATGCAGAGGATCGAGGCCATCGGCCAGATGGCGGGGGGGATAGCCCACGACTTCAACAACCTGCTCACCCCGATCCTCGCCTTTGCGGATCTGATCTGCCGGGACCTTCCGCACGACGCCCCCCAGCGCAGGATGGCGGAAAGCATCCTGAGGGCCGCTCACAAGGCCAAGGACCTCACCCAGAAACTCCTCTCCTTCGGCCGTCGGCAGATGCTGAACACCCAGCCGCTGGATCTGAACGAGGTTATTCACTCTTTCCACGAGATCCTGCGGCGCACGATCCGGGAGAATATCGAGATCCGGATGGGCCTGGCGCCGGGAGGTGCCGCCATCCTGGCAGACCGGGGGCAGATCGAGCAGATCCTCCTCAACCTGGCCGTCAACGCCCAGGATGCCATAGAGGGGAACGGCAGCATTTCCATCGAAACCGGCCACGTGCTCCTGGATGACGAATATGCCCGCCGGCATCCCGGCATGAGATCGGGGCCCCATGTCCTGTTGGCCTTTGCCGACAACGGCTGCGGCATGGATGACGAGACCCTGTCGCACATCTTCGAGCCGTTTTTCACCACCAAGCAGGTCGGTCGCGGAACCGGCCTGGGACTGGCGACGGTCTATGGCGTGGTCAAGCAGCACGAGGGGTATATCGCCGTCGACAGCCATGTCGGAAGGGGGACAACCTTTACGATCTACCTGCCGGCAAAGGCCAACCCGATACCGTCGCCCGGCCCGGAGCCGCCCCACCGCGATCTCCAGACGGAGCAGACGGGCAGCCGCGGCATGGTTCTCGTCGTCGAGGACAACAAAATGGTGCGTGATCTGGTGGTTGAATTGCTGGAAACGTCGGGTTACGGGGTCCTGGCGGCCGAGACTCCGGCTGAGGCTTATGAGATGGCGCAGGTCCATCCCGATACCATCGATCTGCTGGTCACCGATGTCGTGATGCCGGGGACGAACGGCCAGGAGCTCTACGAGCGGCTGCTGGAAATGAAGCCCCGTCTCCCGGTGCTCTTCATCTCGGGCTATACCAGCGATGTGAATGTCCACAGCGGCACTCTGGAGGAGGGGGTGAATTTCCTCCAGAAGCCCTTCACCTGTGAGCAGTTCATCGAGAGAGTCCGCCAGACGCTGGCGGAGGCATGGTTGTAGCACCCCCGACGGCAAGTTACCGCTTCAGAGGGCTATTTCTTCGGTTTCCATGTCGAGGAGATTGATGGTGAGTTTGCGGCTGCTGAGCCGCGTTCCGAGGGCAAGGAGCACCTTGCAGACTTCGGCCACCTCCAGGCTCGCCACCACGGCGGGGGTGAACGACGGGTTGCCGAGCTGCTTCTCGACCCCCCGTCCGTCCCGGAGGTCGGCATAGAGCCTCTGCAGGGTCTTCTGGCCGGGGAGCTGGGTGAATACCTGGCCGTACCACCCCCCGATGGCCCCGTGCACGAGGGGCAGTCCCATGGCGTCGCAGACCTCCGCCAGCTCCAGGCGCGCGGCGATGGAGTCGAGGGCGTCCACCGCCACCTGGGAGCCGTGGAGGAGCTCCCGTCCGGTGGCGGTTGTGAGCATCTCCTGGCGCGGGATCAGGGTGACGGCGGGATTGATCTCCTCGACCCGCGCCGCCGCCGCTGCCACCTTCGACGCGCCGAGGAGGCGCGGCGACGAGTAGAGCTGGCGGTTCAGGTTGTGCTCCACGAAGATGTCCGGATCGATGGCGACGATGGTGCCGACCCCCAGCCGCGCCAGCTCCTCGATGACGTACCCCCCCAGCCCACCGCACCCGACGACGGCGACCCGGCTCCGGAAAAGGCGAAGCTGCTGGGCCGTGGTGAGCATGGCGCGGTTTCGCTGGTAGCGGGCCGGCAGCAGATCCAGCCGCAGTATCGCCTCTTCGGTCTCGGCAATGGTGAGCCCGTAGCGCCGGGCCGCCTCCACCTGGCATTCCCACGGCACCAGATCCGCCTCGGCGTGTTCCTGGACGAAGTCCACGAATAACGGCATCCTAGCCTCCTCCGAGAAGGGGAAAGAGGGAGAGGGTGTCGCCCTCTTCCAGCCGGTGATCGAGCTTCACGTGGCGGCTGTTCACCAGCATGATCCCCAATTCCTTTTCGGAGAGATTCAGCTCCCTCACCACATCCCCCACCGTGGTTCCCTCGGCGTAGGTGCGGGACTCGATGTCGAAGCGGCCGGCGCGAAACGTTGCGAACAGTTTGACGGTTATGTTCATGATGTCACCTGAAGTTGACGGTGAGGCGCACGGTCCCCCCCGGGCAGAACGGCTCTGCCGCCCGGAGGCGCCCCGCACTCACCGGGGTGTTGTCGAGGATGGCGCTGTCGCACCACTTCCAGAACGTCTCATCCCGCTCCCGGAAAAAAGAGGCCAGCTCGTCGCAGCTCACCAGGATCCCCCGTGCGAGGAAGGCGGGTCCCAGCTCGGGGAGAAGGATGTTGAAGAGCTTCACCCGCACCGTCCCGAGCCGGTCGACAGCGTCGGCCGGGGTCTCGTGATGGGTCATGGCGCCGCGCATGGCTGCCAGATGCCCGCCGCGGCGCATGGTGGCGCCGACCAGCCCCGGCATGGCCCCCGAGAGGGCGATGGTCGCCCTGTCCCTCACCAGCGCCGTCTCCACGTTGTCGGTGGCCTTTGCATTCAGGAAGATGGTGGTGATTCTCGTGGCGACGTAGTCGGGAGAGATGTCCCACTGGTGGCAGAGAAGGTGCTGGAGCGTGCCCCCCACGTGGGCCGGGACGAAAAAGCCCTGCTGCAGGATCGGGAAGAAGTCGCCGATCAGCGAGGAGGGAAGCGTCAGGGTGAGGCGGGTCTGCCGCGTGGCGTTCATCCCTTCCTCCGTCACTGGTCGTGGGGGAGGTGGATCAGGTTGCAGCCGCGGCACTTGCCGTAGCGCGCCGGAAGGTAGACGGCATTGACCGTGAGGCATTTCCTGCACTGCCAGAAGCCGAACCCCGTCACCTCCCGCCCGGCAAGCCGGCTGTAGAACCAGCGGTAATAAGCGTCCCAGTCGAACTCCCGGGGTTGCGAGGCCTTCTCCACCAGTTGCTCCAGCAGCATGCGCCACCCCCTCCGACCGTGTTGAAAAGGGCGGGGCAGAATGCCCCGCCCAACATTCTGTTACCAATTAAAAAGTTGATCCATCTCTTCATCCGGCACCGAAAACACCTGGTTGTGGGGCGCGATCGGCTCGGTGTAGAAGAAGCGCGGCAGCCGGTCGTGGGCCTTGGTGAAGCCGGCCCGGGTGTTGAAGTCGCGCTCGGCGGAGAGGACCTTCTTGCCCAGCGCCACCACGTCGTCGCCGGTCATGGTGATGCCGTAGAAGGCGCCGAGCATGTCGAGAAGCGCCTGGAAGGTCTCCGGCTGGTCCATGATGGCGAAGGCGATGAAGAGGCACATGCCGGTGGAGTCGATGGCCGCCGTGGCGATCTGCAGGTTGCGCGACAGCTCCACCTGCCCCTCGGTCTTGAGCGGGTCCACGTCGCCCCCCACCTTGAGGATGTTGGTGGCGATGGCGTAGCCGGCGGTGTGGTCGGCCCCCTGGGTGGTGGTGGCGTAGGTGACGCCGATCCCCTGGATCGGGCGCGGGTCGTAGGCCGGCATCGCCTGCCCCTTGACCACCGGCACCTTCTCCACGCCGAAGACCTTGCCGGTGATCTCGGCGCCGCAGCCGAGGACGCGCCCCAGCGGGGTTCCCTTGCCGACCTCGTCCAGCAGCCTGATGGCCCCTTCGCGGTCGCCGAAGGGGATGAGACCGGCGTCCATGGCAACGCCGATGGTCACTCCCATCTCGATGGTGTCGAGACCGATGTTGTCGTCCATGAAGTCGAGCCGCGCCACGGTGTCCAGGTCGTCGATGCCGCAGTTGCCGCCGTGGGACCAGACCGTCTCGTACTCCGGCTGCTTGGTGATGTAGTGGCCGTCCTTGTCGTTGTAGATCCCCGAGCACTGGATGACGCAACCGCGGTGGCAGCCGTGGGTGGCGCTCCCCCCCCGCTTGATCTCCAGTTCGGCCTGGGCCTCGCCGGAGAGCTTGGCGGCGCCGGCGAACTGCCCCTGCTTGAAGTTGTAGGTCGGATATCCCCCGGCCTCGTTGAGGACGTTGGTGAGGACGTTGGTGCCGTAGGCGGGGAGTCCCTCGCCGGTGACCGGGTGCTTGCGGAGCCCTTCCACGAACTTGCGGTTGGCGTCGCGGAATTTCTCGGGATCCTTCGGTGCCCGCATCTTCATTCCGGCGTCGTCGAGGATGATCGCCTTGACCCGCTTGGAGCCCATGACCGCCCCGACGCCACCCCGTCCGCAGTGGCGGGTGGGGCGCAGCTCCGGGTCGGTGCAGGCGATGGAGGCCGCCAGGAGCTGCCGCTCGCCGGCCGAGCCGATGGTGATGTAGGCGACCTTGTCGCCGTACTGCTGGCGGAGCTTGTCGACGAGGGGATAGTTGTCCATGAGCTTCAGGCTGTTGTCCACCTCGATCTTGATGCCGTCCTTGTTGATGATGATCTTGTAGAGATCGTCACCCTCCGGCTTACCTTCCAGGATAACGGCGGCGTAGCCGATCCGCGCCATCACCTGGGCCGCCTGCCCCCCGGCGTTGGACTCCTTGATGGTGCCGGTCAGAGGGCTCTTGCAGCCGACCGAGAGCCGGCCGGTCATGGAGCCGGTGGTGCCGGAGAGCATCCCCGGGGCGATGACCAGCTTGTTTTCGTTGCCGAGGGGGTGGCAGAGGGGATGCACTTCCTTGGCGATCATGAGCGAGGTGAGTGCTCTGCCGCCAAGGCCGGCGTACTCGCCGACTTCCTCGAAGGTGACGGTGGGGCCTCCCGCAGCACCCATGTTGATACGCGCAATCCTGTCCATGCTGTTACTCCTTTCCCTTTTTCTGAATTGTTGTGGCTTCCGGCCACGGTAATTCTCCTTTCCAAAGGGAGGCCTTGCCGTTTCCAGCAAAACCCGGTGGCCTGACGCCATGGGATTTGGGTATCCCTGCAGGAAGGCAGGCTCGGAGA